>DAIEHY010000100.1 GCA_027353165.1 Desulfosporosinus sp.
ATATTCAGAATAATCGGCGTTCAGGATTAGGAAAGAGTTTGAACGTCTTTTCAATTCCTGAATAATGGATATCTCCTCCACCAGCATGTATACGAATGTATACACATTTCACTCTGCCTCCTCTGAGGCAGACACAGTTCCCAGAGCCAAAACAAGTGTCTACATAAGTATACATAAACCCATTTGTGGACATGTAAAACCTTGCTCATTAACCTATACTATTTATGTAACTTATGCTTAATAAGTTTTTTGTACAATCCCGCTCTAGAAAGTCCTAAATTTTTAGCAGCTTGAACTTTATTTCCTTCGGCAGTCTCCAGAGCAATCATAAGAGCTTCTTTTTCCACATTATTGAGTATTGACTCTAATGACCCTTCTATAAAAGGTCGCGTATTATGACCAGCAAGAATTTGCAAGTAATTAGGTAGATGCTTGAGATGAATTTCTGTGTCATCAAGCATATTAAACGCTCTCTCGATAATGTTTTCCAGCTCACGGATATTTCCTGGCCAACGATGTTTCCTTAGGACATCCATTGCTTCAAACGTAATTCCCGTTACAGATTGTGCAAACAAACGATTAAATTTTTTAATAAAGGTTTCAATTAGACATTCAAGGTCATCAATCCTTTCTCGCAGAGGAGGAATCGTTAAAGTCACGACATTTAAGCGATAATAAAGATCTTCACGGAATTTCTTTTCTTGGATCATTGTTTCGAGATCACGATTGGTCGCTGCAACTAATCGAACGTCAACTTTACGAGTCTTACTACTTCCTAACGGTTCAATTTCTCGTTCCTGAATAACCCGCAAGAGCTTAGCTTGCATGGTCATTTCCATATCCCCAATTTCGTCAAGGAACAAGGTCCCTCCATCTGCTAATTCAAATTTTCCTAATTTCCCACCTTTGCGTGCCCCTGTGAATGCCCCCTCCTCATAGCCGAACAGTTCAGATTCGAGCAAATTTTCAGGAACAGCCGCACAATTTACCTTTATAAAGGGACCTTGACTTCGAGTGCTTTCGGAATGAAGTAGCATGGCAAACAATTCCTTGCCAGTTCCACTTTCTCCCCTCAATAGAACAGTAGACCCTGACTTTGAGACACGAAGGGTAGTCTGAACTAGGGAAACCATCACTGCATTCTTTCCCTTTAAGAGTTCCAAGGCCGAATTGTTTTTCTGTAACATGGTCTTTTTATAGTAATCCAGCTCCAAACGCAAGGAATCCACTTTTTTTGTTAAGGCGTAAAGTTCATTGACATCTTTGAAAACCACTTTTCCTAAAGCCCCGACAATTTTCCCATCCTGCTTAATCGGGATTCTGCTAGCAATAATTTCGTGTCCATTTAAGTCATGAATGTATCCAAACACGGGTTGACCAGTTTCCAAAACATCTATAAATTTAGCGTTCTTATAGACGTCTGTAACAGGTTTACCGATCAAATCCTCTGGGGTTTGATTAAAGAAACTCGAAAAGGCCTGATTGGTCATCGTGATGATCCCCTCTTTATCTACCACGATTAGCCCATCATAAGCGGTATTAAGAACGACCTCAAGAGTACGTTGTAGTTGCTTCGTTTTTTCATGTTCAACTACCAGATTGTCGAGGAAATTTTGAAGAATCGTGATATCATGGAATACCGCAACAGCTCCTACCAGTTCACCGTGAACATAGATGGGCGTTCGATTGCTTAATAAGGTGATATTATCAAGTTTCAACTGCTGGCCCAACTCAGCAATTCCAGTCTCAAAAACCCGCATTAGTCCAGTTTCAGGAAAGTGTTTGGTAATTGGCTCCCCCACAAGATCAAGGACCTCTGTTTTTAAAATATTTAAAACAGCGCGGTTCGCATAAATGATTTGTCCTTTGGGATCAACCGCAATGATTGCGTTATTCGTATTCTCGAGAATTTCATCTAGGGTGATCGAGAAAGCCTGTCCCTCCAGCAACATTGATAAACCTCCCGCATTTTTTGTGTTATCAGATAATTCGACCCTAGAGAGGCAAATCCTTTTTTAATTATTAATTATCCATATCCAAGGGGTAATCTCATTATAATTATGTTAAGGAGCGAGCTCTAAATATTTTAGAACTCGCTCGTTTTTTATTACACCCTCGCAGTTAATGGAAGTTCTAAATTTTTAGGTGCTTAGCTATAACAATCCTCTGAATCTGATTTGTGCCTTCATAAATTTGTGTGATTTTAGCATCTCGCATATAGCGTTCAACTTTGTACTCTTTGCAATAACCATACCCCCCGAAAATTTGCACAGCGTCAGTAGTCACCTTGACCGCCGTATCGCTCGCATACATCTTAGCCATGGAGGCTTGTTTACTGTAAGGAAGTCCAGCCATTCTCAGAGAAGCCGCCTGGTAAATCAGTAATTTCGAAGCTTCGATCTGAGTTGCCATATCAGCGAGCATAAATTGAATGCCTTGGAAATTGCCGATAGGTTGTTTAAATTGTATCCGTTCACGCGAATAAGCAAGGGCCGCCTCTAGCGCTGCCTCGGCAATTCCTAATGCCTGTGCACCAATTCCGATCCGCCCACCGTCCAGAAGTGACATTGCGACTTTAAATCCTTGCCCTTCTGCTCCCAAAAGGTTTTCTACAGGAACCATAGCATCTTCGAAAATCAGTTCACATGTTGTCGATCCATTGAGGCCCATTTTCTCTTCCCTTTTTCCGACTTTAAAACCCGGCGTGTCCTTATCCACCAAAAAAGAAGTCACCCCATGAGGTCCTTTCTTGCGATCTGTAGATGCCATAACCAAATAAACGTCCGCATGACCAGCATTAGTAATAAAACGCTTAGTGCCGTTTAAGAGGTAGTGATCACCTTTAAGAACAGCCGTCGTTTGTAGACTCGACGCATCGGAACCAGCATTAGCCTCTGTCAAGGCAAACGCTCCAATAAATTCTCCTCTTGCTAGTTTAGGTAAATATTTTCGTTTTTGTTCCTCCGTACCAAAATAGAGAATCGGAAAAGTTCCTACGGAGGTATGAACCGCTAAAATAACGGCTGTTGAAGCACATCCTTTGGCGATCTCTTCAATCGCCAAGATATAGGATAAGAAGTCAGAACCCGCACCCCCATATTCTTCCGGAATGGGAATCCCCATCAATCCGAGTTTACCCATCTTGCGAAGGATCTCGATTGGATAAACATGTGTCTCATCGGTTATCGATGCTTGGGGAATGATTTCATCTCGGACGAAATCTCTCACCATCTTTTGCATCATTAGTTGGTCATGGTTTAACTGAAAGTCCATCTCTCCCACCCCAATCTCATTTCACCTTCTATATAATTACCCGCCGTTCACCTCAAGTAGAATTGCATCTCCCTGTGCTGCTCCGCTGCAAATCGCCGCAATACCCAAGCCGCCGCCGCGGCGCCGCAATTCATAAATCAGCGTCATGATAACTCTTGCCCCACTGGCTCCTATCGGGTGCCCTAAGGCAATAGCCCCTCCATTGACGTTGACAATCTCCGGATTCCACTTGGCAATTCTTTGACTCGTTAAAGCGACCGCTGCAAAGGCCTCATTCGCTTCAATTAAGTTAATATCCTGAATGGTCATTCCTTTTTGTTTCAAGAGCTTATTGATCGCCAGTCCTGGAGTTGTAGCAATATAGGCGGGCTCTTGAGCAACGCTAGTATGCCCAAGTATGGTCGCCAGTGGCTTCTTGCCTAATTCACGCGCTTTTTGCTCGCTCATTAGTACCATTGCACCAGCCCCGTCATTGACACCAGGTGCATTTCCGGCTGTGACCGTTCCATCTTTAACAAAAATAGGAGGTAAGGCAGATAATTTAGCAAGTGTGGTATCACGCCGAGGCCCTTCGTCCTGGGCAAACCAAAGCGAATCCCCTTTTCGTTGTGGTATTTCGACCGGAGCAATCTCATCGACAAACCTACCTTCGTCGATGGCCTTTGACGCTAATTGTTGGGAGCGAAGTGCAAATTGATCCTGGTCTACACGCGAAATTCCATATTCCTTGGCCACGGAAGATCCATGGACCGCCATATGGACGTTGTGAAAAGCACACCACAGGCCATCGTTGACCATCAAATCCAGAAGGCTGTCATTTCCCATGCGGTACCCAAAGCGAGCCTTTTTCAGAGCAAAAGGAGCATTAGACATGCTCTCCATTCCACCGGCAATAATAATGTCTGCATCCCCAGCCCGGATGATGGTTTCACCTAACGTCACAGCGCGCATTCCAGAAGCACACACTTTATTAATTGTCTCTGAGGTGACCTCCAACGGGAGTCCGGCCTTGATACTCGCTTGACGCGAGGGGATCTGTCCTGCTCCACCCTGGATAACCATCCCCATAAGAACATTATCGATTTTTTCCCCTGAAAGTTGCGCTCGTTTAAGCGCTTCTCGAATCACATGTGCACCAAGGTCAACCGCGGAAATATCCTTGAGACTTCCGCCCATCGTACCAAACGGCGTCCTTGCAGCACTCACGATAACTGCTTTAGACATTGTATCTCTCCTTCACTTCTATAATAAATTCATTTTCTTTGCGGCTTCTGTTAATTCCCCACGAAAATTAGGATGCGCAATGGCAATTAATGCTTGAGCCCGTTGCTTAGCCGTTTTTCCTCGCAACTGTGCAACACCGTATTCTGTAACGACGTAGTTTACATCGTTTTTCGAGGTCGTGATGGCCGAACCTGGGGTTAAAGTCGGTGTGATCCGCGAAATTGTTCCACTCTTCGCAGTAGCTGGAAGCACGATAAAGGATTTTCCACCTTTAGATCGATTGGCCGCTCGAACAAAGTCTACCTGCCCGCCTGTTCCACTATAAGGAGTACTTCCCATGCTCTCAGAACAGCATTGACCCAGAAAATCTACTTGCATGGAAGCATTAATCGTGACCAAATTATCATTCTGCCCGGCAAGACAAGGATCATTTGTAAAGTCGACTGGGTGCATCTCCAGCTGAGGATTACGGTTCATAAAATCATAGAGACGCTTTGTACCCAAGGCAAAGGTGGCAATTACTTTTCCCGGTAGATAATTTTTATTCCGGTTCGTCACCGCGCCACTTTCAATCAAAGTTAAGATCCCATCCCCTAACATTTCCGAATGAATACCTAAATCATGTTTATGGGTGAGTTGCATCACGACAGCATCCGGAATAGCCCCAAATCCGATCTGAAGTGTCGAACCATTGTCGATTAAATCTGCCACGTATTTACCGATTGCTTCCTCAACCGGGCCAATTTTAGGAAGCCCTACTTCCGTTAGTGGCGTATTATCCTCTACAAGGGCTGATACCTGGGAGATATGAACTAGGCAATTTCCATTGGCAAAGGGTACGTTGGGGTTGACTTCTAGAACAACTGACCGGGCTTTCTTAATCGCAGCCATTGTGTAATCGGCTCCTAAACTGATTGATAAATAACCATATTCATCCATCGGTGAGGCAAGAGTAAAGACAGTATCAACGGCATAAAACCCATCTTCAAACATTCGTGGCATTTCGCCAAAATAACTTGGCAAATAGTCGATCCAGCCTTGCTGCCCCCCTGCTCGTGTAACTCCTCCAAGGAAAAATGCCACATGGCGAACATGTTCAACGGTTTCAGGGTCAATATACCCAAACTTTCTAATCGGAAGAATTTGGGATATTTTAACATCAAGATACTCCCGCCGATGCTCTGATAAAGCCGTCAAAAGAGCCGGTGGTTCACCAACCCCAACCGGCACGATTATTGAGTCTCCATTCTGGACAAGCTTAATGGCCTTTTCTGCTGTGCAAAGTTTTTCTTGATAAAGGTCTTGATAGTTTGTCATATTTGCTCACCCATTTCTTGTTTTTTGATAAGTTTCTGGGATTGATTCCTGACGACAACCCCCTTATTCTGAATCGATTGAATTATCTTGCAATTCCCATGCCAAGCTCCAATTCAGAGGCCTGATCAGTCTGATTTCCCAGTTTTTAAGGGTTACGACCAGTGCAGACCACAAATATCTCGGAATAACTGGTTTTAAAAATGTCTACGATTGTTTACATATTTAACTGCTCAGCTCGCACTTTGCTACTTTGTCCCGGTTTCAGCTTTATGTCAACTTTGTAGACATGTATCTATTGGTTGACATTTCCAAAAAGCGTACAATAAGAGGGTGTAACAAACTAGAAAACTAGTTTTGTTACACCCTCTTTAATTTATCCTACATTTCGGCCGAAGAGCGTTTGTAGCTAGCCCATTCTTTGTCCCTCAGTTCAACCCGGCGAATTTTCCCACTGACAGTTTTAGGTAGGGTTTCAACAAATTCAATCAGGCGCGGATATTTGTAGGGAGCCGTTGCTTTCTTGACATATTCTTGGATGTCCTTCAGCAGTTCTTCACTAGCCTCAAAACTTGTTTTCAAGATAATGAATGCTTTGACCACCTCACCCCGCAAATCGTCTGGACTGGAAACCACGGCCGATTCTGCCACAGAGGGATGTTCAAGTAATGCGCTTTCCACTTCGAAAGGTCCAATCCGATAACCGGAAGTCAAAATAACATCATCACTCCGACCAACGAACCAATAGTAGCCATCTTCATCCATGTAAGCCCGGTCACCGGTTAGGTACCATTCGCCACGATAGACGGAAGCCGTTCGCACTGGATCCCCGTGGTATTCCGTAAACAAACCAATCGGACGTTTCGGTTTCACCAGAACCGCCACATCCCCTTCCTTATTCGGGGGCAGGATATCACCGGTTTCATCAATTATTTTGACTATAAAACCCGGTGTTGGTTTGCCCATCGAGCCATATTTCGCTTCTATAAAGGGGAAACTGCCCAATAAGAGCACCGTCTCGGTTTGTCCGTAACCATCGCGAATAGTTATTCCCGTAGCGTCTTTCCAGATTTTAATGACTTCAGGATTCAGCGGTTCACCAGCCCCTACGCAGTGACGCAAGGTTGGGTATTTATACTTCTTTAGGTCCTCGAGCACGAGCATACGATAGTTCGTCGGTGCCCCGCACAAGGTAGTTATGGGGTATTTCTCCAGAAACTCCAAGGTCTTTTTGGTATCAAAACGGCTAGTATGATGGACAAAAACAGCTGCGCCTTGGTTCCAAGGACCAAAAATACTGCTCCAGGCTGCTTTAGCCCAGCCGGTATCGCTGACATTCCAGTGTAAATCATCCGGACCAAGATCTAGCCAGTATTTACCAGTCACAGTATGCCCATGGGGATAGGAGTGGTTATGAACGGCCATCTTGGGATAGCCTACTGTACCGGAAGTAAAGTATAAAACAGCTGTGGCATCACTGCGTGTGTGCACTGAGTCAAAGCTTGGTGAAGACGACTGGATGGTCTTAGTAAAATTCAGCCAACCTTCTCTTTCTGATCCCACAATCAGTTTGGCCCTGACAGTCGGACACTGGTCACTTACTTCATCAAATTTAGCTGCAATATTTGCATCAGTAATGAAAGCTGATGCATTGGAGGCATTAACACGGTAGGCGAGGTCCTTAGCGGTGAGCTGAGTAGTTCCCGGCGAGATAACTGCCCCCATGCGGATTGCACCAACGAAGACCTCCCACCACTCTGAATACCGTGGTAGAATTAGAATTATCACATCATCCTGAGTAATCCCCAGAGCATGCATAGCATTGGCAAAACGCTGGGAATTTTCACTAATCTCCTTGAATGTTTTCTTTATTTCGTGGCCTTCATCATCAACCCATAACATAGCCAGTTTGTTGGGATCTTTAGCCCATTTGTCCACAACATCTTCAGCAAAATTATAATATTCACCAACTTCTAATTTGAAAGTCCCATACTCCTCCTCATAATTCATCTTGGTATTGACGACAGATACAGCCACTATAAACTCCTCCTTTAATT
>DAIEHY010000101.1 GCA_027353165.1 Desulfosporosinus sp.
GCTGGAGATAAAGTTCTCATTCGCAAGAACATTAAAAAATAATCGGAAAGGAGGGACAAATGTGCACGAAAACGTTATCCAGTTAGAGCATATTCATAAAGAGTTTTCTTTGGGTAAAAACACGGTGCAAATTTTGAAAGACGTCAACACAACCATCCGACGGGGTGAATTCGTGGCGATCATGGGGGCTTCAGGCTCCGGGAAGTCGACACTGCTCAATATTATTGGCTGTTTAGATAAACCGACCGAAGGGTCGTATTATCTGGACGGGCAACTCATTAATGACCTCAATGATGATGAACTAGCCCGGTTTAGAAACCTCAAGCTGGGGTTTGTATTTCAAAATTTCAACCTTTTGCCCTACTACACCGCGCAAAAAAATGTTGAAGTACCCCTGGCTTACCAGAACCGCAAAGACCGAAGCATGATTGCCATGGGACTTTTGGAGCGGGTAGGATTAGGGCACCGGCTGAACCACAAGCCGGCTGAAATGTCGGGGGGAGAGAAACAACGAATCGCCATTGCCCGAGCTCTTAGCACGAATCCCGACCTGCTCCTGGCGGATGAGCCAACCGGTGCGTTAGATAGCCAATCCGGTATCCAAGTGATGGGACTTTTTAAAGAGCTTCACAGGGAGGGGAAAACAATCATCATGGTGACCCATGACCGGGAAATTGGGGAGCAGGCCGAACGTATCATCCTGTTCAAAGACGGGAGGATTGAAGATGGGGATATTGGAAACCATTCGCTTGGCCCTCGATGGAATATGGCTTAATAAAGTTCGATCCTTCCTTACGATGCTTGGTATCATTATCGGCACAGCGACCATAATCCTCGTGGTGGCGGTGGGATTAGGGAGTAAGAAAAGCGTAGATAACCAGTTTTCCCAGATGAGCGTAACCACAATTTATGTCATGGCTAGCAGCACTGGATCTCCGATTCCCTCCAAGCTGGGTATTAAGGATGTCGCTGTGATTAAGGAGAATTGCCCTTCTGTGGCGGCTGTTGCTCCCCAAATATCCGGAAAAGCTGCGGCAAGTGCCGGTGCCAATACAGAATCAGTGACGGTTCTAGGGGTTACGGAAGACTTCCAAAGTTTGACCAACCTAAAATTAAGTTCCGGTAGTTTTTTGACACCGGAGAGTGTCACGACCAAAGAGAAAACAGTGGTGCTCGGAGCAGATATTGCGGAAACCCTTTTAGGGAACGCACCAGGGGAGATTGTGGGTCAAACATTAAACCTCAACAATAAGAAATTTACAGTTGGAGGGGTGATCGAGAGAAAAGGTGAGACGATGGGGAATGTAAATATTGATGAAGGGGTTTTTATACCTTATACCACGGCTCAAAGCTATATCTTAGGGACCACGGTAACCCCGAGACTCACAGTTCAAGCGAAGGATCTGCCCAGTGTCAAACCGGCTCTCGACGAAATTGCAGCAGCTCTGCGCGAAGCCCATAAACTCCGTCCCAATATGGCGGATGACTTTATGGTTAGGGATGCCGGAAGCAAGGTAGGCGCCGCTCAAGATACGGCGCGTACGATGTCGGTACTCCTGATTGCGATAGCCACAATTGTCTTAGTGGTCGGAGGGATAGGGATTATGAATGTCATGCTTGTTTCTGTACGTGAGCGTACGAAAGAGATTGGTACCCGCCGGGCACTTGGGGCGCGGAAAAAAGATGTCTTAAGGCAATTTCTCTTTGAAGCCATCGGCATCAGTTTTTTCGGGGGGTTATTGGGCGTAGCTCTAGGAGAAGTGGTGATTCCGCTGCTGAAATACATGGAGATAGAGACTGTTCGCTCCATGCAGGGCCTTTTGATTGCTTTTGCCTTTTCCGGCATTGTGGGGGTGTTTTTTGGATTCTACCCAGCCAAGAAAGCAGCTGATTCCAATCCAATCGAAGCGTTGAGATATGAATAAAAAATCTAATATTTATGAAAAAAAGCATATGAAAATTGATTAGAGGGGATGAGTTCAAATGTTCAAGTGGAAACGATTTGCGGCTCTTATCGTCATGGGTTCTTTGGTCATCGGGCTTACAGGCTGCTCTTCCGGAAGCCAATCGACGTCAGGATCGACACCTTCCGCAAGCGCTACAGGTTCGGGTGCCTCGTACGGTACGAACGTTGATCCTGAACAACCGGATCGGTTTGCGGAAGTCTATGGCAAAGTCAAGTCGATTCAAGGTAATGTTGTCTTGATTGCAGAAATGCAAAGGCAAGAAACGGCAGAATTGTCCGCTGCAGATAAGGCTAAAAGGCAAGCAGAGATGCAGGCTTTAAGCACAGAAGAACGGCAGAAACTGCTCGCCTCTCAAGAAGTGATGACTGGTAAGAATGTTACGATGACCGTGCCTGTTGGTATCCCGATTAAAATCAGAGGCACTGGCAGCAATGGTCCTACGGTTCAGGATGGAACGATAGCCAGTATCAAAGTGGGCAGCGTGGTCAATATTTGGACCGAGAAATCAGATCCAACCTCTGCAGAATATATGAATATTGCTAATCGTTAGTAACTATATGACAACAAGTAACACTTTAGCAGGGATAGTATTAGTTAGTTCAGTTAGTTCTGGCTTTTGTACGGGAAACCAAGTGGTATGAAATGGGGGGATATTCTGAAGTTTAAAAGATGGGTTTTCATATCGCTCGTTGTAGGTGTTGGTATTGCAACACTGTTTAGTGGATTTACGATCTATAATGAATACGAAGCGAGATCAGCTGCGAGGCAAATGGTTCTGCGTTATTACGAAGATTTTCAAGCTGGAGACGATGAGTCAATTTATGAACTTTTACATCCAGAGAGTCGTGAGGGGTTAGGGAAAGAAAATATTATGACATGGCTGGAGCAGCTTAGAGAAACTATGGAAATTGAGAGCTTTGAGATTAAGGATATACAGTTAAAAAATAATCTTAGAATGGGTGAAAATTCTGTTGCTGATGGAATAAGCGTTCAGGTCTCAGAAACCAATCGTGATCTTTATACTACGGAAGTTCTATCCAGCGAGATTCAATATCTTCTTTTACGGAATGTTCAAGGTGAATACCGCATTTATTTTGATCAAAGACGAGTATTAAGTTCCATGGCGAAAAACCATATTATCATTGGAGCAATGTACATAGATGGTTTTGGGAAAGATAAGGATTTAACCCAAGGAATCGAGCATCTTTATAAAGCGTTAGAGATCGACCCAACACTTATCGAAGTCCATTATTCACTTGGAGCGGCTTATTTAGCGAAAAGAGAATGGGAACCGGCTATCGTAGAGGAAGAAACTTATCTAACAAATTCTCAGGACGATGAGGGTAGAGGGGAAGCCTATAATATCATAGGGTTAGCCTATCAGGAGACGGGAGATAGAGCGAAAGCCAGAGAGGCTTTTGAACAGGCAATTCAGCTAAACCCAGAGAGCCCCTTTGCTCTAGACCACCTTAACGAACTTAACAACGAATAAGACAATCACGGAAATTATTTTTTCAGTTCCTTTGACGATTTCACTTGAACAGAAAGCTTGCCGTTATGAAATAACAACGATAAGGCATAATAGCAACGAGAGAGATCTTAGACATGGTTGTTGAGGTTAAGCTCGACTCGTTTTTCAGAAGGAGTTGAAGATCCATTTGATAAATGAGTTGTCTTTATAAATTAAAATTGAGGAGCGATTATTTGTGAAAAAAATGCAGATATTTGAACCCGCTATGTGCTGTTCCACAGGTCTCTGTGGTGTAGGGGTTGACACTGAATTGCTTCGGATTTCTACCGTTCTTAATTCACTTAAGAAAAACGGCATTGAGGTTGAACGTTTCAATCTTACCAATGCACCGATGGAATTTGTTAACAATAAGGCGGTAAATGACCTTCTCCAAACCAAAGGGGTCGAGGCACTGCCCGCAACTCTCTTAGAAGGTGAAATAATAATAAGTAGCAGATACCCAAGCAATGAAGAATTTGTGCAGCTTCTTAATATACCGATAAGTTTCTTGAGTGAGCAAGAAAGGGAATTTAAAATCCTCCCTCAAAGTGCAGGAGGATGCGGTTGTTCCGACGGGAATTGCTAATCCTAGATTATTAGATAATAACGAACGGGGGATAATTAAGCATGGAGATTTTTAATCCGCAGAAAATCAGGCTTACAAAATATTTGTTTTATACTGGAAAAGGCGGTGTCGGTAAAACCTCAACAGCTTGTGCTACTGCGGTCAACCTTGCGGACAGTGGCAAAAAGGTACTGCTTATCAGCACCGATCCTGCTTCAAACTTGCAGGACGTTTTTAACACTGAGCTGACGAATAAGGGTATTCCCATCAAAGAAGTGCCGAATCTAGTTGTCGCCAACCTTGATCCCATCCAAGCGGCAGCGGAATACCGAGAAAGTGTCATCTCTCCCTACCGTGGAAAACTGCCCGATGCCGTGCTTAACAACATGGAAGAACAGCTTTCCGGCTCCTGTACTGTTGAAATTGCTGCCTTCAATGAGTTTTCAAACTTTATAACCGATGAAAAAACGCAACTAGAATACGATCATGTTATTTTTGATACTGCTCCAACAGGTCACACCCTCAGAATGCTACAACTACCATCTGCATGGAGCAACTTTATTAGTGAAAGCACCCACGGTGCATCTTGTTTAGGACAACTATCCGGATTGGAAAACAAAAAGGGGATTTATAAAAAGGCTGTTGAAACCTTAGCCGACGGCAAATTAACAACCCTCATTCTCGTTTCGCGTCCTGAAGCAGCCTCTCTTAAAGAAGCTGAAAGAGCGTCTGAGGAGCTGGCGGAGATTGGAGTAAACAATCAGGTCATGGTCATTAATGGTGTACTGACCTTGTATGATGACAGTATTTCTGAGAGTCTCTATCAAAAACAGCAGAAAGCGCTGGCTGAAATGCCGCAGGGCTTACTAAGCCTTATCACATATACTGTGCCGCTTAGAGCCTATAACATTACAGGAATGGAGAATGTAAGAGCATTGCTGACTAAGGATAATTATATTGTCCGTGATGAAACGATACAGGCTCAGGTGATTCCCAAACTTAAGGAGGTCATTGATGACCTGTACAACACACATAAAAAAGTTATCTTTACCATGGGCAAAGGGGGAGTGGGAAAGACGACTCTTGCGGCGGCGATTGCGATGGGATTATCCGCAAGAGGTAAAAAGGTGCACCTAACCACCACAGATCCTGCGGCCCATCTCAAATTTGTCCTCGAGGAAACCAGTGGCATCACTATGAGCCATATTGACGAGCAGGCTGAACTGAAAAACTATCAAGAGGAAGTGCTTGCCAAGGCCAGAGAAACCATGTCCGAGGAGGACATAGCTTATATTGAGGAAGATTTGCGCTCCCCCTGTACCCAGGAAATTGCAGTGTTCAGAGCCTTTGCCCAAATCGTAGAAAAGGCCGAAGATCAAGTGGTTGTTATTGACACAGCTCCGACCGGTCATACGCTTCTGCTGTTAGACTCCACGCAGAGCTACCACAAGGAAATCCAGCGATCACAAGGGGACATTCCCGAATCGGTGAAAAATCTGTTGCCACGACTGCGTAATGCCGACGAAACCGAGGTCATCATTGTTACGCTGGCGGAAGCCACACCCGTGTATGAAGCAATGCGCCTCGAAGAAGATTTGAAACGTGCAGGTATTGCGACGAAATGGTGGGTTATAAATTCTTCCCTGTATCATACGGGCACAACGAATCAACTGCTGATTGCCAAAGCAAGCAACGAGATTGAGTGGATCAACAAAGTGGATAAGCATTCGGATGGAAACTTTGCCGTCATCGCTTGGAGCGCGGATGAAATCAAAGGGGATAAGTTGCTTGACCTGTGAGCTTATATAAAAGCCATATTCGTGGTTAGACAGTAAAAAATAGTTTTTACGACTACAAAGTTCAGCAATATTATTATATTATAATAATATTGCTGAACTTTTTTCGTTTCGTGTAAATTTGTAGATATATACTGTAGAAGGGAGATGTAATGTCAAAAAATTGCGGCGGTCAACAACTATGAAGGAGGAAATAGGTTATGCTTGAAAACAATAACAACGCAACGAAAGGAATGGCTATATATGAATATTGGGATTTTCCCTTGTCAAGGTCGTTGTAACGTCAGTATGATGACAAAAACGGTGGCTGAATTTTTCGTTGATGACGAAATAATACGCGTACTACCCCATTTGAGTTTACCTCTTGACAACGAAAGTGGAGTTAACGAAAAGTATATTGCACTAAATGGCTGCCCATCAAAATGTGCTTCCAAGGAATTTGAGACAGCAAGAGTTAAACCACATGAAGAAATCGTCATGACTAAGGATTTTGATCCTAAAAATAATGAAAAATATGCAGAGTTATTAAATATTGATGAAGAGGTATTCTTAGTGCAAGAAGTAATCGAGAGATTATTGGGTGATAAGTAGGAAGGAGGCAAGGTGCTAGCGTACCTAAAGTTTAAAGGCCGCAACACTGTGTTGAAGATTCTTAGACAGTTTATCAAGAGCCTCTGCCGAAGTGAATAATGAGGCAGCCGTGGCATTTTGTTCTTCTGCTGCAGCCGCTGCTGTTCGGGTACCTATTGAGGTGCTTTCAGCTTCATTTACTATTTTCTTTGTACTAGTTCGCATGTTTTGCCCCTCCTCCTGGATCTGATGCACAGAGGATTCAATACCCTGGGCTAAGACCGCACTTTCTTCTACAGATGAACGAATGGTCTCAAATTGAGTAAAAATTTCTCTTAAGGGGTACGCGATGTCGTGTCGAAGGAGGAAATAAGCTTATTAACCGTTTCCCTTTCTTCAGTGACTTTTACAGCATCTTGCTGACGTTCTACCGGAGTTTGGGCAGTTAGAATTTGCAGTATACTTGAACGATAGGTTTGCAAATGATAGCGTAGATCGGAAAGGGTATTCAGGGGAAGGATGTCCTGCCGTTGGATCCTTGTAATGTTATTCTGCATTTGAGACATTCCGAAAATTCCGATTATGCCGACCACTCCTGCGGCTAAAGTCATGAGTACTATGAGAGCCATTACCTGAGTTTCTAAGCGCCGTCGTTTCATCACTTGACACTCCTTTTAACCATTTTAGCGGTCACGTAGTGGATTGAGGTTAGTTCGCTTTTTTGAAGTAACGTTTCATTGCTTATTTCAATAGGCAATTGGCGCAGTGCAGCATGGGCCATTACCAAAAAGCCTGCACTGACGCGGATACTTAGCGGCACCAAAAAACGGGCGGCCTCAGTAAAACTACTCACGGTAGCACCATGGGATAGAGAAACAAGTGGTAGGTAGGGTTTGGCGAGAGAGACACTATATCGAATCCATTCTGAGGGTTTTTGATAGGCTCGGTAGCAACCATGTTGGCTGGGACCCAGATCGTTCCAATGCATCATAACCCAAGATTCAAATTCTTGATGTCGGTCCTTTAGCACCCCAGCGGCATGATGGGGTACGGTCATGTCTTGAATAATATGGAGAGTAGCTCCCAAATAAAAAAAGGTCTTCGGTACATTCTTGTCAAAGGTATTTAATCCTTTGGCATAATAACCTTCCGCTTCATGAGATGCTCTCGGCCAGTACTTGTGTTCAGCTTGGCAATAATGGGAAAAATTTTTCCAGCCCTTGTCGGCCCAAAGCAGGCCATTGTTCAACTCCGCTTGGAAGGAAGAGAAAAAGAGGGCTGTATCTACTAGGCCATCCTGCCTCAGAGTTTGTAGAGCGCGCTCAAGGAGCCAACCATGCACGGGACTCGGTGGATCAATGCGGGCTTGGA
>DAIEHY010000102.1 GCA_027353165.1 Desulfosporosinus sp.
AACCCCAGGCATAAAGCCAGGGACATCTACGAAGGTCACCAAAGGAATATTAAAGAAATCACAAAAACGTACAAATCGGGATAGTTTATCAGAAGCATCAATGTCCAGGCACCCAGCTAAATAGGCAGGCTGATTAGCAATAATTCCAACAGACATTCCCTCAAAACGAGCAAAACAGGTTACAATATTTTGAGCAAAATGTTGATGAACTTCAAAGAAGTCACTGTCATCGACCAGCAAACTGAGGACATTCCTGACATCGTATTGCTTATTTGGTTCCATCGGTACCACGTCTAACAGTTCGTCATCTTCTGTTTCAGGTGTCGAGTCCTCAAACACAGGAGATTTATCGAGGTTGTTTTGAGGTAAGAAGGTTAATAGATGTCTTACCATGTCCAAAGTTTCTGTTTCCGAATGGCCAAGGAATTGGGCTACGCCACTAGTATGATTATGGGCCATAGCACCACCAAGTTCCTCGGTGGTTACCTGTTCCCCTGTCACCGATTTAATGACTTGGGGACCGGTGATAAACATTTGGCTAGTCTTATCAACCATAAAGATAAAATCAGTAATAGCAGGAGAATAGACTGCGCCACCGGCGCAGGGCCCCATGATAACCGAGATTTGTGGGATAACCCCTGAGGCTAAGGTATTGCGATAAAAAATGTCCCCATAAGCGGATAAGGCAGTAACACCCTCTTGGATACGCGCGCCTCCTGAGTCATTTATACCGATAACAGGAGCTCCATTTTTTAAAGCAAGATCCATGATTTTGCAAATTTTTCGCGAATGAAGTTCCCCTAAGGCCCCACCGAAAACGGTGAAGTCTTGTGAAAACAGATAAACCAGGCGACCATTAATTGTGCCATAGCCCGTAACAACGCCTTCCCCAAGATTGACCACGTCAGCTTTTGTAAAATCGCTCATTTCTCCTCTAATAAAGGTATCTGTCTCTATAAAACTATCGTCGTCAAGGAGTGCCTCAATGCGCTCCCGAGCTGTCATTTTTCCGTTTTCATGTTGCTTATTAATACGCTGGGCGCCACCCCCGAGTTCTGTTGCCTCTTTAAGGGCTGATAGTTCATTAAGTTTATCGTAAATATCCAAAGTTCCTGCCTCCTCTAGCTTAGCTTTGGCGCTGAATAACAAGATGCATCGAATTGAAATGCTATTTAGCTACGCTGTGATAATTCAAGCAAAATACCGCCCGTTGCTTTAGGGTGTATAAAGGCAATACTTGCACCCCCAGCGCCATAGCGCGGCGCTTCGTCGATCAGCCGGACACCTATAGCCTTGAGGTCTACTAAAGCATTTTCAATGTTATCCACCCTAAAAGCGATGTGTTGAATCCCCTCACCATTCTTTTCAATAAACTTGGCAATGGGTCCCTCCGGCGAGGTGGATTCAAGAAGTTCTATTTCGCTATCACCGCTGGGAATGAAGCAAACTTTAACTTTTTGCTGTTCAACTACTTCTTCTCCTTGCGCATTCATACCTAACACTTCAGTATAAAACCTTTTGGCCACTTCCATGTCTTTTACGGCGATGCCGATATGATCCAGTTTCAAAACATTGAACATTATTCTTGCAAACCTCCTCCTAATTGAAGTTGTTTTATGAACCTAACAATATCCCTAGTGGAAGTTCCCGTTCCGAATATTTCTGCTACTCCCGCTTCCTTTAAAAGAATCTTGTCATCTTCGGGAATAACCCCTCCGGCGATCACTTGGATATCTTGCGCTCCCTCTCGAGTTAGAAGCTCAATGATTCTCGGCAGTAGATAAGTATGAGCTCCTGATAAGATGCTGATACCTATGATTTGAACATCCTCTTGAATCGCTGCTTCGACGATTTGTTCCGGGGTTTGTCGTAAACCTGTATAAATAACTTCCATACCGGCATCCCTCAACGCCTGAGCAATAACTTTAGCCCCACGATCGTGACCATCCAAACCAACTTTGCCGATTAATACCCGAATACGTTGTCCTTTTTCCATGACGACTCCTCCTGTTAAAAGGTGTTCTCTTGCCTGTATTCTCCAAATACTTTTCTTAATACGTCGCAGATTTCACCCAACGTTGTGTAATTTCGGACACAGTCCAGAAGATAGGGCATCAAGTTTTCCGTGCTTTCTGCTGCTTTTTCCAACCGAAGGAGACCAGTCTCCACCTCTGCTTGATTTCTTTTTCGGTAGACTGCGGCTAATTTCTGTTTTTGTTCTTGCTCGACTTTCGGATTTATCTTGAGTAATCCTTTTGGTGGCTCTTCTTGTATCTTTTGAAATTTATTAATCCCGACAATAACTCTAGTTTGATTTTCAATATCCATTTGATAACGATAAGCACTAGTCTGGATTTCCTTTTGTTGAAAACCGAGTTCAATGGCTCGAACAGCGCCTCCTAATTCGTCAATCTTCTCGAGGTAGGCCCAAACGGACTGTTCTAAGTCCTCTGTTAATTTTTCTATGGCATAAGAACCGCCTAAGGGATCCACTGTACCTGTAACCCCAGTTTCGTAGGCAATGGTTTGTTGGGTTCGTAATGCGAGCAGAGCAGATTCTTGACTTGGCAAAGCTAAGGCCTCATCCCAGGCGTTGGTATGCAATGATTGAGTGCCACCCAGCACTGCACTGAGTGCCTGAAAGGCCACCCGCATAATATTCACCTCGGGTTGTTGGGCCGTCAACGTGCACCCTGCTGTCTGGGTATGAAAACGCATCATCAGTGATTTGGGGTTCTTAGCCTTAAACCTGTCTTTCATAAGCTTGGCCCATACTCGGCGAGCGGCTCTAAACTTGGCGACTTCCTCCAGGAAATTGGAATGAGCATTAAAGAAAAAGGAGAGACGAGGCGCAAATTTATCAATTTCTAACCCAACGTCAAGAGCAGCCTGGACATAGGCAATTCCGTCCGCTAGGGTAAAAGCCACCTCCTGAACCGCGTTCGAACCAGCTTCGCGAATATGATATCCACTGATACTAATCGTGTTCCAGTTGGGAAGATTGTCGGCACAATATTTAAACGTATCGGTTATGAGACGCATTGAGGGTACCGGTGGAAAAATATAGGTTCCTCTAGCCATATATTCTTTTAAGATGTCATTTTGAATCGTTCCGGGTAACTTAGAAGGGGCTACTCCTTGCTTTTCAGCAACCACAATATACATAGCCAGCAGTATCGCAGCGGGCGCATTGATCGTCATTGAGGTACTAACCTTATCTAATGGAATATCCTTAAAGAGCGCTTCCATGTCAGCCAAGGAATCGATTGCAACGCCGACCTTGCCTACTTCTCCTAAGGCAAGAGGGTCGTCGGAGTTATAACCAATTTGGGTCACCAAATCGAAAGCAATACTGAGGCCAGTTTGCCCTTGTTTAAGGAGATAAATAAATCTGGAGTTCGTTTCTTGCGCAGTTCCAAAACCAGCATATTGACGCATAGTCCAGAACCTACCCCGGTACATGTCGGGTTGAACACCACGAGTAAACGGAAATTCCCCCGGGAAACTCAAATCGGATAAATAGTCAAGATTTAGGTCATCCGGCGTATAAAGCCTCTGAAACTCAACCTCGGAATCGACGCCTTCCCCCTGCTTTTCAGACGTTTTAGATGGTTTTCCACTAAAATGCTTGTTTTCCCAAAGACCCTTTTCTTGGGCAATTTTTTCTAACTCCTTATCCTTATCCATAGACTTTTTCACTCCCCTGTGCTAACGCTTGCTTGACAAGAGGGCCAACCTCCCATGGCAAGTTCGCCACACTGACACCAGCAGCTGTTAGCGCTTCAACTTTACTCTTAAAGGTTCCCTTACCCCGTTCAATAATTGCTCCGGCATGCCCCATTCGTTTACCGGGAGGGGCACTTTTGCCAGCTAAAAAGGCAACGACAGGTTTAGTCATGCTCTTAATATAGTCAGCCGCTTTTTCTTCAGCATTTCCTCCGATTTCACCGACTAAAACTACCGCTTTAGTCTTAGGATCTGCTTCGAACTTTTCTAAGACTTGAATAAAGGACATACCAACGACCCGATCCCCGCCCAGACCTACCACACTAGATTGGCCAACTCCTGCTCCAGTCAATTGGTAGACAATTTCGTAGCTTAGAGTCCCGCTGCGGGCCACGACACCCACCTCGCCGGGCATGAAAATATTATTCGGCATAATTCCAATCTTGCATTGACCCGGTGAAATCAGACCATACGTATTTGGGCCTACAATTTCTGCCTTTTGCTTTTCTGCGTATGCCATAATTTCTAAGGTATCATGTAAGGGTACGTGTTCAGTTACAATAACTAAGGTTTTAATTCCAGCTTCTAAGGCCTCAAGGGCACAATCTTTAACAAGCTTGGCTGGAACAAAAATTACAGAAGCATCCACTTGTTGCTTAAGCAGTGCTTCTTCAACGGTATCATAAACGGGTACTCCGTGAACCTCCTGTCCGCCCTTGCTAGGAGATACCCCTCCCACAATCTTGCTTCCATAGGCTATCATCTGTCCGGTATGAAATTGACCCTGGGTTCCGGTAATTCCTTGCACAATAATTCTGGTGGTTTCATTAAGAATTATGGACATCAGCTCCTCCTCCATTCAGCAAAGAAATTACTTTGGTTACTGCTTCTTCGACACTCTTGAAAGATTCTATGCCTTGTTCCCGTAAAATTGCGGTGCCTAAATCCTCGTTTGTACCGACTAAGCGAATAACTACCGGCAATTTAAGATCAAGGGCATTCTTTACTTGCACAAAAGCACGTGCTACATCATCACACCGAGTTATTCCCCCGAAAATATTAATCAAGAGAGCCTTAGGATTCGTGGAAAGTAAGATTTCCAAGGCTGCTGCCGTGGCTTTCTCACTTGACCCGCCTCCGGCATCCATAAAGTTACGGGCACTCGATCCAAAATGTTGGAGCAAGTCAAGTGTGGCCATTGTAATCCCGGCACCGTTAGCCATGACTCCAACCTCTCCATCGAGTTCAACATAAGATATTCCTAACTCATCCGCTTTCTTTTCCACAGCTGTCTTTTCTTCGACATAGGGAACCTCTGGTAAGAAACGATAGGCGGCTTCATCGTCAACGGTCATCTTGCCATCTGCAGCCAAGACCTGCGAGGGAGTCACCACTAAAGGGTTAATCTCGACTAATTCAGCATCGTACTTGCGGAAAACCTGGTAGAGTTTCAGCATAACCTCCTCAGTTTGCTTAGCTTCCCGACCCTTCAAGCCCATTTGACGTGTAATTTCACGGGTAGCATATGGCTGGAGACCAATCGTGATATCGATAAAACGTTTAATAACCTGTTCCTCCGGCACTTGCTCAATATCCATCCCGCCAGCAACCGAGGCTAATAGAACAATTTGTCTTTTTGATCCATCAACGGTGATTGCAAGATACAATTCCCGTTCTATAGTGACCTTTTCTTCAATTAAAACCGTCTCCACTTGGCATCCTTTAATCTCTGAGGCTAGTAATTCTTGTACTTTTGAGATGGCATCCTGAGGTTCTGTGGCAAATTTTATGCCCCCTGCCTTACCGCGTCCTCCGGAGAGGACTTGGGATTTAATCGCCACGGACCCTGTTTTTTCCAGAAAAGCCGCCACACCATCAACCCCGGTAAAAACAGCCCCCATCGGGACAGGAATTCCATTCCGTTTAAAAATCTCTTTGGCCATGAACTCGTAAAGTTTCAAACCGACAAACTCCTTTCTCCAACTATTCAGAATTATCAGTAATATATAGCATATAGCAAGATTCATGCCAATCTTAAATTCTATGCAAAAAGAGGCGGAATAGCATCATTCCGTCTCTTTTACGTAGAACTCTTTTTATCATGATTGAAACATAATGTTACAACAATGTCGCATAAGCGTTTCAGCCGTTTCAAAGTTTCCTTTGTCTAACGATCACTCCACAAATCAGCCAAAAGTGTTCCCTTTCAATTTTCTCCAGAGCGTAGTGCGGCTAATTCCAAGTTTCTTGGCAGCCTCGGTTTTATTTCCTTGTACACTATTTATAACACGGTTAAATTCTTCTTGTTCAACAGAACAAAGTTTAGAAGGAGTAAGCCTTTCGAATAACGATAAAAGTAAATCCTCATACTCTTCATTTTTATAGAGTGCCGCGAATCGCTCAATTATATTTCTTAGCTCCCTGATATTACCGGGCCAGTTATAATCTCTGAAAATAGGATGTTGGGAAATTCCTTCGATTTCGTTTGCTGTGAGATCATGACAGGTTTCCGTGAGAAACTTTTTAACGAGTAAAGGAATATCTGTTTTACGCACTCGGAGCGGAGGGAGCCGAAGTTCTAAGACGTTCAGCCTATAATACAAATCCTTACGAAAGTAACCTTTTTCAGTCATTTCCCAGAGATCTTTGTTGGTGGCAGATATCACTTGGATGTTTACTGAACGTATATGGTCCCCTCCAATCCGCAAAACCTCATGTTCTTCTAAGACCCTTAACAGACGAGATTGTAGAGACATAGAAAGCTCACCAATTTCGTCCAAAAATACAGTCCCTTCATGGGCTAGTTCAAACAATCCAGGTTTTCCACCTTTTTTGGCGCCCGTGAAGGCACCTTCTTCATACCCAAAAAGCTCGCTTTCCAGTAAGTTGTCAGGAATAGCTGCGCAGTTTATGGTGACAAACGGACGGCGAAATCGGATGCCGGCATTATGAATACCTTGGGCGAAAAGTTCCTTTCCTGTTCCGGACTCACCCGTGATTAGCACCGAAGAAGAGTTTTTAGCATAGAGAAAAGCCTCGCGTTTAGCCTTTTGGATCTGGTCACTGGTGCCAATAATATCTTTAATAAATGTCTTAGCCACAAAACCTTTTTGATATAGACTTTTTCGAATCTTTTCCTCGACTTCTTGGATGATCCCAATATTTTGGAACGTTGCCACAGCTCCTATTACTCCCGCATTGACCAAAATTGGTATACGATTGATGACAATTTGACTATCCCCGATCGACTCAATCTGGTTGAGCTCTGGTCTACGACTTTGCATAACTTTAGTAAGCTTGGCCGTGGGGAAAATACCTGCAATAGATTGTCCTAGGACTTGGTGTTGAGAGGTACCAATCATTTTTTCAGCACTTGGGTTAATGACTGTGATCAGTCCGTTTCTATCAACGGCTATGATACCTTCATACGAAAAAGCTAAAATTGTCCGTAGTTCCTCCGCTTTTCTAGCCTCAACTTTTTTCGAAAAAGCAATTTGGACCGCTGTATCTAAGGCCCTTGTCACGCCGTCTGATGAGTAAATAAAGATTCCCTTGATCTGGATCCCTCTATCCCAGATTACTTCCTGAAGAAAGCTTCCCCCAATAACAACCTTCACCCCTTCATTCTGCAGTTGGTTCAAAGTCTCTTCAATATCACTAATATGTTGATATGTAAATTGTTTAATTGTAATATTCAGCAATCCAGATAGGTTGTCTAGATTAGGGATTTTACTTTCATAGGAGATTAGACCGACGGTATCTGAATACTTTTTGGCTTCCCTCAGTGCAGCTAGAATGTCGAATCCCGTTACTTTAATCTCCACTAATGGGTTTGCTAGATTACCAGAAAGTAGTTTAGCGGTTCCTCCAGCGGAAAGGAAAACATCGGCTTCCCCGTTCTTTTCCATATTCCCAGCCTTTTCAAGGACATCTTTTAACATACAGTCAATCACTAAAATGCGGACTGGATGAGGTGCTTTATAATTAAGTTGATTGATAAACGAAGTTAAAGCGT
>DAIEHY010000103.1 GCA_027353165.1 Desulfosporosinus sp.
ATTTGCTCAAAGGCTAAGTTGATGGCATTTTGAGCCGCTTGACCAAACATAGCGGTACCACCAGTAAGCTCAAGATTACCACCAATCTTAATTTCCCCACTACCACTACTCGTACCACTACTCGTAGCGCTCTTTTGGGCTCCACACCCTACAGCCATTGTTGCACTTAATAACGCAATCATCCCGAGTGATAAGACCTTGTGTAATTTTTTCACTCTCTCTCCTCCTTCTTTAGTCTAAACAACAATTACTAGTTTTTATGCTTCTATACACCCTCTCTTTTTTTATTAAAGCCCCAGTCATCGCAATAATGTAGTGACTGAGGCTTCTCAACTTATTAAAACTACCTGGAAATTCCTTAATTTGACTCTATGCCTATCTTAGCTTTTGTGCTTGTTTTAGTCAATACCTTCTGAAGCAACAATTGCCCCATTTTCTGATTATTTGTAATTATGGATTAACATGTGTCAGCAATGTCTTTTTGCCATCAACCATTTGAAGAATGACTGCACTCTTGACTGGATTGTGAGTCTTAGGATCTACGGTGATGGTTCCTGTTACCCCACTAAAGTCTTTAGTGTTTTCCAAAGCGTCCCTTAGTTTATTAGGATCGGTACTGCCGGCCTTTTCAATAGCAGCAATGAGCATTTTAGCTGCATCATAACCTAGGGCTGCCAAGGCATCCGGCTCAGCGTTGTATTTAGCTTTATAAGCCTCTACAAATGGCTTTGTAGCCGGATCGTCTGCCCACATGTGATTGACGAAATAGGTTCCATTAAGGTTTGCAGGGCCTGCTAACTCTGGCAATTTGGCAGAATCCCATCCATCTCCACCGACAAAGGGAACTGTAATGCCCAATTCTCGAGCTTGCTTTATAATTAATCCCACTTCATTGTAATAACCTGGGACAAATACGACTTCTGGATTGCTTGCTTTGATACGCGTTAACGTAGATTTGAAATCTTTGTCTCCGCCGACATATTGAGCAGTTTCGGTAATAGTCCCACCAGCGCCTTCAAGGACCTTTTTGAACTCCGCTGCCAAACCTTTAGAGTAATCATCTTTCTGATCGATAAATATAGCGGCTTTCTTGAGCTTGAGGGTGTTCATTACGAAATTTGCAGCCACTTTGCCTTGGAAAGGATCTAGAAAGCAACTTCTGAAAACCCATTTGTTAAGTGAACCATCTTTATTAATGGTAACTTCTGAATTTGTAGCCGTTGGCGTGATCAGAGGAATTTTGTTGTCTGCAGAAACTGGCACTGCAGCTTTTGTGTTTGAACTGGTTACTGCTCCGAGAACTGCAACAACCTTATCTTGTGTAATAAGTTTGGTGATCGCCGAAGTTGATTCTCCGGCTTCTGACTTATTATCGGCAGTAATAAATTTCAGTTGTTTACCGCCAAGAACTCCACCCTTTTTGTTCTGCTCATCAAACGCTAAGTTGACAGAGTTTAGAACTGATTGTCCATAGGTTGCTACTCCACCCGATAATTCTAAGTTACCACCTATTTTTACCTCTGCCGACTCTTTAGGTGCTGAAGTACTTCCACAACCTGAAACTAGACCTAACATTAATACAGCAATACCGACTAATATTTTACTTCTTCTCATCGCTAAACCCCCATCTTTTTTAAGTAAACCTATTTTCTCCATATAAAGATTAGCACTTTGCTATCGATGACACCTCCGCTTATACAAAATAAACTACCCAGAAAGTAAAAAATCCCGGCATTCATGCCAGCTTGACCCCGACGTAACAGTTATAATACAGACATTAAAACAACCTCGTTTTATGATTACTTATTTTATAACTGTTACACCATTGTGTCAATTATTAAATTCTGTGTAATATAAGCCTAATCAGTACAATTTCCTTTTATCACCAATCCGTCGTGTGATCTTTTGGTTATCGAAATATTCAAGTAAAGGGACTGCATACTTTCGTGAGACTCCCCACAATTCTCGTACGTCAGCTACTCCTACTTCATTATGAGTACTCAAATATTTAATTAAGCTATCTTCAGCTTGTTTTAGATCATTATAGTTAAAATAAAATTGTTCAATATGTTCCCATTCCTTGATTTCACACAAATATTGAGCATACTCTAACCCTTCAGTTTTTCTAATTCCACATTCTTCTGCAGTTGTAAAAAAATCCGGGGGCATAAGTTTATTACTATCCCACCTTTTGCGTAGGGCATCTAAATTTTTTCTAATATTGTTAGGGATTACTACCCCTTCAATAGTTTGAACTTTACTGCCCATAACACGATAAAAGCCTTGTACGCTTCCCATCTCTAGAATTGTTTGCCAGTGCCGATGTGTCCAATTGAGTCCCAGTCTTGTTTTTAGTTCTTCTCTACTAATTCCGCCACGCAAAGGATTTGTTTCTTCGTGTATTTTGACGACTTCAATTAACTTTGAACGCCATTCCAGGGCTGCTACAGTTCCCCAATAGAGTGGGTTATCATCTTCTAGCCATACTTCTGCTCGCTTTAATTCCACCAGAGATTCTAGACTTTCCTTCAATTCTAGCTCGTTCACATGTAAACGATTCGCTAAATCCGCTCTACTACGAGGCTCGTCCATCTCTCTTTCTAAAAGGTCGAGTGGATCCCCTTCGTCTTTAATTCTCATTTGGGCTAATACGTTGTCCTTAAAACGTTTTTGTTTAAAGTCTGCTACTCCGAGTACCTTCCCACCTGCAATTGTATGAGGAGGAGAATAGAATCTCAGCACAAAGCGATCTCCGGGGGCAGCCAACACGCCTCTTTCTAAGAGAATCTGTGCAAACCCTTCCTTGCCTGGAGCCAGTTCCTCTTGATCTAAAAGATGCAATCTTCCAAGGATCTCCGTAGTGCCAAGATGGAACCGTACTCTTTGCCGTTGAATCAAGGGCTTCTCTGCTGAAGGGAGGTTTGTAACCTTTAAATCTAAAATTTTCCCAACTTTAAAGGCCTTTGCCGACACCAATACTGAGCCTCGCTCAACCTCCGAAACATCCACCCCTGCCAGATTGACAGCTACTCTTTGCCCTGCACCTGCTGATGATGCCTTGTTGTTATAAACTTGGATTGATCGAACTTTTGCTAAGATGTGACTTGGTTCAATTGCCAACTCCTGCCCCAGTTCTACTGTCCCACTATGAAGTGTCCCAGTTACAACTGTACCAAATCCCTGAATGCTGAATACACGATCAAGTGGCATTCGGACTGGGCCAATTGCCTTTTTACCTTCTACGTCTGAAAGTAGCTCATCAATTGACTGACGTAGAACCTCAATTCCTTCCCCTGTTAGTGAAGAAACTCGACATATTTTGGCATTACCAAATGCCGTCTCCTTTAATCCTTCACGTACTTCTTCTTCCATAAGTTCAAGCCAATCTTGATCTACTAGATCCGCCTTGTTTAACACTACAATTCCTCTAGGTATTCCCAGTAATGTCAAAATATCAATGTGCTCTTGGGTCTGTGGCATTATCCCTTCATCGGCAGCGATCACGAGCAGTACTACGTCCATTCCGCTAGCCCCAGCCAACATCTGTCGCACAAATCGTTCATGCCCTGGCACATCGACAATTCCTACTTCCCGCCCACTGGGTAACGTCATGTGGGCAAATCCCAACTCGATAGAGATTCCCCGCTGTTTCTCTTCTTTCAATCTATCAGTCTCTATACCAGATAATGCTCTAATTAGTTGAGTTTTGCCATGATCCACATGCCCTGCAGTGCCAATCAAATAGTGTCTTACAGCCATTTTTAGTTCCCCTTACTAACGTGGTTTGACCAGAATCTAATTAGTCAACCCCATATACTTAAACTTCCTTGGGATTAAAGCCTGTTCTGCTTTATAGTATAAGTACTTCACTAATGTGTAATGCACTTTCTAATAGTTCAACGCTCACGAATTTAACCCGATATAACCAATCTTAGTAGCTTTTAACTTTTTCGCCAGTAATACAGAATTGTTGGTATAAAAACAAGTCCTAAATAACCAAATACAGGATATGCCAGTTGTACAATCTGTGAAAATTTTACACCTGCTAATGGTAAGAGAATGACTAATAAGCCAAGCGTTGTAGATCCATAACTTAATTTGCCTGAATCAACGACTCGGCTGACCAAGCTAAAACCATTTCCCACTGCCGCTGTGATCATCGCTAACCAAAGAACAACCACGTAGAAAAATGCTGGCCATTCCCCCAGCTTACCTGCAATAGCAACCATCGGAATTTCCAGAACCCATATATCCGGAAATCGTAATAATGAAGCGCCTATTGCAAAGGCAAATAGACCAAGAGCAACTCCCCCTAAAAGTGCGCCTAGACGTGCTCCTTTCTTCTGAATTTCACGTCCGAGCGAAGCAAAAACTACCATTGCTAACGTCGCATTTAAGGATACATAAAGGACTGCCGATAAGATCCAATTTTTAACAATGGGATGTGGTATCATCGACGGGACATGCTCATTGTCCCCAGCAGAAATTAAGAAAATCGATGATGCTATAATCCCTAAGCAAAAGATAAACTTTACGGGTATTAGGACAGAGTTGATCCACAATACCCCTTCGCCACGATACCATAGGGCTAAGGCAATGACAAAACACGTCAGTGAAATTCCTAGCCATCTAGATAACCCGAAATATTCATTAAATAATGCTCCACTGCCCGATATCATAGCAACCATTCCTACAAACAGTAAGATGCTAACCACCCTATCCGCCCACCGTCCAAACTTAAAACCGAACAGATGGTTAAAAAACTCATTATAGGATGAAACTTTCCATTTCTCTTGTAGATCCAACGTACCCCACCCAATGAGTGAAAACAAAATAGAACTTAGAACTATTCCAACCAAACCCCAGTGACCAAACCTAACAAAAAATTGCCGAATTTCTTGTCCAGAGGCAAATCCGGCCCCCATGACTGCTCCCACGTATGTAGCCGCAACCTGGAATGTTGTTTTCCATTGCATTCTAACTCCCTCCTCGCCATCATGCTTATGGCTAGAATAAGAATTTAATGCATAAAAAAGGTGGTATTTGGGAAATATTAAAACTAAAAACTAATTTAGTCATTAATAGTTAGGGGGTTTCTTGTGAGTTTATTTTCAATGCTAACTGAAACGCAAAAAATCAAAGCCCACGTTGACGACTATCCCGCCAAGGCAAAACTCGAGACTCGTCTGAGTGATCTTTTTATATCTGCTCACAAACGCCCTTCCATAATACTATGTATAGGAACGGATCGGTCAACCGGGGACGCCTTAGGTCCTTTAATAGGAACCCAACTTCAACGGCAACATCTGCCTATGCTTCATGTGTATGGGACGTTAGATGATCCTGTACATGCAACAAATCTTACAGATAATATCCATTGCATTCAGCAGACCTTCTCAAATCCATTTATAATCGCCGTTGATGCCTGCCTGGGACGAATAGATTCAATTGGTTGTATCACCTTGTCAGATGGGCCTCTAAAACCTGGTGCGGGAGTTCATAAACAATTACCTGAAGTTGGAGAAGCTCATATGACTGGAATTGTTAACGTCGGAGGCTTTATGGAATATATGGTTCTTCAAAATACTCGGCTTAACCTTGTTTGGCGGATGTCTGAAACTATTTGTACACTAATATCTCAATCCTACTCAAGTGTACGACTCATCTAAGCGATTATATCTTTGTTCCATTCATAGCTTTCGCTATAACTTCTTTTTCTTCGTCCGAAAGAGAATATGGAGAATGCCCTCCTTCAACCGGTTTTGCATACACCCTAGATTCATCACGATTATGAATAGAACTTAGAACTATGCCATCTCCGTCTTGACTTAAAAGTGCAAATGCAAAACTTAAATCTCCTCCTACATTTTCAAAGGCTCTGAATCTAAGCAGCTCTGCCCGACCGACACTTGCACGCAATTTTGATTCAATTGGGGTTAGTCTTGCCAGACATTCCGCATAGTTTTTCTCCAATTCACATACTTTTTGTTTATTCTCACCAAGTAGGCCCTCCATTTGTTGGCCTGACATAAAGGTTTGTAAGGAGATATATGCCGATTCAAACCGTTTCATGCGACGGTATAGTAAAAAGGTTATTATAAGCGAAACTAATATAATTAAACCTATTCCAAAGATACCCCACCAAACTAATGGCATTAATTCTACAATCTGCGTCAATAAATTTCCCCCCTTGGATGATCATCTTAATTTTTGGTTAAGTTACATACCCAAATGTAAACTAGTGAACAAAAGGGTTATAGGAACTGCTACAAATATTCCTAATAATAGATTACCCACTTTGATCTCTTTTATTTCTAAAATGTTTATTCCAATTCCTACAATTAGTAATCCACCCGTTGCGCCCATTTCTGAAATCACCTGCGGCGAAAGGATTCCTTGTAATAGCCCAGCTGCTAATGTGATAGCTCCTTGATATAAAAACACTGGAACAGCAGCTGCCAAAACACCTATTCCCATTGATGATGCAAAGACTATAGCAGAGATTCCATCAAGCATTGATTTTGCATAGAGAATGTTGTGATTTCCACTTAACCCACTTTCTAATGAGCCCATAATTGCCATAGCCCCGACGCAGTATATTAAACTAGCGGTAACAAATGCTTTTGTAAAGCCTACTCCTTGGCCGTTTTTAGAAAACTTTCGTTCTAACCACTCACCAAGGTGTTGTAAGCGTAGCTCAATGTCTATCCATTCGCCTAAAATGCCCCCCACTACCAGACTTGCAATTATGACTAGTGGGTTTTTAGTTTGTAGAGCCATGCTCCCACCAATAAGTAAGATGGCTAATCCAATCCCTTGAATTACAGTCCTTTTAATTTTATCTGGTAACGTATTCCCAAACAGCAACCCAAATAGTCCGCCCACTATTATAGATAGTGTATTAACGATAGTTCCTAACACCTTGTACTACCTGCCTTCCTAGGTCTTGAATGCTCTTGGGAGAGTGTAATAACGACTCTAATTTTCCGTCCAAATTGCCCTCTTGCCTTATTTTCAAATTTGGGTATTCCTCTCTAATAAATGTTCCACGTGGAACATTTATTATGTCTATTTATTTAATATCCTAATAAGGTAGGCATAAACTTTTCATCAAGGCATTCAAGTGTTGCATTCATAAGATTGAAAACTTACATGAGGTCTTTTAATGTTCCACGTGGAACATATTAATCAATACGAATGTTCCATAATTCTAGGAGCCGATTGAGTTCATCTTGCGAAAAATATTGAACCTCGATCTTTCCTCGTTTTACATCTCCTTTTACATGAACCTTGGTTTGAAAGCTTGACCTCAGGCGATCCTCAACATTGCGAAGTAATGGATGATATTCATGAGAAGACTTAACTTTATGAGAACTATCAGCACTCCTTTCGGATAATTTATTAATAAGATCTTCAGTCTCCCGTACGCTTAATTGCTCTTTGGCCGCCTTATGAGCAGTGATAACCTGAATGGAAGCATCCTTAACCCCTAATAAGACTTTNGCATGTCCTAAAGAAATGGTGTTCACCCTTAATAGATCAAGAACAGCACCAGGCAATTGTATCACTCGT
>DAIEHY010000104.1 GCA_027353165.1 Desulfosporosinus sp.
AGGTGGGATTATATGCTATTTCCCTATGGAGAATGGGTAATTCTATTCTTAACCCTCGAAGCTTGGGTAGAAAAACGAGCTTCACAGCGATTTTTTCTGAGCTTATCGATGACTTGGCTGATCGGAAAATGGTTGGAATTAATGGTTCCCGTAACGATACCTTGGCACTGGCACTTTGCACGTTTGTCAGTTATGTTGTTTTTCTGGGGATGGGCGCTGAAACGAGCTGAAAGACGGATGTTTCCGCTGTTAGTTACCAGTTTGATCGTAGGCATGGAGACCCTGTTTCAAGTCAATGAGCCTGGCGTGCTCCCCTATGGGCCATGGATTTTTTTGTTGATAATAGTTTTGGTGGCTTGGTTAACAGGCAAAACTTTCTGGGGAACAGCAGCCGCGTTATCAGGGAGCCTACTAATAAATCAAGCCTTCGTGCGTTTTACCTATGATGGCATCGTAAGCTATGCCGACTTACCTGAGGAACTTGTTTGGAATTTTGGAGTCTGTTTCTTCGCGCTTTGGGCCAGCCTAGGCCTAGCGCGGCAATATTATACCGAACGGAATCTGGAAAAGGTGACCGCTCATAAGTTGTCTTCGAACAATGGGGTTACTTGCGAACCTCTGGAGGAACGCGAACTTCAGTAGCAGGCCTGATTGATATGTAGTATACTTGTAAACGATTGAGGCTAGAAAATACCCTCGATCTTAATTGTCAGGAGGATGAAACGTTTTGTCGAACGGGCTAGTGGTCACTGCTGTCCATATAGGAAGTATTGCTGAAGAAATGGAAATTGAAGTTGGGGATCGTGTTCTTAAAGTCAACGAAGAAGAACTTAACGATATTGTAGACTTTCAATTTGGCATAGCTGAAGATCAGTTTATGCTACTAATCGAGAAGAAAAACGGCGAACAATGGGAGCTTGAGATTGAGAAAGATCCAGAGGAATTCTTAGGGCTTGAAGTCGAAATCAGTTCTGACGGACTAAAATTTTGTCGTAATAATTGTACGTTTTGTTTTGTGGCTCAAATGCCAAAAGGAATGCGGTCGACCCTTTATGATAAAGACGACGATTACCGCTTATCCCTTACCCAAGGAAGTTTTATTACTCTTTCTAACTTAAATGAGGAGGAAATCGAGAGAATCATTGCCCTCCATCTAAGCCCTCTCTATGTTTCAGTCCACGCTTGGAACTCAGAAGTGCGGGCGCGTCTAATGAGGAACCCCCACGCAGGAAGGCTGCCCGACCAAATTAGACGCTTTGCAGAGGCCGGAATCGCGGTCCATGCCCAGATAGTGGTGGTTCCGGATCATAACGATGGAGAGGTTTTAAATGAAACGATCAAAGAGCTGGGCAATCTCTATCCGGCGATACAATCCATTGCCGTGGTCCCTGTGGGGTTAACCCGCTACCGTGAACACCTTACCTCCTTGCGTGGATTCACGTCCGCTGAAGCTCTAGAGATCTTAGCTCAAGCAGAGGTGTGGCAAAAGAAATTTCTGTCGTTGACGGGCCAACATCTGGTCTATTATGCCGACGAATTCTATGTTATGGCAGGACGAGAGTTTCCTGAGGCGATTGTTTATGATGATTTTCCTCAACTTGAAAATGGTATAGGAATGGCCCGGAAATTCATGACCGAGATGGAATCGGTGTGGGACCTTTTACCGACAGAATTGGCCGGTCGCCGTATTCATCTGATCACAGGGACCTCTGCTCAAAAGTTTTTTGAGTCCTGGAGTCACCGTTTAATGGATCGTATTAAAGGCTTGGATCTAACAGTTCATGTCATACATAACGATTTTTTTGGATCCTCTGTAACAGCTGCAGGATTGTTAACGGCCGAAGATATCGCCCGTCAACTGGATGATCTATCGGGTGGGACATTTCTAATTCCCCGGGTGATGCTGAAAGCTGATGAAGACCTCTTTCTGGATGATCACAGTGTCAAGTGGTTAGAAGAAAAGGTCAATGGCAAGGCTAGTATTGTCGAAAATAATGGCATAATATTCTTGGAACATCTAATTGGGGATTCTTTGGAGGTGGGATGATTTGAGTAAACCTGTAGTAGCAATTGTAGGACGACCGAATGTGGGAAAATCTACCTTGTTTAACCGTATCACCGGTGGACTGGTAGCCATTGTTGAAAATATGCCGGGTGTGACAAGAGATCGTCTTTATCGTGACGCAGAATGGCTGGGACGAAAGTTTGCCTTGATAGATACAGGGGGAATAGAATTTAAGGATGAAGGAACTCCCATCGCTGCGCAGATGCGTCGGCAGGCAGAAATTGCTATGGAAGAAGCAGACGTCATTATTTTTGTCGTCGACGCTCAAATATCTTCGACACCTGATGATGATCTAATCGCTAGGACACTTCGCCGATCAGGGAAGCCAGTCTTGTTGGCAGCGAATAAAGTTGAGAATTTTGAAAAGGTTGAAGGACAACTTTATGACTTTTTAAGCTTAGGATTAGGAGAAGCAATTCCTATTTCTGCAGTACATGGTATGAATACAGGGGATTTACTTGATTTGGTTATCTCTAAACTACCAAAGGATGATGAAGACGATTATGATCCCGATGTGATTAGGATTTCCGTGATCGGACGTCCAAATGTGGGAAAATCCTCCTTAGTTAACATGATCCTTGGGAGAGAACGGGTCATTGTTAGTAACATTCCTGGTACGACCCGAGATGCTATTGATACTCCGTTTGAACACGAGGGTAAGCACTATATCCTGATCGATACAGCGGGTATGCGTCGTAAATCACGCATTGATGAACTGACTGAGCAATATAGCGTGGTTCGTTCTCTTCGGGCCGTGGATCGTTCGGACATGATTCTCATGCTGATTGATGCCGTTGATGGAGTCACTGAGCAAGATAAGAAAATCGCTGGTTATGCTCATGAAGCGGGCAAAGGAATTATTTTGGTCATTAACAAATGGGATCTTGTCGATAAAGATGAAAAGACCATTAATAAATACGAAAAGACAATTCGTGAAGAATTAGGGTTTATGCAGTATGCGCCAACCATGTTTATTTCCGCCAAAACAGGGCAAAGGGTTAATAAAATCTTAGAACTTGTCGATTTTGTCGTGGAACAAAATTCCACACGGGTGACAACGGCAACCTTAAACACCTTGCTGAGAGAGTGGATTCATCTTAATCCGCCCCCGTCTGATAAAGGGCGGCGCTTAAAAGTAAGATACCTTACTCAAGTCGGAGTAAAGCCGCCCACGTTTGTTTTCTTTGTCAATGATCCGGAATTGATGCATTTTTCCTATAAGCGTTATTTGGAGAATCAAATGAGGAAACATTTCGGTTTTGAGGGTACTCCGATCCGAATTGTTGTCCGACAAAAAGATGAAGAGAAAGAGAAGGATTAATGCCATGCCACGCTATATGATTTTTATTTTAGCGTATTGTTTGGGTGCCATCCCATTTGCCTATCTTGCTGGCCAGCTCAAAGGAATAGACGTGCGCCGGCATGGCAGCGGAAATATTGGCACAACAAATGCCTTTCGCCTTTTAGGGGTTAAACTTGGTATTTTAGTATTGCTTGGAGATTTTCTGAAAGGGGCCTTGGCTGCTCTTCTCGGTTTATGGGCGTACGGACCATGGGGAGGAATCATTGGAGGGTTCCTTGTCATGGCGGCACATAGCTGGAATCCGTTATTCAAGTTTCGGCCCAGTGGGAAGGGGGTTGCTGCTGGATTCGGAATTATTACGGTGCTAATGCCAAAAGTTATGTTTTTAGCAATCGCACTTTTTATAGTGGTCGTCGTTTTGACCCGTTATGTTTCTATGGGTTCCGTAGTGGGTGCCCTTACGGTTGCAATTACTGTTTTCGTTTTTTCAGAACCGTTTGCGTATCGGGTTTTTGGCTTAGTTGCCGCCTCTGCTGTGATCTACCTGCATCGAGGTAATATTCAACGTGTCTTAAATGGAACAGAACCCCGATTCGGGGACAAGTGATAATCGAGTAGGGGGTAGGTTATGCCGAATATAGCTGTTTATGGTGCAGGAAGTTGGGGAAGTGCTTTAGCTGTGCTCTTGGCGAATGCTGGGCATCAGGTCGCCCTCATCGGTCGTGATCCAGACGCTATGGAACGTATGCGCAAGCAACGTGAAAATACACATTATCTACCAGGCGTTGTTTTGCCATCAAGACTTCTGCCCACAACGGAACTTAAGCAATTAAAGGCGGATTTGGTCGTGTTCAGCGTGCCTTCTCATAGCGTCAGAGAAGCTGCCCGTATAGTTAAACCTTATCTCAGGCCGGGTTGCATCGTGGTTAATACGGCGAAAGGTTTAGAGGATGGAACCCATCTTCGCCTTTCGCAAGTATTAACTGAGGAGCTTCCCCAAAATCCTATTGCCGTCTTGTCTGGACCTAGCCATGCCGAAGAAGTCGGTAGGGATATGCCGACAACTGTTGTAGTGGGCTCGGATGTCGAGACGGCTGTAGCGGTCCAAGATATGATGATGACCTCAAAATTTAGAATTTATACGAATCCAGATGTCATAGGGGTAGAACTCGGTGGGGCCTTAAAGAATATCATTGCTTTGTGCACAGGAATTGCTGAAGGGTTAGGATTTGGAGACAACACTAAAGCAGCACTGATGACTCGGGGATTGGCTGAGATTGCTCGTTTGGGGGTAGCCCTTGGTGGGCATCCATTAACCTTTGCTGGGTTATCGGGGGTTGGCGACCTAATTGTTACATGTACCAGCTTGCATAGCCGCAATCGCCGTGCAGGTGTTGCACTTGGACAAGGTAAGCCTTTGGAAATAGTCCTTAAAGATGTCGGCATGGTAGTTGAAGGGGTTAGGGCTGCCCGTGTGGCTTATCAGCTTAGTAAGGAGAAAAATGTCTCGATGCCTATCACGGAACAAGCCTACAAAGTTCTTTTTGAAGGAGCTGATCCACAAGCGGCAGTGGTCGATTTAATGTCACGTGGAAAACGCCATGAACTAGAAGAAGTCGTGGAGATGAGTTGGTTAAGATAGTATACATATTTTAAGGTTAAGTTTCATAAACGTAGAAGAGGTTCTTGAAAACCCTTTCTGCGTTTTTTTTGTTGTACTAGCCAGATAACAGACTGACAAAAATTGTGCTTTTTGGAATACTAAGTACAACTAAAGCGACCGCAGGCGCCTGGAAGGCTTGGCGCTAGCCAAGTTTTCTATATGTAGTCATATTTACCCAAAAGAGCCAATATACTTATACTGCTTAACGTGCTAGTCCGGTTATTGGGAATCCACGGGTTACAGGGAGGTGGAAGGGGAGATAAGGTGGAGGCCCTTCCCCAAATTTTGGGACAGCACTCAAAAGGGAGGGAAATTACTAATGGAAAAAGTAGACATTTTCAGGGATATCGCTGAACGCACTGGAGGCGATATCTACCTCGGTGTCGTCGGGCCAGTCCGTACAGGAAAGTCCACCTTTATCAAACGATTCATGGACCTCCTAGTCTTGCCCAACATCCTAGATGCATTTGAGCGGGAACGGGCCAAAGATGAACTTCCTCAAAGTGGAACAGGAAGAACCATTACGACGACTGAACCTAAGTTTATTCCATCAGAATCGGTGGAAATCGTTGTCAAAGACTCAATCCACATGAATGTCCGTTTGGTCGATTGTGTAGGCTACAGTGTAGAAGGTGCTTTAGGGTACGAAGCTGAAGACGGTGAGGAGCCACGCATGATGAAAACATCTTGGAGTGACGAACCCATGTCGTTCCAGGATGCAGCCGAAATGGGCACTCGCAAAGTCATTACCGACCATGCGACGATTGGGATCGTCGTCACAACGGATGGATCTATTACAGATATTCCACGGGAATCCTATCTTGATTCCGAAGAACGTGTCATTACCGAACTCCGTCAACTGGGAAAACCATTTGTGGTGGTCTTAAATACGACTCGTCCTTATGCAGATAACACACAAGAATTGAGTCGTGCTCTTGAAGAAAGATATGGTATACCTGTTATACCTGTAAATTGTCTGGAAATGAGCCAAGAAGATATCACGCAAATTCTCGAAGAAGTATTGTATGAGTTCCCTGTCGCTGAGGTCAATATTGATCTTCCCAAATGGGTCGAGGAACTGGATCCCATTCATCCGGTTCGGGCCGCTTTTGAAGATACCGTACGAAAAGCGATTGACGGTGTTCGGCGTCTGAGAGATATCGACCAAGCCTTAGATGTTTTAGTCGAATGTCAATATGCACAAGATGTTCTTCTCAAAGAGATGAACTTAGGTAATGGTATTGCTAATGTAGAAATTACCGCAATCGATGGACTCTTTAAAACTGTTCTGCAGGATTTCACGGGGATTGAAATTGAAGGAGATCATTCTTTGCTTCGTTTAGTCTTAGACTATAGCAAAGGTAAAAAAGAATGGGATAAATTGTCCGCAGCCATTGAAGAAGTTCGAGTCAACGGGTATGGCGTTGTTACTCCTCAACTGGAGGAAATGTTCCTAGAAGAACCTGAATTAGTAAAACAAGGGGGGCATTATGGAATTAAGCTCAAGGCCAGTGCTCCATCATTGCATATTATCAGAGCGGATGTTACTACAGAAATCACCCCATTAATCGGAACGGAAAGGCAAGCTGAAGAACTGGTCAAGTATATGCTGGATGAGTTTGAAAGCGATCCTAAGAAGGTCTGGGAATCAAATATTTTTGGTAAATCATTACATGATTTGGTCCGCGAAGGTATCCAAAATAAACTTTACAAAATGCCGGAAAACGCGCAACATAAACTGCAAGACACCTTACAGCGGATTGTTAATGATGGTAGCGGAGGGCTAATCTGCATTATCATTTAGTACTCCCCATTAGACATCAGACTATTAAATATTGAATAACAGGTAGAAACCAATCAGATTGGTTTAAAAGAACGTATGGAGACGCTGCGTAGTAGCGGAATCCAGCGTTCTTTTTTTATGCAAAATTATAAAATATAAATGATAAAAAATATATGCATTTGTGCATAGAGTCGTTGTAATATTCTGATTAGTGAGATAGTATGATTAAAAACATAAGGGTTTAATGCGGAAATGCAAAAGTAACTATACTGTTAAATTTAATTACCCATAAAACAGTAGAGAGGGATCGTCTGCAAAAATAGTGCCTATATAGCAAAGAGACACTACCAAAAACTATAAATCTAAAAATTAATATTATTATGATGCTTGAATATGCAGATTGGGTAATATATGCATTTGTACATAATTAGTAATATCGTGATTCCTCATAAACTAATTTCCTAGAATAGGTATGAGAAATCTCTAAATCTTCATGAGAGGAGGTGAAATAGGTGGCAAACTTAGTTTCGCCGATGGCAGGAAATGTCTGGAAGATCAATGTAGCGGTTGGGGACGTGGTGGAAATGCAACCTGCTTGCTAAGATATTTACTCAAGCCACTCACACTCGAAGTGGGCGTCTCAGGACTAAGAAGATGAAAAGGGGGATACGGTTTATGTATAGAAAACAATCAG
>DAIEHY010000105.1 GCA_027353165.1 Desulfosporosinus sp.
GTTATCACAACCAACCCACAGTTTGTGAATCGTTTGATCCATCTGTTTAATATCAACGTAGAGAACATCGAGCCAGGGCAGAATTTTTTCGATACTCTCGAACGGGGCATGAAAACTGGTCTCCATCGCAGTGTGAATTCCAAGCTGTTTACACTCTTTCAGGACTTTTGAGACAAAATCGGGTTGTCTTAAGGGTTCGCCACCACTGATGGTTACTCCCCCTCCCGAATGAAAAAAGAAAATTTCGTCCTTGGTTATCTCCTGAACCACGTCTTGTACTGACTTGAGACTTCCATATTTTTTCAAGGCATTGTGCGGACATTTCCTAACGCAGACAAAACAGTGCTTGCATTTAGAGAAATCGGTGAGTACTTTCTGATCATCCATTGACATCGAAAGGGCACCTTCGGGGCAGGAGTCCACACATATTCCACAACTTACACAGCGATCTCGGGCATACCCTCTTTCAAAATCCGATCGCTGAGATTCAGGAGTGGAACACCATTGGCACCTCAGCGGGCACCCTTTGAGAAAGATCACCGTTCGGAGCCCCTGTCCATCGTGGATTGAAGTCCGCTCGGTCCTGAGAACAGAACCAGCAACTGCACCGTCAATCATAAGCTCACCCCACAGAAATACCGTGTTGCACCGTGCGTCCGATGATCTCATCCTGCACATCTTTGCCAAGTTCCACAAAGTAAGCGGTATAACCAGCCACCCGAACTAAGAGCCCCTTGTACTCCTCAGGGTTTAGTTGCGCACGGATCAATTTATTTTGATCAATCACATTGAATTGTACATGATAGACACCCAGGCTACACATGCTCTTCAGCAAAGCCATTAGCTGAGTGATCCCATTTTCGGTGGAGAGCATTTCCGGATCCACTTTCATATTCAATAAAGTCCCTTGAACGAAACGAGCGTGAGGAATATTCGCTACCGACTTTAGCACTGAACCTGGTCCATTGAAATCCGTTCCTCCGCTCGGACTAACCCCATCGGCCAATGGCTTCCAAGCGCGGCGACCGGAGGGGAGTGCTCCTACCTCCAGACCAAAGGGGGTATTCCCAGACACCGGAAGAATTCCAGGAGTCATACGTCCAAATTTGCTCTTGTAGCTTTCGATCTCATCGGCGATAAAAGTAAACATATCTCCGGCAATATCATCGACCATCGAGTCATCGTTGCCATACTTAGGTGAGTCCAAACAAAGCTTGCGGATCTCCTCCGCACCCTGGAAATCATTGTCTAGTGCTTTCAGAAGTTGCGCCATCGTGACTTGTTTCGTTTCATAGACAATTTGCCTTATTGCGGCGATGCTATTGATTAGATCCGCTACGCCAATCAGAATAATTCCATTTCCAGCATTATATTTCGAGCCACCCCAAGCATAATCCTTGGCATTCTCGATACACTCCTTAAAGGTAAACGAAAGTGCAGGAGACGGGCGATTCATACAGACTTCATCGAGCACATGGCTCCCTTTCACAACAGCACGAGTCACATATTTAAGTTGCTCTTTTACAGCAGCTAGAAACTCTTCAAAGGTTTCAAATTCAACCGGATTTCCCGTTCGTTTAGATATATATCGTCCACTCTTCCTGTTTTTCCCATCCAAAAGTGTGAACTCAATAATACTCCCCAGATTGATGTCGGCCAGTGCCGTATACTGGCGTAATCTGCCCTCTAGGTTCGTTTCCACACAGCCACACGGATTCCAATTAAAGGCCTCTTTGAGAGGAATTCCTTTATTCATGAGCATTTTGATGCCGACGTCGTCGTTGTGGAACGCGGGGAATCCGGTTCCAAGACGGATGAGTTCCACCACTTTTCTCAAAAAAAGGTTAGGGTTTTTAGCCAGGCTATAGCGGACCGATAGAGAGGGTTGATAAAGTTGGACATCCATGGTTGCCTGAAGGATCAAGTAGGAAAGATCATTGACTGCGTCCCTTCCATTACTATCCACTCCTCCAACGCAAACATTCTGAAACATTGGATAGCCTGCGGCGAACTCCGCGGTCACAGCGTCCTGAAAGAGGCACGGCTCGCTGAGCTTAACCCAAAGACAATTGAGAAGTTCTTGAGCCTCATCAGGCGTAATCCGTCCTTCTTCAAGGTCTGCTTTGTAATAAGGCCAGAGATACTGATCCATACGGCCTGGGTTATAACTTGCGGCGTTTTGTTCCATAAAGATGGATATCTGATAAAAATAAAAGGACTGCAAGGCTTCCCGAAACGTTCGCGCCGGATTGGCAGGAACCTGATGACATATCTCAGCAATTTCTAAAAGTTCTTTTTTTCTCGAGGCATCATTTTCTAGAGACGCTAGACGCTCTGCTTCCGAAGCATAGCGCTCCCCTAAGGTCCTCAACCCATCTCCGACTACTAAAAGGGATTCTAAATAATAATCCTTTTCATAATCGCCCGGCACGGTGATGTCGAGTTCTGCTTTCCTTTTCTCCACCACGTTTAAGATTCCCGAAACTCCTTCGCGAATCAGCCATTCATATCCGGCGGTCGTCTCACCCCAGCCGCGCACAGCTTTACGGTCGATGTAGACGACTCCGTTATCCCGCAGTTGACGCGTGTCATCAGGAATCTGGACAAGCCACTCTTCATAAGTGGATTTTCCTTGCCAATAAGGGCGAATGACATTTTCGAAAATCGTTCGATCTTCAAGCTTGAGATGAAACGGATCGTAACGGCGTTCATTGATCGTCTCTAATTCCTTATCCAGCACGGACCAGCATGTGTCGGCACACAAAATACCAGCACGCATCTTGCTCCCGGAACTCCCTACGATCAGCTCATCTTCCCATATCCTAATCGTCTTCTCCCTGCACTGTTTACGAAATGCCTTAGCTTTCCGAACGACAAACGGTTCCCCTTCAGCCTCCCGAAAACCTTCTGTAAGAATCCTGGCGTTCTCAAGGTCCATCTCCGGACGGGTCCTTAGGACTCTACTCTTTAGTCGATTGATGCGTTCCATGTAGTTCGGTTTCAGAGTTGTTCGAGACATATCGACCCCTCCTTTCCGCTCACTCCCCAAGATAAGCCTTCGTAATTCTCTCATCCTGTCTCAGCTCGGCACTATCTCCCTCCATTACTATTTGACCCGTCTCTAAAACATACCCGTAATCCGCCAATTTTAAGGCGATTTTGGCATTTTGCTCAACCAGTAAGATCGTTGTTCCCTCATTATTCAACTGCTTAATAATTCTCATGATATCTTGGACTATCAAAGGCGCCAACCCCATAGAAGGTTCATCTAATAAGAGTAATTTTGGTTCTGTCATCATGGCGCGTCCGATCGCCAGCATTTGTTGTTCTCCCCCGGACAAGGTACCGCCACTTTGCTTTTGACGGTCTTTAAGGCGCGGGAAAACTTCAAAGACATGCTCAACTCCTTTTCGGCGCTGTGCCTCATCTTTTAGAGTAAAACCACCCAGTTCCAGGTTTTCCTTGACGGTTAAGTCCTTAAAAACCCGCCGCCCCTCCGGCACATGGATCAACCCCATGCTGACAATATTATGGGCCTTTTCTTTAGTAATATCCTTACCGTAAAACTCAACCTTCCCTGAGGATGCCTGGATCAAACCAGAGATCGTCTTTAAGGTTGTGCTCTTTCCGGCGCCATTTGAACCAAGCAAAGTAACAATTTTCCCTTGGGGCACTTCAAGACTTACCCCTTTTAACGCATGAATCTTGCCGTAATAAGTCTCTAAGTCGCGCAGGACGAGAGCTACGTCACTCATTCCTCATCCTCCTTTCCCAGGTAGGCTTCAATGACCTTCGGATTATTCTTAACTTCTGTTGCCGTCCCCTCGGCTATCTTCTGACCATAGTCAATCACCACAATTTTTTCTGAGACTTTCATCACGAGTCCCATATCATGTTCAATCAACAACACCGTAATTCCCAAATCATCTCGAATTCGGCGGATTAAGCTAACTAACTGTTCCTTCTCATCTTGATTAAGCCCAGCCGCAGGTTCATCGAGCAACAGAAGTTGTGGCTGAGTGGCTAAAGCTCTGGCCCACTCCACTCGCCTCTGGTCCCCATAGGCCAAATTACGGGCCAAGCGGTCCTTCTTATCCAAAATGCCAACGAACTCCAAACACTCTTCGCTGACCTGCCTAATCTTCTGTTCTTCATGAATCTGACTGGGCATTCTTAAAATCGCTCCAAAAACCCCTGCTGAAGTACGACTATGCATGCCGGACATGACATTTTCTAAAACTGTCATATCTTTGAACAGTCGCAAATTTTGAAAAGTCCGGGCCATACCTTGCTTCGTGATTTTATGTGGCTTTTGCTTAAAGATACTTTGCCCCTTAAACAAAATTTCCCCTTCACTTCCCTTATAAAAGCCCGTCAGGCAATTAAAAGCAGACGTTTTACCTGCCCCATTTGGACCAATCAAACTCATGATTGAATTCTCTTCAACGGCGAAGCTCAGATTACTAACGGCCGTCAACCCCCCAAAACGAAGGGTTAACTTTTTGACTTCTAAGATAGACATTCTACTTCATCCCTTTTTTTCAAGTTCCGGCTATTATAAGAAGGATTCACAACTGGACTGGTATGAGTCGATAATCCCTTTCGACTTAAGAGAAACGAATTTTAACTCTTTCGCTGCGGCCAAAGTCCCTGTGGTCGGAAAACCATAATAATAACCAGTAAAATGCCAAAAACGAGCATCCGCATCTGTCCGATTTCTCGAAATATTTCTGGGAAGAAGACTAAAAAAACAGCCCCCAGAATCGCGCCAGGAATTTTGCCCATTCCACCAAGAATTACTGCCAATAAAATCATCGCTGATTGTGTAAAAGCAAAGGTTTCAGGCGAGATGGCCGTCATCTTAACGGCAAAAAATGCACCCGCTACTCCGCCAAAGGCAGCACCAATCATATAAGCATAGAGCTTAGTCTTGACTGGATCAATCCCCATCGCTTCAGCTGCATCTTCATCTTCGCGGATATATTGCCAAGCCCGCCCCAGTCGAGAGTTATGAAGCCGCATGGCAATAATAATGGCTAAGATAACCAAGACGAAAAATGTATAATAGAAATCCGTAATTTGGTAGAGTTTATGTCCAAATATTGTAGGTCGCTCAATTCCAACCAGACCGCTCGCCCCACCCGTAATTTTTAGATTACGCGCTACAATCCGGGTAATTTCCCCGAAGCCTAAGGTGACAATCGCTAAATAATCACTGCGCAATCTTAAGGTCGGACCCCCAATGATAATTCCCGCAATGATACAAAAGACGATCGAAATCGGTATGGTAAACCAGAAATCCACGCCCATTTTCATGAAAATTCCTGTTGTATACGCTCCAACCGCAAAAAATGCGGCATAACCCAGGTCAACCAACCCAGCATATCCGATCACAATATTTAATCCTAAAGCTAAAACAATATAGAAAAAGGTGTTGGTCATAACTTCTTCTATGTAGTTATTGGCAAAAAGAGGAAGGATGGCAACAACAGCAAAAAGTACTGCTAGTGCAGCTCCGCGTGTTTTTTTACCACCCAGATTTTCCTTTAGACGATCTATCAAACCTACAGAATTACCCATCCTCTACATCCTCTCAATCTCGCTTTTACCTAAAATTCCAGTCGGTTTTGAAACTAGTAATAGGATCAAGATCCCGAAGGTAAAGACGTCTTTCCAGGCGGATCCAACGAAAGGAAGTTGGGTTCCAGCCGTTTCCAACAGTCCCAAGATTAGGCCTCCTAGCATCGCTCCAGGAATGCTTCCGATTCCGCCGATAACAGCCGCTGTAAAGGCCTTTAAACCAATGATAAAGCCCATGTAAAAGTGAATACTGCCATAATAAACACCCGCCATAACCCCTGCAGCGGCCGCCAAAGCCGAACCAACAAAGAACGTCAAGCTAATGGTCTTCGTCACGTTGATACCCATCAAACGGCAGGCATCTTGATCGAGGGCGATTGCCCGCATGGCTTTACCATACATAGTACGGTTGATGAACCAATACAAGACGAGCATTAAAATAGCCGTTGACACAACCATAATAATTTGCGTATAGGTAATATTAACGGGTCCCAGACTAATTCCCTCATATCCCAGGCTAGTACTAAATGCTTTGTATTCTCCATTGGTCATCACCATAACTCCGTTAAATAAGGTGAAAGACACTCCTACCGCCGTGATCAACAGCGACATTCGGGGTGCCCGTTTATTCAAGAGCGGTTGGTAGGCAATCCTATGGACCAACATTCCCAAAAGACCCACGAGAAACATGCTTATCAATAAGGCCACCGTAATTCCCAGCCAACCGACACCTAATATGCTACCAAAAATACCGAGAGCTCCAAACCCTACAAACGCTCCCACCATGTAAATATCACCATGTGCAAAATTAAGAAGTTTAATAATGCCGTAAACCATAGAATAGCCCAGTGCGACTAGGCTATAGAAAGACCCAAGAATTAAACCATTGACGAGCTGTTGAATAACGATATAAAACAACGACATACGTGCACCCCTTCGCCTCTTTAAGCTACAAAGAAGATTGTCTAAAAATTTAAGTATCCTACGGTTGCCTAAGGACGACTGAGAAAACTCCCCAGTCGTCCTTAGAGACCGTTACAACTAATTATTGTAAAATGAACTTACCACCCTTGATTTGGAGCACGATGAAGTTACTTTCTTTTAAAGTCTTGTCTGTAGCAAAGGCCACTTTGCCTGCCAATCCAGCAAAGCCTGAAGTATCAGTCAGGGCTTTAATTACTGCCTTGCCATCCGTACCTCCAGCTCGTTTTAAAGCATCTGCCAGCAGGTTTATACCGTCATAAGCCAATGGAGCATAGGCTCCTGGAGCTTGATTGTATTTAGCCTTGTAAGCATCTGCAAACTGTTTCGCTGCAGGCAGATATTCGGCAACTGGTGGTGAGAGTACATATACACCTTCGCCAGCTGCGCCTGACATTTGAATAAGCTTGGGATCGCTACTTCCGTCTCCAACAATAATCGCACCTTTATAACCACCTTGACGCAACTGTTTAATTAACAGAGCCCCATCGGCATAATACGCAGTCCAGAAAACCAAATCAGCGTTTTTAGATTTCAAACTTGTGACTAGTGAAGAAAAGTCCTGCTCTCCTTTAGTGGTAACGTCATGAGAAACGACGGTCTTTCCGGCTGCTTTCCAAGCCTTCTCCGTCTGATTAGCCAAATCTGAGGAATAAGCATCCCCTTGTTCCACTAACGCAACTTTTGTTGCGTTCAACTTATTGAATAGCTCGACAGCCTTTTGGGTCTGGTGCACGGCCGTGCCGTTAATTTCAAACGTATTCCCCGGATTCTGAGCCGCAATTTTAGAGGAGTTTGCAGCCTCAACGATATAAGGTAGGTTCTTTTCATTGTAAATTGTTAATGTCGGGACAACTGCGCC
>DAIEHY010000106.1 GCA_027353165.1 Desulfosporosinus sp.
GGAATTCATTGCTTGAGAATTTGATGAAAAAATGTTTAATGCGTTGGTTGAGAAGAAATTCTCAATCAACGCATTTGTTTTTGAGCTAAACAGGCCCGTGAGCGCATCACGACTCCAATCCAATATTCGTGTCGGTACTCCGTAGTGCTGCATCATAAAAAGCCAGTGCCAATATGCAGCGCGACCATTCGGTATGGGAAAAGAGGGCAATTCCTGCACAAAGGGAATCGCGTAAGATTTGAACTTAGATAAATAGATAATTTCCATAAGGGGATTACGACCACTTCGAGCAATGCTGGGTACTAGATTGAATGCGGTTGGATTGGCCGGTTAGTTTTGACCGCGGTACCATAATTCACATCGATTCGTCGAAGGGCAGATTCGCTGAAATGCATTATCTACAGCATTCAGATACTCTTCAACACTATTAATCCTAGTCACACATTGTGTAACTGGGCTTGTGGGTTGTACTTCACTAAGCATTTCCCCACCTCCCCTATAAGATATGAGAAATTTTGGGAGTCGGGGTATAGGGAGAGTTAAATTGTCCAGATGGGGAATCGGGTGAAGTCAAAATACCCCTCGTACACTTCGTAATAATTATGCGCGTTTTATATGAGACGAGTTTGATTTATGCGTAAGCAATGCTTACTCGACCCAAATTATTGCTCCGGCACCCTGAGTTAAACCGCCACAAATCGCACAAGCCGCATAGCCACCACCACTTTCTTTGAGATTATAGGCAGCAGTCATCATGATACGTGCACCACTTGCCGTGTTTGGATGACCGATAGCGATCGCACTTCCGTTAGGATTGAGCTTTTCCTTAAGCTTTTGATATTGAGAAGCATCATTATCCAAGATCGGTTGAGCTGAAGCTTCTTTGACCATCGCCCTGTAGTCACTTTTTAGGAATCGTTGATTGGATAAGAGTTTAAGCGAAACCAAGGGGACGCAGGCAAAGGCTTCATTGATTTCGATCACGTTGATGTCATCTATGGTCATTTTGGCATCATCAAGACACCTCTTAAGGGCGAAGGCCGGTGAGACAGGCATAATTCTAGGCTGCAGGGCAATGGCAGAAATGGCAACCAAGGTATAAAGAATTGGTAAACCCAATTGCTCGGCATTTTCTCTGGTTGTGATTATTTGAGCAGTCGCACCGTCATTCATTCCTGGGGCATTGCCTGCGGTACAGGTGGGGTTGCCGAAAATCGGTTTTAATTTTGCAAGTTTTTCCATACTGATATCAGGACGGAATTGCTCATCCATATCTAAGACTTGGGAAGAAATGACGATTCCTTTTTTATCTCTTTTAGTTAGTTCAAGGGGTTGCATTTCGTTTAGAAAAAATCCGCGTTCCCAGGCTTTACCGTATTTTAGATGGCTGCTTAGAGCCAGCTCATCTTGTTCTTCGCGCGAGACATCATACTCTATGGCTACAAAACCAGAATCGACCGCTACAGGTGCATAATCCTTATAGCCTAGGGGGATAATAGGATCTTCGATCATAAAAGAAGAATGCTTTTTTCCTTCCCAGCGAATGTCACGGAGTAAGAAGGGAACAGTGCTGAAACTCGTTGCCCCCCCGGTCATGACAATTTCCGCTTCACCCAGTTTGATGCTTCGAGCTCCATATTTAACGGTGCTTAGAGCAGAGGTGCAGGCTTGGTCATAAGCGATCGAAGGGGTCTCGGGTGGAATCCCTGCTTTTAGCATGGTTTGTCGCGCGACAACGGGTGTAAACGGATCCTTTGTGCTACAGGTATCGCCATTACCCCACCATACTTCATCAATTATAGCCGGATCAAGCTTGATCTTTTCCAGCGCGTTTCTCATGGCAATAGCCCCGAGATCGTAAATATCAAGATCTCTCATTGAACCACCGAATTTACCAAATGGGGTTCTGACTGCACTAACGCAAACGATATCATCCTTACTTTTTTGGAAACTCATGATAATTTCACCTCGTTATTTTCTTTTATTCTAAATCGCGTGGGCGAGCCTCGGAATGATGAGTGACACGAAGACACCGTCTTCGCACGAATTAGCTGGTCTTGCAGGATGTACGGGAAGCTGCCCGACCCGAGTGCCCTTTTTGATTCTCTTTATAAAAACCGACCGTAAATTTCAGCATATTGACCTTTCAACTCAGCTCTAAAGTTTGGATGGGCGATGCTGATCAGAGCTGCAGCTCTTTCTCGCTCAGATTTGCAAAATAAATTGACAGCCCCATATTCAGTAACAACCCAACGAACATCATTACGAGTTGTCGTTACAGGGGTTCCGGGTTTTAGTTGACAGGAAATTCTTGAGATTGTCGCGTTTTTAGCAGTGGATTGGAGGACAATAATCGGCCGACCATTCTTGGAAGCTGCTGCGCCACGGATAAAGTCTAATTGTCCGCCGATGCCGCTGTACTGTTTAGACCCCAGGGCTTCAGCACAAACTTGACCGCTCAAGTCAATTTCTAAGGCAGAATTGATGGCCACCATATTATCATTTTGAGCGATGACACAAGGGTTGTTGACGTAATCAACCGGATGAAATTGAAACAGAGGATTTAAATTGATATACTCGTAAACCTTCTTACTCCCTTGTGCAAAGGTTAGAATAATTTTTCCTGGATTTAAGGTTTTTCGAGAGCAATTAACGATTCCAGCCTCAATAAGATCAATAAGACCATCGGAAATCATTTCGGTGTGAATACCGAGGTCACGTTTGTCCTTGAGGTAATGAAGTATGGCATCCGGAATAGTTCCGGCGCCCATTTGGAGAGTATCCCCATCGTTAATAAGCGCAGCGACATTTCGCCCTATGGCTTGAGTAACTTCATCCATCGTTGCAAAACGAGTGAGTTCTAGAATAGGACTATCGTTTTCTACGATGTAATCAAGATCGCTGACATGAACAAAGGTGTCTCCATAAGTACGTGGAACATTTGGATTGACTTCAGCGATGACTGTCTTGGCACATTTAACTAACTCTTTCGAGTGATCGACGGACATTCCCAGACTGCAGTAGCCATGTTCATCAGGCGGGCTAACCATCGTGATAAAGACGTCAGATTCTAAATAACCTTCGCGAAAAGCCCGTGGGAACTCATGAAACATCAGCGGGAAGAACGTCCCACGGTTTTCCCAGATTGATTTTCGGGTATTTGCACCGACAAACATGGATTTTAAGATAAAATGACCTGCCATTTCAGGTTTGCAGTAAGGTGAACTACCAAGGGCAACCCCTTGGATAAGGGTGACATTATCCAATTCGAGGTATCGTTCGGCTAGGGCGTTAACAAGTAGTTCTGATTCACTTGCCGCATGGCCGGGTATAACAAAATCACCTGATTTAACGACTTTTACTGCTTCATCAGCAGTTGTTAAGCGGCTCTTATACGTTTCTCTCCAATGCATTAAGAAGATACTCCTTTCGAGATAAAAAAATTTGAATTAATCCAAGTTAATGCAAAAATAATGCCAAATACTTTTAGGTGTCACTAGGTGACACAAAGTAGAATGATAAATTATATAATCAAATAATTTTAAATGTATTAATAGTCTCAATAATAAAATATATAGTAAATTTACTACACAAAATGTTGTAAATTTACTATATAGAATAGAGCTGGCTCGCTATACAATTTCTCGAATTTTCGTTATCGGATATAAAGAGGAATTTTTACAATACTTTTTTACCTAGTTACAAAGGAAACCACCATCAACAAAAAACGTTTGACCAGTTACATAATTTGAGGCTGCGGAACTGAGAAATATAATAGCCCCCGCCAATTCTTCAGGATCAGCCATTCTTCCCAAAGGAATACGTTGGAGAATGGATTCTGCATCATTTAAAGAATCATTCATTCTCCCTTTGAAGTATCCAGGGCCAATGGCATTGACATTAATATTATAAGGTGCCCATTCCAGGGCGAGGACTTTAGTTAATTGGATAACAGCCGCTTTGGAAGAGGAATAGGGTCCTCGGGTTGGTAGTGCTTGAGACCCGATAACTGAGGTAATATTGATGACTTTACCTTGCTTATTCTTAATAAAAGTAGGTCCGACTGCCCGTGAACAAAGAAACGTTCCTTTTAGGTTCACGCGCATCACATCGTCCCATTGCTCCTCAGTCAAGTTGACACATAATTCCCGATGGTTTACCCCGGCGTTGTTGACGAGAATATCAAGGGTACCGTATTCAGCTAAGGTTTGCTGTACCATGTTTTCAACGCTTTGAGCGTTGCCAACGTCGACCTGAATAGAAATGCTTGCCCCACCTGCTCGGAGGATGGAGTCACGCACATCATTTGCTTTCGAAAGTGTTCTGCTGGCACAGACGACAGATGCTCCTGCATCGGCAAGGATTTGAGCCATGACCGCACCTAATCCTTGCCCTGCCCCTGTGACAAGAGCAACCTTCCCATTTAGGCTAAAGATATTCTTCATGCTAATTCCCTTTCGCTAGAGGGCTTCGGGATATAGAGTAGGGCCTCACCATCTAAGACGATTTCATGATTCTGATTAACACAAACCGTGTGGAGTTTGAGCATGCGTTTTTCTTCAAGCTTTTCAATGATCGTTGATTCTGCCGAAACTGTATCATTCACATAAACGGGTTTCTTAAAGCGAATTGTTTGAGAAGCGTAAATACTGCCAAGAATCTTTCCTAACGTAGCTGAGATGAATCCTAAGACATAAATCCCAGGGACAATGATATCCTTAAATTGGGTTTTCTTGCTATATTCACGATCGAGATGGATTGGGTTCATATCACCTGTCAGTCCGCACCAAATTACGATATCAGCAGAGGTAATGGTTTTAGCAGAATAGGTGGAGTCGCCAACTTTAAAATCCTCCCATTTTTTTATTGCTGTTCCGTAATCCATGATTGTTCACCTCACAAGAATTATTCAAGTGATAGGATATTGCAAAATTTGTACCAGGTCTCGCCAAAAATTACAAAAACATAATTTCAGAGATTGGTATCCTTTTTGCAATATCTAAATAAAAAACAATTCGAAAGGGGAATTCTTTTGCAATTAAGAGAAGCGGTTATTGTCGCACCAGTAAGAACACCCGTTGGTCGATGCGGAGGAGTACTTGCCCAAGTACCGGCCTATAAGTTAGGTGCAGCAGTTATTAAAGAGACGATAGTTAGGTCTGGGATTGATCCTCTTGAAATTGATGATGTCATAATGGGCAATCTATTTTCCTTCGATGTCGCCAATATGGCGCGTATGTGTGTACTGGAGGCGGGGTTACCTGTTCAAGTACCGGGCTTAACTGTCGACCGACAATGTTCTTCGGCCCTAAATGCCATTATGTTAGCTGCTGCCCTGGTAATGGGTGGATTTGGTGATGTTTATATTGCTGGCGGTGCTGAAAGTGATTCGCAAAGACCCTATGCCATGGAAAGAGCGGATAAGGCTTATAAAGTACAAACAGCTCCCAAGTTTTTTGGAGTTCAAGTATCTCCACCACAAATAGGTAATCCACCCATGGGAATAACGGCTGAAAATATTGCTGATCTCTACGGAATTACTAGAAGTGAAATGGATGAATTTGCGTATTCAAGCCACCTTAAAGCACTGGCAGCTGTGGCTAGAGGAGCATTTGACGAACAAATTGTACCAATCATGATTCCTCAACGTAAAGGTGATCCGATGATGGTTCACCAAGATGAGTGCCCTCGACCGAATATTAGTATGGATGCATTATCAAGCTTAAAACCGGCATTTAAGCAGGGGGGGACGGTTACTGCGGGTAATAGCTCTCCCATGAACGATGGAGCTTCTGCCTGTGTCGTTATGTCTAGAGAAAAAGCTGAAGAGATGGGACTTGATTGGATGTTGAAGTTCAAAGCTTATGCCGTAGCAGCCTTAGACCCTAATTACATGGGGTTAGGGCCAATTCATTCAACACGCAAACTTTTGAGACAAACAGGTGCGTCAATCAAAGAGTTTGATACCTTAGAATTAAACGAAGCCTTTGCAGCCCAATCGATAGCTTGTATTCGAGATTTAGGTTTTGATATAAAAAAAGTCAATATGAATGGTGGCGCAATTGCTTTGGGACATCCGCTTGCGGCGACAGGTGGAGTTTTAACGGCCAAACTCGCTTACCTTATGCGTGAGCAAGAACTTAAAAATGGACTGATCTCCTTCTGCTGTGGTGGCGGACAGGGCGTCACTGCATGGTTTGAGGCCAGACCAAGGTTTTAAAGTTAACTGGCTTTTCCATCTTTTCGAGTATTGTACAATATTTAAAAATTTAATATAATAATTAGTACTATATATTTTTTGTCAGTAGATCATTTAGCGTTTAATAATAACAAAAGGGTGTTGATTAAATGATTGAGACAAAAAGTGCTATTAAGAGTGACTATTCTCTGGAAAAGGTTATGGATAATTCTTATGATTCAATTTTTGTAACCGACGCCTTAGGTAATGTATTAATGGCAAATCCAACCTCTGAACGGCTTCTGAACATACCGGCAACAGAAATGGTGGGTAAAAATCTTAGAGAACTTGTTGAAAAAGGTTATTGGGATAAATCAATTGCCTTGGAAGCCATTGAGAAGCGAACAACTGTGACCGGAGTCATCAAAACTCGGGATGGTGTCTATCTGATGTGCACCAGTCGACCACTATTTGATGATCATGGAAATATTACGATGGTCATCAGTAATAGTCGCGATCAAGATACGCTCGTAAAATTAGCTCATACTTTGGACAAAGAGCGAGAACTTGTGCAACGATATAAAGATGAAGTTCAATATTTGAGAAATCAAGGTCTTAAGAATCGGCATTTAGTGGCTGAGAGTCTAGCTATGAAGAATTTACTACTCAAAGCGAATACGGTAGGACCTACCGATTCCTCTGTTCTATTGGATGGCGAATCAGGTACGGGTAAAGAAGTATTGGCCAAGTATATACACAAGATTAGTCGTCGCTCTAAAGAAGCCTTTATCACAGTTAATTGTTCAGCGATTCCTGAAAACCTGATTGAAGCTGAATTGTTTGGTTATGAAAAAGGATCCTTTACGGGGGCGGATGCTAAAGGAAAACCTGGCTTATTTGAACTAGCCGATAAGGGGACGATCTTCCTTGACGAGATCGGTGAGATGCCCCTTATACTTCAGGCAAAATTATTACGTGTCTTAGAAAACGGCGATGTTAGAAGGATAGGGAGCACAACTTCACGAAAAGTTGACTTTCGATTAGTTTGTGCTACAAATCGTGATTTAACAATGATGATTGCCAATAAAACCTTTCGGGAAGATCTCTTTTACCGAATTAATGTTGTTCCTCTGCATTTAACTCCTCTGCGCGAACGGTCCGAAGATATTATGGCAATGAGTGATATATTCTTAGAAGAATTAAATAGAAAATATGGTTACGAAAAGGTATTTTCGGCC
>DAIEHY010000107.1 GCA_027353165.1 Desulfosporosinus sp.
CCTTAAGTAACGGAGTCTGGCGCCAATTGTCTTAAATGACTCCGTCCGATATAAAATAAAGTAAGATTGGATAAATGATATGGGCCAGAATCCATATAACCACCTCCTTATTGAACATCAAAATGATGTATAATTATGGGTAAAATAAAAAGACCTCTACGACAAAATAGAAGGTCAATCAACAAATGTTTGAACCTCCCCACTCGTTGAGCTTTAGCACTGCATAGCGTAGAGTTTTCTCAGCCACCTTAAGTAAAACCTTATGTCGGCAATACCTGTTCTACCCAATTGGCGTCTCTCGACATTTCTGGGCAGTGGCCTATGTTTATGCAGGAGCCTCACCTAACTGAGATTAGATTTCTTGGACACTTCATTATATGTATAATCTAGCAAATTCGTCAACATTTTATGTAATAATTTTGTTTCTTTCCATAATTATTTTTTTAATAGTTTCTCTAGGTTCCCAAGAGCAGCTCGATTGGTCACCTTTAAGCATAAACATTAATATAGACATTCACGTTTTTGTATAAGAAATAGATGGTTTAAAAGAAGGATTTAGTAGAAGGTTAGGTTTTGCCTTTTTCCTTGTCCCTGTGTTATAATCTAAAATGAATTAAAATGACCTGAGTATCGAGAGGAGGGTGTTTGAATGGCAAAACACATTCAGACTATTGTGAAAGCGAACCTAAGTTCTACCGTAAAAACTGGAGGGTGTGGCAAGTGCCAAACCTCTTGCCAATCTGCTTGCAAGACTTCGTGCACGGTTGGTAACCAAGTGTGTGTTAAATAGGTCAATTTATTGTTGAACATAGGATCTCAGAACCCACCCCGTCTCTGGGGTTGGGTTCTGTTTCTATTTGGTTGTAGGGAAAGAAAGCGAGGATCTGTAGCTAGATGTTGAATTTATTAAATCATGAGGGATATTCACTTAAGAAAAATGTTCATAGTTTTCATCAAGGGGATATTTATATAGCTCATGACGTCAATTCCGGGTCGTTACATCTGTTGGATGAGGGGACATATAGAGTTCTAAAAGTAATTGAGGGCTTACAAGAGAGGGGGAAATTTGTTACCCCTGAGGAGATTTATCGGGTTCTTGGTCATTCAGAACCATCGCCTTTTTTGAACGAAGAACTCGCGGAGATTCTTGATGAGTTGGAAGAACTATATAAAGAGGGGACGCTCTTTTCCAAAGAAATCAGGGGGATCACTCCAAACTATCCTGAGAAGCCAGTCGTCAAAGCGATATGCTTGCATGTTGCTCATGATTGCAATTTGCGCTGCAAGTATTGTTTTGCCGGAACAGGGGCCTTTGGTGGTAGTAGAACCTTGATGAATTTTGAAACGGGTAAAAAGGGCATTGATTTTGTTTTGGAGTTATCTGGACATAGAGACCATTGTGAAGTTGATTTCTTTGGAGGAGAACCGTTACTGAATTTTGAGGTCGTCAAGGACTTGGTCGAATACGGCAAAAAAGCAGCAGCAGTTCTCAATAAAACCATTAAATTTACTTTGACCACGAACGGTGTATTATTAGACGAGAAAGTTCAAAGTTTTCTCGAACAAGAGGAGATCAGCGTGGTCTTGAGCCTTGATGGCCGCCCTGAGGTTCATGATCGGATGAGGCCCTTCGCCGGTGGTCAAGCGAGTTACTCGAAGGTTACTCAACGCATTAAACAGTTTGTAACCAAACGACCAGATAGTTCTCCCTATGCATTAGGAACGTATTATTACGTTCGAGGTACTTATACGCATTTCAACTTGGATTTTGATCGAGATGTGTTGCATATGGCTGATTTAGGAATAAAACAGGTTTCTGTAGAACCCGTCGTGGCAGAGCCGGGGGATAGTTATGCTTTTCAGGATGGCGATTTAGAGAAAATTCGGGAAGCGTATGATCGTCTTGGTGAGGAGTTAGTTAAGCGTCGTGCGCAAGATCAGGGCTTTAACTTCTTTCACTTTAATATTGCTTTGGATCAAGGGCCCTGTCTAAATAAGAGGCTTTCCGGGTGCGGAGCGGGACATGAATATGTGGCAATTTCCCCAGAGGGGGACCTTTATCCCTGTCATCAGTTTGTAGGTCAAGAAGCCTATAAACTAGGGTCACTCTATAACCCGGATCCTTATCACCTTAAAGCCCAGGTGGTAAAAGATTTTCGCGCTGCTCATGTTTTTTCAAAGCCCTCTTGTCAAGACTGCTGGGCACGTTTTGCTTGTAGTGGGGGTTGCCATGCAGCAAATGTTGCTTTTACTCAAAAATTAACCGAAGTCTATCCACTGGGGTGTGAACTTCAGAGAAAACGCTTGGAAGTTGCATTGTATGTTAACATCAAAGAAAGCCAACAAACTTATAAGAACCTCTTAGTGGCAGCACCAGTCCCAGAAGTTCGTTGCTAGTTATTTTACGAGAGGGTATTTAGAAGAAGATAAGAATTATGGTTGGACGGCTTGAGAAGACATGTTACAATGGTATTTGGGGAAAATTGGTCATGGAGGTGAGTTGCTTGAAGAAACAAACACAACGAATTTTCGCGGGAGTTCTTGCGGTTCTAATTAGTATCGCCATGATTGGTTCGGCAGTAATAGGGTATTTCGTCAGTGGTAATGGCGCTACAGCTGGTTCAAACTCCTCAAGTACGACGGCTAATGCGACTGCGGATTACCAAGCCCAAAAATTACGACTTGAAGCGATGGTTAAACAAGCACAAAAGGATCCTAACAATGAACCATTGCAAAGTGCTCTGGGAAATGAATACTATAACGCCGGGGTTGCTGCTCAAAAGGTTGCGCCTGCTGAAGTGCAAGAGAATTTTAAGCACGCTGCCGAGGCTTACCAGAATGTTTTGAAAACCAAAAAGGACGTCAATGTTATGGTTGATTTGGCGACATCCGCTTTCTACAGTGGGGATAATGAGCTGGCAGAAAAAAGTTACAAAGAGGCGTTAGTGCTTGAACCTAATTTTCTTAACGGCTTGATTAACTATGGCATTTTTCTATCTCAAGCAAAGCAAGATTGGGCAGGGGCGCTGAATCTATGGCAGAAAGCACTTCCTCTAGCAGAGAAAAGTTCGGATAAAGCACAGATTCAAGCGATGATCGAGCAGGCTCAAAGCGAATCAAAAAAAACTTCAGGAAGTCAAGGGTTAACTAACCCGGCCTTAAATGGAGCAGCAAATCCCACAACTGGAAAGTAATCAATTGTAGGGAACAACAGAGGAGGAACATTAATTGCATTTTACGACATTAGCGAGCGGAAGTTCAGGAAATGCAATTCTTGTCGGAGAGAACAACCGACATCTGCTGGTGGATTGTGGGATTAGTGGGAAAAGCTTATTACATAATCTATCTGAGTTAAACATAACGGATTCCGAAATTGAAGGGATTGTGGTTACTCATGAACATGTAGACCATATCCGAGGGGTCGGTGTGTTAGCTCGCAAACTAAAAATCCCTATCTATGCTACAACCGGGCTCTGGGAGGTTATGGGTCATTCCTTAGGAAAGCTTGCGGAGGAACAGCGTATAGAAGTTCGAGATTCCTTTTCCTGTGCAGGGCTTGAGATTTCACTTTATCCAACCTCTCACGATAGTCGGGAAAGTTACGGCTTGAAGATACTGCGCCCTAAGCAAAAGGAAAAAAGGAGCATGACAGTTGGAATCGCCACTGACAGTGGAATGATTACAGAAGACATGCATCGGCATTTAAAAGGGTGCGATGCCTTAGTTGTTGAGGCGAACTATGATGAAGAACGCTTAAAGTATGGTCCTTATCCAGCGTACCTTAAGCGACGGATCAGTGGAAAGTATGGGCATTTAGAAAACAAGCAATTAGCAGGGGGTCTATTAGAGTGGATCTCAGAAAATACCCAACGGGTTGTGTTAGCCCATCTAAGTGCCGAAAACAATACTCCGGAAATCGCTTTGACTACGGTCAAGGGTATTCTTCGAGACATGAATATATCGAAAAAGTACCCGGATTTGCAGATTCAGGTTGCTCCTAGGTATACCCCGCATGAATTTATTCGATTAATGGAATAATAGCAATGGGAGGTTAATCATGAGCTATTATAATGACCAAAATAAATATTCAGGTCGTAGACCACGCTTCTTTTCAACGTTTGCCATTGCCCTAATTAGCGCCATCTTGGGCGGAGTCGTGGCAGTGGCGTTAGTTCCTTCGATCTATGGTAATAAGCAGCAAGCACCTACCAGCCAAGTCGTTTTAAATGGTTCGACAACGACCCCGACCATCGTAACAGAGGGAACGACCAATTTCCCGGTCGCTCAGATCGCCAAAACCACGGGACCAGCGGTCGTCGGAATTGCTAACTTCCAATCCCATGGGACGCTATTTGGAGGGGGAGGTCCGACCGAAGTAGGCAGTGGCTCTGGCTTTATCATTGATGCACAGCACGGTTACATCGCTACTAACAACCATGTCATTGAAGGAGCGGAAAAGATCGTTGTAAGCCTGGCCGATGGGCGAAATCTCAAGGCTAAACTGGTGGGCGCAGATGATCGCACAGACTTGGCAGTGGTTCAAATTTCAGATACTAAAGACTTAATCGCTACGCAATTGGGAGATTCTTCGAAGCTTCAAGTGGGTGAACCGGTGGTTGCAATCGGAAATCCCGGTGGACAAGAATTTGCTCGTTCTGTGACGACGGGGGTTATATCAGCAACTAATAGAATCTTAAATCTTCCTGGAGAAGCAAGCTTTAACCTTATCCAAACGGATGCTGCCATCAATCCAGGAAATAGTGGTGGGCCGCTTGTGAATTACCAAGGCCAAGTTATTGGGATTAATTCCGCCAAGAATCAAGAAGCGGGGTTTGAAGGAATGGGCTTTGCTATCCCGATTTCTGACGCATTGCCGACAATAAAACAACTGATCGAAAAGGGATATGCCAGTCATCCCGGTCTTAATGTTCAGATAGATCCTCGTTATACGGCTGAATATGCCAGTCAACGAGGTTGGCCTGAGGGAGCATATGTTTCCAGAATAACGTCCGGCGGGCCGGCTGAACGGGCGGGGATTCGAGCTGGGGACGTTTTAACGAAAATTAATGATCAAGCAATTAAGAGTTCTTTGGAATTAACCCATCAGTTGTTCAAGTATAAACCGGGCGACACGGTTAAGGTCACCGTGTTCCGCGATAATAAAACTGTGGATGTTTCGGTGACGTTGGTGGAAATTAAGTCGCAATAAGCAAGCAAACTTACTTCAGGTGGAGTTTTAACTTCATCTGAAGTTTAGCTGAACTTATCCAAGGCTTTAGGTCGTCGACAAAGACTCGAACAAGGATGATCGAGATTAGAGCGATGGCCATGGATGGCGAGAAGCGACCACTTAAGAAGTGGAAGTCTTTGGTGGCGGTTAGTCATCGGATATAGGAATCAAGCCTGTAACTTTGGTGGTTAAGTAAACCAAGTTACAGGCTTTTTGATTAAAAATGCTCAGTTTTCAGGACAAATAATAACTAGTTTTTGATGCCTGAAAGCAGTAGATCGAAGTGCCTTAATGTTTCATCTTTTAGATCAAAATCAGGAAAGCGTATACACCATTCATAAGTTATTCCTCTAATGCTCATAATACAGTGTCTTGAAACTGAGTCGGGATTAATGGTTGCTTTAAACTCCCCTTGCTGGACCCCTAACTTGATAATCTGCTGATAGATCTGATAGACTTTCCGGTCATAACTAAGTTGGATATCCATATTGATTGTTTTTGTTATCTGAGCTTCATAGCTGAGTTTTATCAAATCAATTCCGATGTCATTGATAATTACATCCGCAATTTTTTCCGTTACACGAATTAGCATAGCAGAAGGTTTAATATCCGAGGGCAGAGAAGTAAAAAAGTCTGCGTAGCCCAGATCTAAGTCATTAATATAGTCAATAATCAAGGAAAACTTTGATTTAAAATGAACATAAAATGATCCTTTGGAAACGCCGGCCATTGCTACTATTGAATCTACACTGGCGCCAAATCCATCTCTTTTAAATAATAATAGGGCACTCTCATAAATTCGTTTTTTTGTTTCGGCGGCTTTAAGAATTCTCGAACTAGCCTTTTTTTCGAGCATTGTCATACATTACTCCTTTTGATTGACAGAATAATATAAAAAACTATATAATGACTATAGTCACCGAATTAAACAATATCTAGTATACCATCAGTTTAGATATAAACAAAGAATAAAAAAGCCCATGTAGAACCAAATTTAGGACTGAGAATCGTTGAACATTAACTTTTTCCATAGAGCTTATTAAGATTATCACAAAAAACAAATTGGTTGCAGACAAGTTAAGCCTAACAAATGAAGGGCAAGGAATAAAACAATCCATGTTTTTGAGTCGTCATATGACAACTCAAATTAAAAAGAATAATCATGGAAAAAATTCATGAAAGGTGGATTGGAGCCAAAGGAGTATATTTTGTGGCCTCACCGGTGTGAGGCTTGGTGGGTGTAATTAATTTGTAATAAATCTAAAAAGCGAAGGAGAAATGAAAATGAGTATCGAAAAATTCAACAAAGACCTTCTGGAGAACAAGGATATGCAGGCAGAACTAAAAACCATGGGCAATGATGTGTCGAAAATTGTAGCATATGCCAACACCAAGGGCTATAATTTTACGGTTGCAGATGTCGAGGCCAAAAAGGGCGAGTTGTCTGAAGAACAGCTAGATAAAGTGGCTGGCGGCAATGGCGGTATTTTAGTAGCGTGGTAGGAATTGAACTTACCCTGTAACCTAAATTTTGGTCTTATGGCCCGGGTACATCAACGCCCCGGGTCATTATCATATCATTATGCGTACTAATATTGAGGAGATACTGATATGGATGAGCTGCATTTATGTGGAGATTTTAAGGGCCAAATTAACATTGATGAAAAACGGCTGATCCCACATATCAAGCGATTTCTAGAATGTGCTGTTGGGGATCCTGAATTCTATGCGGCTGTTCTTGAGAAGGCGGACGGGAGTGCCCCCCTGCTGCAATCAAAGGGAATATTGGGTGTGGATCCAGTGCAGGTAGCAGCACTTGTTCCAGAGATCGTTTCAGAGATGCCTTTCTTGAAGGAAGTCCCTACTTCGGAATTAGAAGATAAGCCGCAGGCACTGTTATGGCGGCAATATACTGATGCTACTGCCCGTTTTAGGGCAACCTGGCGACAACTTTATGAAAAAACGCCCAGCAATCTTTTCAATGCCTGGCGGCAACGTCAGGTAAATCGTTGTCACAGTCAATTGAGCAAAGAGACAAACCAGGCTATCGTCCATGCGACAATAGCGTTCGAATTAAGTAAGGGCTGCTCGATGGGCTGCCCATTCTGCGGTGTTGCGGCTGAACCGCTCCAAAAAGTGTTTATGTATACTAAGG
>DAIEHY010000108.1 GCA_027353165.1 Desulfosporosinus sp.
GGTCTGGAGGCCTTTTCAGGCTCATCATTGCGCTGGGATAAAGCCTTGCAAGCGCAAAATCCAGCTAAGCCAATGGGTAAAATCGGAGCTTCTGCACCGCCTGTTATCGTGAAGGGCGTACAGGGGATCGTTTTATGAAACTTGTCAAGGCCGGGCAGATTGCCAACTGCTGTCAGCCCAATGCGTTGATGACCCTTAAAGAATATCTAGAGGATTATGCTTTGCCGGATACCAAGAAAAAGGGTGAGGTGGTCATTAAAAACGAGATTCCTTTCATACCCAATGAAAAGGTTCGGGCAATTGCCATAGAGCATTTGAACGAAATTAAGGAAGGAAAGCGAGATTTCCGTTTCTAGCGGCCTACTATGTAATGCCAATCGCCAGAGTAATTGGATATTACATTGGAAAAAAATATAAGATAAATGTATGGAGAAAGTTCCTGGAGGTATAAAGTGAACTGTAGAATAGAAAAGGACACTATGGGAGAAGTGAGGATTCCCAAAAACATTTATTATGGAATTAACACAAAAAGAGCCCAAGAAAACTTTGCTTTAGGGTCCAAAAATGTCAACCTAAAGCTTATCTATGAAATGGCCTTAATTAAAAAGGCGGCAGCCATGGTCAATAAAGAGTTAAAGCAACTATCTGAGGATAAAGCCAAGGCCATCATTCGAGCAAGTGAGGAAGTCATCCAAGGGAACTTTGATCGCGAATTTGCCGTAAGCGCTTTTCAAGGGGGAGCAGGTACATCCACGAATATGAATGTCAATGAGGTTATCGCTAACCGGGCTATTGAGATATTGGGAGGAATAAAAGGGGACTATGACGTTGTACATCCTTTGAATGATGTTAACATGTCGCAATCGACCAATGATGTTTACCCGACAGCGCTGAGAATCACTGCAATTCATATACTCAGAAACTTGAGTTTTTCCCTATCGCAACTTCAGGAAGCGCTACAGGAGAAGGAAAATGACTTTTGTGATGTGATTAAATTAGGCAGGACAGAGCTTATGGATGCTTTGCCAATGATGCTCGGACAGGAATTTGGCGCGTATGCCAAGGCCATAGAAAGAGACCGCTGGAGAGTTTATAAGGTAGAAGAACGCTTGAGACAGATCAATCTGGGAGGTACTGCCATCGGCACGGGGGTTAATGCCTCTCAAAAATATATCTTTATGATCACGGATACTATTCAGGAGTTAACCGGATTAGGTTTGGCTAGGTCCGACTATCCCATAGATATAACCCAAAATAATGATGTTTTTGTAGAAGTATCTGGGCTCTTAAAAGCTTGCAGCACGAACCTTTTGAAGATATCCAATGATTTAAGATTATTATCGTCTGGCCCTAGGGGAGGGTTCGGTGAAATAGAACTTCCTCAGATGCAGGTTGGTTCAACGATTATGCCGGGCAAGGTGAATCCGGTAATACCTGAGATGATTGGCCAAGTTGCTATGAGAGTCATGGCCAATGACTATGCTATTACGATGGCTGCCTCTTCAGGGCAGCTCGAACTTAATGCCTTTATGCCCCTGATAGCGGAAAGCTTGCTGGAATCACTAGAGCTTCTGAATAATGGAGTCACGATATTTAGGGAGAAGTGTATTGAGGGAATTATCCCAAATAAAGAAAAATGCCAAGCAACTCTTGAAAAGTCAGCGGTCCTAGCTGCTGCTTTAGTTCATCATATTGGGTATGATCAAGCCGCCCATATAACCAGAAAGGCTTTAAGAGAAGATAAGACAATCAGAGAAGTGTTAAAAGAAGAAACTATTTTTTCGAATTCTAGGATTGATGAGATCTTGAATCCGTATGAAGTCACAAAACCAGGAATACCAGGAATACCAGGAATTACTTAATTTCTAGAATGCCAGTAGATGCTAATAAATGCCATGAATACCTCAATGCTGGGAATGCAAAGAAGTGCTAGGGAACTGATCGTGGGAGGGACTTAAATGAGCTTAAATGAAACACCCAGAGGGGTAAGAGTACATTTGGCCTTATTCGGCAAGAGGAATGCAGGGAAATCCAGCGTGATCAATGCCATTACTGGACAGGAAACGGCTATCGTATCCGAAGTAAAAGGTACAACGACTGACCCGGTGTTTAAATCAATGGAGATATTGCCCATAGGACCGTGTATGATTATCGATACAGCTGGAATAGATGATGTAGGAGAATTGGGGGAGCTGAGGATAAAGAAGACCTTGGAGGTTCTCGATATCGCTGATGTGGCACTCCTTATTGTAGATATTAAGTTAGGAATCAGTGACGATGATCGTATTATTATGGATAAATTTAAGGAAAAGAAGAAACCGCTGATCGTGGTTCTAAATAAAATGGATACTCTTGAAAACAATAACAATAACGATATCCATAACCATGAAAGCATAGAAAGTAGTCTTCAAGAAGAACTAAACACCCCGGTCGTTGCAGTGTCAGCTCTTAAGAAGCAGGGAATCAAAGCATTAAAAAATGCCATCATCTCAGTTATTCCTGAGGATGAAGATAAGTTTAAACTTGTGGGGGATTTAATTAACCCTGGTGATTTTGGTGTGCTGGTTACACCGATTGATAAAGCTGCTCCCAAGGGAAGACTAATTCTTCCTCAACAACAGACGATTAGAGACATACTCGAAAGTGATGCTATAGCGATCGTAACTAAGGAATACGAACTAAGAGGAACCTTGAATAATCTAGCAAAAAAACCAAAGCTGGTGATCACCGATTCGCAAGTCTTTTTAAAGGTTGCTGCCGATACCCCCAAGGAGATTTTAATGACGTCATTTTCTATTCTTTTTGCTAGACAAAAGGGAGATTTAACAGAATTTATTAAAGGTGCCAAGGCTATCGAAATGCTTAAGGATGGAGACAAGGTTTTAATAGCAGAAGGGTGTACTCATCACAGGCAATCGGATGATATTGGTAGTGTGAAGATACCCAGATGGATACGTCAGAGAACCGGTAAGCAGATAGACTTTGAATTCTCTGCTGGAGCTACCTTTACTGAAGACGTCAAGAAATATGCCCTTATTGTTCATTGTGGAGCGTGTATGATGAACAGGACAGGAATGCTTAGTAGAGTAAATCGCGCCAAAGAATTTAACGTACCCATAGTAAATTACGGCATTCTGATTGCTTATGTTCAGGGATTACTTCCCAGAGCGCTTGAGCCCTTCCCACTGGCTAAGATAATCTTGGAAGAAGATCGATAGTTAAAGATTATCGTTTGATGTAAAGGTTGGAACTCATTCTTATTGAAGTGAGAATCTTGGAAGTGGATAAAAGTTAGTAGAACGTTTAATTATGTAAATTGGTTTGAATCGATTTAGGTTATGATTCCAAATTGGATGGAGAGAGTGTTTTGTGAGTAAGCTTCAGAATTTATTCGAGAAAATCTATCAAACGAACTACCTCACGAAAGAGGAAATCACGTACCTCTTGCAAAACATAACTGATGCTGACAGAGAGGTCCTCTATAACTATGCCTTAAAAACCAAACAGGCTTATTATGGGAATAAAGTTTACTTAAGAGGACTTATCGAGTTCTCGAACATTTGCCGGCAAGATTGCCTGTATTGCGGAATCCGAGCTTCCAATGTGAAGGTGGAACGTTATCGGTTAACCCCGGAAGAAATCATAGGTTGCTGTGATCAAGGGTACGTATTAGGCTATCGGACGTTTGTCTTGCAAAGTGGTGAAGACCTTTGGTATACAGAGGAGATACTCGTTGCTTTGATTCAGGAGATTAAAAAACGTTATCCAGAGGTAGCCATTACATTATCGATCGGCGAACGGAGAGTGGAAACGTATCAAAGCCTCTTTGCCTCGGGTGCAGATCGCTTTCTGATGCGCCACGAAACGGCTTCGAAAGAACTGTATGAAACGTTACACCCGACGATGCGCTTCGAGGATCGCCGGGCCTGTTTGAACGCTTTGAAGGAGATTGGCTACCAAGTGGGAGCTGGATTTATGGTGGGGCTGCCAGGACAAACATTCGCTGATTTAGCAAAGGACCTGAGATATTTAATGGAACTCCGTCCAGATATGATCGGAATTGGACCTTTTATTCCTCACAGCGAGACACCACTAGGGACAGAAACGGGCGGAACGCTTGAAGATACGTTGGTGATGGTGGCTCTGGCGCGGCTGCTTATTCCGGAGAGCCTTATTCCGGCTACGACGGCGCTTGGCACTCTGCATCCGCAAGGCAGGGAGCTCGCCTTGAAGGCGGGCGCTAATGTCGTTATGCCAATTATTACTCCAACGTCAGTCAGAAAACAATACGCACTTTACGAAAACAAGATTTGTGGGGACGATCATCCGGAAGATTGCCGATATTGCATAGAACGAAGAATTCAGTCAGCGGGCTTTGAAGCGGATCTGGGTAGAGGGGATAGTTGGTCATCGTTACATATGAAAAACATTAGGTAAACTACCCAAATAACGTGCACCTCCGTTCAGAAATACTCTTCGCTGCCCCCTTGTCAGCGAAGAGTATTTCTGCTATCATATATTTTGAAATTCAAACATTATTATTATAAAACATTATGATTTACTTACTAATCTGGAGGGGGAGTTTTAGTGACGATCAATGAAGAGTTGACCCATGAACTCTTGACGTTTTTCAATGGGTTTTCTTCTTGGGAAAATTCAATTGTGCGATCCAGTGAGTTGACAGTTTCTGAGGCGCATGCCTTAGAGGTTCTTGGTGAGCATGAAAAAATAAATATGAAAGGTTTAGCCCAGAAACTGGGGGTTACGACAGGAACCACTACGGTGACGGTCGATCGTCTAGAAAAGAAGAATTTTGCCCGTCGTGAATCGACGAAAGAAGATAGGCGTGTTAATCTCATCAGTTTGACTGATCTAGGCAAGAAGGCCTTTGAGGAGCATCATGACTACCATTTTCATCTAACTGATCAGATGACATCCGTTCTGAGTGACGACGAAATCAAGCAGTTTTTGCAAACCTTAAAAAAAATTAATGTCGAAACCTTTTAGAGCGCTAGGAACTTCATCCCGACTCCTTCGATCTATGGATTGATGGAGTCGAGCTAAGAGGGTACATACCGTCTAGCTAAATCATGTGAAAAAAAGCATAAGGAGAGAAATGAGCATGAGAATATCTTGGAATACACTATGGTCGCGACACAAGGGGTTGATTGTTACAGCCCTCAGTTTAGGATTTATTATCTTGGCTTGGTACTCTGGCGAATATGATCATGCTGAGTTCGAAGTTCCTTTCTACCTTGTAGCCTATGCTATAGGGGGATATCAGAAAGCTTGGGAAGGCATGCAAACCCTGATTAAGGAAAAAGATTTAGATGTCGATTTGCTTATGGTAGTAGCTGCCATAGGTGCTGCTAGTATCGGATTTTGGAGAGACGGTGCTATTTTGATTTTGATTTTTTCCCTAAGTGGTGCCCTGGAAGGATACACTCTGGAGCGAACGAATGACGAAATTAAGTCCATCATGAAACTACGACCAGAAGAGGCCATTGTGTTACAAGGAAACGTGGAGAAACGAGTTCGAGTCGAAGAATTGCAGCAAGGCGACCGTTTGCTGGTGAGGCCTGGAGAAAGGATTGCGGCGGATGGGATTGTGCGTGAGGGATATTCTTCAGTAAATCAGGCATCGATTACTGGGGAATCGATTCCCATAGATAAAGCCGCGGGGGACGAGGTTTTTGCCGGAACCATGAACGGACAGGGAGCCTTAGTCATCGAAATGACCAAACCAGCAGAGGCAACGTTGCTTGCTAAAATAATCCATCTTGTTCAGGAAGCGCAAAGTGAAAGACCTCCCAGTCAATTATTCATGGAGCGTTTTGAACGTATTTACGCGAAAATCGTGATCACTGGTGCGGTCTTGATCTCAGTTTTGCCACCCTTTGTCTTCGGGTGGTCTTGGAGTGAGACAATTTACAAGGCGATGATCTTTCTCGTTGTAGCCTCGCCCTGCGCTCTGGTTTCCTCCATCATGCCTGCTGTTTTATCCGGAATATCGAATGGAGCACGCAATGGCATTTTATTCAAAGGAGGTGCCTATCTGGAGACTATCGGTGACGTAAGCGTAGTAGCTTTTGACAAAACCGGAACTCTCACCGAGGGAATACCGAGAATTACTCAGGTGATACCTTACGGAAACTATACTGAAAATGAGGTTTTAAGCATCGCCGCTTCTCTGGAAACGTGGTCAGAACATCCTATTGCTAAGGCTATAATCTGTAAGGCGAAAGTGGAAAATCTCATCTTTAGTACAGCCTCAAAACTGGAAGCTGTGCCTGGGTTTGGGGTACAAGGAATAGTGGAGGGTCAGGAATATCGAATCGGAAAACTAGATTTGAGCGAAGGAGAAATATCGGAAGAGGAAATGAAGGCTGTCCGGAAACTGGAGAAGCAAGGAAATACGGTGATCTTTGTTCAGGTGGGAAAAGGACGAATCGGTGTTTTAGCGGTACAAGATACCCTGCGGCCGCAAGCGAAAGAATCGATCAGAAAACTGAAGCAAATGGGGATAAGGGTTGTAATGCTAACCGGCGACAGCTCTTCAACCGCTCAAATCATGGGCGAGCAGGCAGGCGTTGACCATGTATATTCGGAGTTGCTACCGGAACAGAAAGTGGAAATTATCAAAAAATTAGAAGAATATGGCAAAGTAGCTATGGTCGGCGACGGTGTTAACGATGCACCGGCCTTGGCGGTTTCGTCCGTGGGCATCGCTATGGGTGCAGCCGGAACTGATGTAGCTCTGGAGATTGCTAATGTAGTGCTGATGGCTGATGATATTTCTAAAGTCTCCTATGCTATTGCCTTAGGCCGTCGCACGACTAGGGTAGTCAAACAAAATGTGGCCTTTGCAGTATCAATCATGTTTTTGCTTATCCTGTCTAATTTTTTCGGGAATATTAATCTGCCGCTAGGAGTAATCGGACACGAAGGGAGTACAATTATCGTCATCATCAGCGGCCTACGCTTACTTCGGTAATAGCTATTTACTGCACATTACGTCTTTGAAAGACTTTTAATTTAAGCGTATATTGATCTATTTAATGGTTTCAAAATGCAGCACAATACTGCATTATTTTCTATAGGCTTAGGGCCTGTAAAATTTCCATTGACGAAATAAAATATTAGTGTTATCATTAATCAGCTCAAAGTTGATACCGATTATCAATTGCATTTATAAGAGGTAAGGAGTGAGGAAAATGCCCTTGACAATGCTCTCCCCAGGTAAAGAGGCGGTAGTTGGTGCCTGTAGGGCTAAAGATACAACGAGAAAATTTTTAGAAGGGCTGGGTATTATTCCAGGTGTAACCATATCGGTCATCTCAGAATTTAGTGGGAATCTTATTGTATCCATAAAAGGGTCGA
>DAIEHY010000109.1 GCA_027353165.1 Desulfosporosinus sp.
TGAAACACTTTCATCGTTTCATTTTCTACCATCTTTACATTTTAGATAAAATGACTACAATGTCATTCCCAACGATTCTCGTAATATCGAATGGCGTTTATTCACACACGGTAAGTGTTTTAAGAAGCCTTAAAATACTCTTACCTATAATTCAACGAGTTTACTAAATATTCCTGTCTTAAATACAAATATTGACTGCCAGAACATTCTGGCAGTCAATATTTGCTCAATTTTGGCCAAATGCTCTGGATAGTATCTGGGGAATAACTCCTCTACTATGTTGATGGACACACTATGACTAATAGATTTTTTAGTTTTGATCAATTTCCAGTTGAACAAAGATGTCCACAACTTTATTATCCAGACCATTACTTTATTATTCAGTCTATAACTTTATTATTCGGAGACAACAACATCCTATTTCATAGATCCACCCTACTCCACAGTAACCGATTTTGCCAAATTCCTTGGCTTATCGACGTCACACCCTCGTGCCACGGATACATAGTAAGACAAAAGTTGAAGCGGTATCACTGTTAAAATCGGAGAGAGCTCATCAAGGGTCTCAGGAATGTAGATCACATGATCGACAGACTTCGACAAGCTGGTGTTGCCCTTGTAGGTCAGTCCAATGACTCGGGCATCCCGAGCTTTGACCTCTTTGACATTAGAGATCGTTTTATCATAGACATCCCGTTGAGTAGCCAGAGCTATGACAGGGGTATTCTCGGTGATCAGGGCTAATGTGCCGTGTTTTAATTCCCCTGCGGCATAAGCTTCCGCATGAATATAGGAAATCTCTTTTAATTTCAGAGAGCCCTCCATAGCAACAGCCCAGTCTAACGAACGACCGATGAAAAAAGCATCTTCCACATTAACAAAGGATTTTGCTAACTCTTTAATCAGACTCTCTTGATCTAGAACCTCTTGTGCCTGTGCCGGAATCTTCTTCAGCGCTGAGATAACTTCCCCAATCTTTTTCGAAGACAGGGTTCCTTTGACTTGGGCCAGATAAAGTCCGAGTAACACCATTCCTTCTAGCTGAGTAGTATAGGCTTTGGTAGAAGCAACCGCAATCTCTGGGCCTGCCCAAGTAAAGATTACATCATGAGCTTCACGAGATACCGTGCTACCCACAACATTTGTAACAGCTACCACGCGCGCTCCTTGGTTTTTAGCTTCTCTTAGCGCTGCTAAAGTGTCCGCTGTTTCTCCAGATTGGCTCACCACCACGACGAGGGTATGCTCATCTACGAGCGGAGAGCGATAGCGGAACTCAGAAGCAATGTCCACTTCTACTGGGAGGCGAGCCCAGCGTTCAATTAAGGTTTTCCCGACTAAGCCGGCATGCCAAGCTGTACCGCAGGCGACAATATAAACCTTGTTAATTTGCGCAAGTTCTTCAAGAGTCAGATCGACTTCCTGAAGAACTATTCGTTCCTCTTCCAAGCGACCCAACATTGTATCTTTTAAGGCGCGGGGTTGCTCATGAATTTCTTTGAGCATGAAATGCTCATAACCACCTTTTTCAGCTGCAACGGCATCCCATTTTACGTCGAAGACATCTTTCGTCCGGGGAGTTCCCTCAAAATCCGAGATTTTAACCCCATCTTTCGTTATAACAACCATTTCGCCGTCATCTAAGATATAAACTTTTCTCGTATAGTTTAAAATCGCGGTAATATCACTGGCTATGAAGTACTCTCCGTCTCCGAGGCCCACCACCATCGGACTGTCTTTACGGGCAGCCACCAATCTGTCGGGGTCCTTGCGGCTTAAGACAACCATGGCATAAGATCCATGAATCGTCTTCAAAACGTTGCGAACTGCTTCTTCAAGGTCACCTGCATAATAATCCTCTACCAAATGGGCCAAAACCTCTGTATCTGTCTCTGAAACAAACTGATGGCCCTTTTCAATAAGTTTGTCCTTTAATTCCAGGTAATTCTCAATGATTCCATTGTGCACTACCACAAAATCCTGACCACAGTCGCAATGCGGATGAGCATTAACCTTAGAGGGCCGACCGTGAGTTGCCCAACGAGTGTGCCCGATCCCAATATAAGATTGGGAATAATTCACTCCTAATTCCTCTTCCAAGGCTACTAACTTACCGACGCTTTTGGAAACGATAATCTCATTATGATCCAGAACGGCGACGCCTGCCGAATCGTACCCCCGATACTCAAGCTTTTTTAAGCCGTCCACCAAAATTGGGATCGCTACTTTATTTCCGATATACCCTACAATACCACACATAAATGTTAGCTCCTTTCAAACTAAATAAAAAATCAAGCCGCCCCTGCATGGACGACTTGTTGCGTTCGATTTAGGCAATTAAAGCAAGGGGGGTAAATTGAGCATACTATCCCCTTGTCTTGTCAGCTTACTCTTTGTCACGAGAATTACTCCTCGGTTTTAAGTAAGCTTTACGGTGACAAGCCACCGAGAGGGATCCGCCGAATTGTTCGATAACCCTCTTCCTCGTCGACCTTGCCTAAACTTCTCTCAAGGTCCTGGCGCTTAAATATAATTGCCCATAATACAACCGTCTATCCCCAAAAATCTTTTAGCTTTTACTCTTTTTAGCTTATAGCTTTTACCCCTAGGTTTTTACTCTTTACTAAAACTCAAAGCTTTAATTCTTAATTCTAAACTTATAGCATCACCTTCTTTCCAGCCTGCTAAGTAGACCTACCTTCCTTAATCGATGGATCATCCGATACTGACAAAAGATCGGTTCATGTGCCTCAACTAGTTGATTAGAGTTCTGAACTACCTAAAGCACATAAACCATTATACGCGAATTAGAGTCAGTAATCTATTGGTATTATTTTTATTCATCACATTGAATAATCATGTCAATGACCCCTTGGGCCAATTCCCTTAATTTTTGTTGGTCTGGACCTTCAGCCATGACCCGAATTAATGACTCTGTCCCGGAGGGGCGTACTAAGACTCTGCCTGTACCATTTAAGTATTCTTCAGCTGCTTTTACTTTAGCGAGAACTCTCTCATCCTTCATTAAGCGGTCTTTATGGTGTACCTTGGCATTAAGAAGCACCTGAGGTAACCGCTGCATTTGAGAGGCGAGTTGGGAGAGTGGAACTTGTCGCTCCTTCACCACAGCTAACAACTGCAGAGCAGTCAATAGTCCATCCCCGGTCGTGTTGCTGTTCAGAAATATAATATGTCCTGACTGCTCCCCGCCTAGCTGAGCTCCTGTTCTGATTAATTCTTCCATGACATAACGGTCCCCGACTTGTGTCTCATAGATCTTGATTCCGGCCCCTTTTAGGGCAAGATGTAATCCTAAGTTACTCATGACGGTAACAACGACCGCATTTTGGGCTAATTTTCCCTTGGCCTTTTGAGCTAGGGCACAAATGAGCATAATAAAATCCCCATCTAAAATAGTACCACGTTCATCAACTACGATGAGACGGTCAGCATCCCCGTCCATGGCTAGACCGAGGTCTGCACCATGTTCCAAAACTGCTTGTTGTAACTGTTCCGGATGAGTCGACCCACAACTGGCATTAATATTTACGCCATCTGGCGTATGACAAATACAGATAACCTCGACTCCGACTTCTTGCAATACCTCCGGACCTACAAAGGATGCAGCCCCATTAGCACAATCCAAGACGACTTTAATCCCATCCAGTCGTCCCACCGTATTTTTAAGGAAATCTTTATAACGACGCCCTGCATCGTTAACGTGAATCACTCGTCCGACCTCACCGCCCACTGGAATCTGCCAAGGTTTATCCTCACTAAGTACAATACTTTCAATTTCATCTTCGATTGCATCCGGTAATTTATACCCCGTTGAATCGAAAAACTTAATTCCATTATCTTGGACAGGATTATGGGATGCAGAAATCACAACTCCAGCACTAACATCTAAGGTTCGCGTTAAAAGAGCGATCCCAGGCGTAGGTAACACACCGACTTGTAAAACATCCGCTCCAACCGAGCAAATTCCGGCGATCAATGCTGCTTCAAGCATATCCCCAGAAATTCGGGTATCTTTGCCGATCACAATTCGAGGGTGTGGATGCTCTTTACTAAGTACATACGCCCCTGCTTGCCCTAGGCGAAATGCAAGGCTCGGTGTCAACTGACTGTTGGCCACACCACGGACTCCATCGGTTCCAAAGAGTCGACTCAAATCGTCCCCTCCCTTCTTTCTAGTTTATTGACCTATTAGCAAAACGTTCATAAAATCTTATTTAATTCTACAACGGTTCTATCTTACCCTATCGGAGCATATTGCGCCATCAGATATTCTGCGCTTCTAAGTCCATCTACAGCAGCACTAGTAATTCCCCCAGCATATCCGGCTCCCTCCCCTGCTGGATAAAGCCCTTCCATGCTTGAGGATTCTCCCTGAGTATTACGAACGATACGGATGGGGGCACTTGTTCTTGTCTCGACCCCTGTCAGAGTCGCTTTTTCTCCAGCAAACCCTTTAATTTTGCCATTGAAAACTCGCAGTGCTCGGTCTAATACATCCCCTACCGGAGTTGGAAGCACACCATGTAACTCACAGGATTTAACTCCTGGAGCGTAAGTCGGGGGCAAATCAAAGCGCCCGGTCACTCGCCGTTCTAAAAAGTCTATCACTCGTTGGGCTGGAGCGTGATAATTAGACCCTCCTGCGATAAAGGCCTTATGTTCCCATTTTCTTTGGAATTCCAACCCTGCCAAAGGATGGGCGGTCGAAAAGTCCTCCGGTCCAACAGTTACGACAATCGCACTGTTGGCAATCTGTGTGTCCCGTGCATATCCGCTCATTCCGTTCGTGACAACTCCTCCCTCCTCCGAGGTTGCGGCCACGACTTTTCCTCCCGGACACATGCAAAAAGCATAGGCGCCCCGTCCCGTCGTAACATCCTGATAGGTCAGCTGATAATCTGCTGGTCCAACCTGCGGATGTTCCTCAACTCCGTACTGGGAAAGATTGATAAGTGCCTGGGGATGTTCCACGCGCAGACCTATCGCGAACGATTTCCGTTCTAGTGTTATGTTCATAGAGTGGAGTAATTTATAAACATCCCGAGCACTGTGACCAATCGCGAGAATCACTGCTTCAGCGGGGATCTCCTCCCCATGGTTTACGATGACCCCTTTCATTCGACCTGTTGAAGGTATCAATCCGGTCACTTTGGCCTGGAAGCGGATCTCGCCTCCCAAAGACTCAATTTCCATCCTGATTCCTTTAACCACCTCTTTAAGAACATCTGTGCCAATATGGGGCTTGGCCAAAAATTGAATCTCGGAGGGAGCCCCATGTTTGACAAACGTCCCTAAGACGTCCGAAATCCGACGGTCTTGGATCCGAGTTGTGAGTTTACCATCAGAAAAGGTGCCTGCTCCTCCTTCCCCAAATTGAACATTGCTCTCCGTATCCAAGGTCCCTGTATCCCAGAATTCTTGCACCTTGAGTGTGCGTTCTTCCACTGAATCTCCACGTTCAAGGATAAGCGGAGCATACCCCTTTCTTGCCAGGGCTAACGCAGCAAAATACCCTGCTGGACCAGCTCCGATCACAACTGGACGATGCTTCAAAACTATGCTTGGCTTAGTCCAAAGGACGGGGATCTCTACAGGGGCTTCTTTCAGTCCGGGAACTCGAGCTAGAATACGGTTAACCTCAGTATTAGGTACGCAGAGGGAGAACTGGAGTGTATAGACGAACGTCAAATTAGGTTTTTTTCGAGCGTCCAACGAACGACGTAAGAAACGGAGACCACTGATAGAGTCGCTTGGTACTTTTAGCTTGCGGGCAAGGGTGGCTATGAGCAACCCATCTTCTTCTACAGGAATTCTGAAATTCGTATACAGTAAATCCACCCTAACTATTCGACTCCTTTGGCCACGCGAGATTTGAGACTATAGTCAACTTGAAGGGTAGTTGGTATTGTTATACCCGGCGGGAGTTGCCAGAACACTTTTGAATTGGCATAACTTCCTGCCGCATGTCCGGAAGCATCAACCCAAAGTTGAATCTGGTCCGGGGTTACCTTGTTCACAACATCGGGGAGACCCTCGATCACCACATCCATTGGAGGAATGACTTTATTAACTTCTAAGTCAGCCCCAACATTTCGGACTTGGACTGCTACCCCCGAAATGCTTTTTTGGATGGGTCCGTCTCCAATTTGAACAGAAACACTTAAGCTCGTCTCATTCAGAACGGAAACTCCAGACGGTATCGTAATTTTATCAAGGGCTATCGGGATATTCTTATTTTCGGCTAACCCATTAATATCGACGGGACCAATATTTAAGTAATCAAACCCTTTCAAGGCCTGTGTAGTACCTTGAACTGTTATACTTGCCGGGGCGGGGACTAAGGAACGGAGTTCCTTGCCTGAGGCGGGTGTTCCAGTACTAGTCACCTTTAGAGGGATCATCTTCGTCGAAAGCCCCTTGGGGATAACTGGAACAATAACATCTACACTACTTGGATAAGCACTTAAAATATCGACAACCGGATTCGGCCCGAAGATGGGCTTGCCTTCTTTATCTCGAAAACTGACGGGTCGTGAAACCTGAACCGTATCATTAACCCCTGATACGCTAATTTCTACGCTCACTTTACCTAAGTTGCTGAGAATCGTACTTGGCCCACGCACATTAACCGCCGATGGTTTCACAATCAGACTCCCTACTTGATAATCGTTGGCAGGACTGCCCGTAACGACAGCCTCGACCGGAATTGTCTTCTCTAGAACTTTATCGAGAGTCAATTTAACGTTAGCTGGCTGAAAATCCACCACATTGGTTCCTGGTGGTGTGTTAACTTTAATGATATAAGTGCTTTCCCCCGGTACTCCACCTGAAAGATCAATCTGGGCATAGATATCCTTAATACTGGCGCTTGGGTTAATCCCTTGCAAACGCACTCGAACAACAGGTAGTTGAGTCATAACGACCATATTCGGATCAAGCCCACTCGATACGAGCGGAATTGTGTAGGTCTGTGGTTCAGGGATAAGCTTATCGGGTGCAAGCTTATTAGATGTCCCTTCATTCAAAACGAAAAGCCAAAAGAGGATCGCAAAAAGCAACGAGATGATCTTTACCCCGAGGTTTCGCCGAAGAATATTAAGCATGGGCTACCACCTCCAAAACGGAATGATTGACAAGGGGGCACTCTTGATCTCCAGTTCCCTTAACAACAATTCTCGCAGCATTTTATCATCCATAAAGCGCGTCAGGGTTCCATCTATCCCAACAGAAATCGCCCC
>DAIEHY010000010.1 GCA_027353165.1 Desulfosporosinus sp.
CTTAATTTGCCGTTTAAAGCACTCGCGGATCCGACTAGGCGAAAGATCATTTTATTATTAAAAGATCGGGATATGACGGCTGGTGAAATCGCGGACCAATTTGATATGACGAAGCCAAGTATTTCTCACCATCTCAATGCCTTGAAGCAAGCTTTGTTGGTGACGGATAATCGAAAGGGGCAAAATATCTATTATTCGTTGAATACGACAGTATTTCAAGAGGTGGTTAAATGGTTTTTTAACGCAACTCATGTTAACGAAGGAGGAATAGAAGATGCAAAAGATAAGTAAGGTTCTGAAGCAAGATTGGTTAATTTTAAGTTTGATTCTCTTGGGATTCGTCTTGGGAGCCTACTTCTATCCATCATTACCTGATAAAGTACCTACCCACTGGAACGCGAGCGGAGAAGTAAATGGATATGGAAGTAAATTATTTGGTGCATTTGGTTTGCCAGGAATAAGTTTAGGAACTTATTTAATGTATCTTTTACTTCCTTATATAGATCCTAAACGAAAGAACTATGCCGATTTTAAATCAACTTACCAATTCCTAAAGTATTTAATAATTATATTTTTCCTTGGACTCGAAGTAATGACGCTGCTTATAGCCTCAGGGGTTATCGTTAATAAACCAATCTTTATTCAATTGATGATTTCCTTGCTCTTTATCTTGATCGGAAATGTGATGGGTAGATTTAAGCATAATTATTTTGTTGGGGTAAGGACTCCTTGGACTTTGGCCAATGAAGAAGTGTGGAGGAAAACTCACAGATTGGCTGCCCCATTATGGGTCTTGGGCGGTATTATCAATATATTACTGGCTTTTATGGGAACAAACTATACGGGTATCGGGTTTATTGTTATTATAGCTGTCATATCAATAGTCCCGATTGGTTATTCTTATATTGCCTATCGGCAAATTGTCGAATAATAGATAACATCTGCGCTTAAAGCGCAGATGTTAAAATGTGCAATATGCTAGATATGCCGGAAAATGTTACCACCAACGACGTCCCCAACGTGGGACGATAATGATTACTCCAGGATGACGACGCCAAAACCGTCTATGATGTCTTCGAGACCATCCGTCCATAATTATCACTCCTATATAAAAAATTTGTTGTCTGATTAATTCTTCTAGCTGTTCCTGTTACCATTATATGGAACGAACAATTTGTCTGGTTCCTGATCAAAGGGATTTCAATAAATATTGAAGCTTAGAAAGGATCTCCACTTAAAATAGCTGGACATCCTTTTTTATTCAGAATCTTTCGGTCTAGACTTTACCCTAATCCAGAACATTCTTGAATTCAATCATGCAGGGGAACTTGCAAAAACACAGTCGTAATTTAGGTATTGACAGAGTTTATATCTCGATGTACATTAGACTATGTCTAATAATAGTACGCATACGAACTGTTGCTGTACAAAGAGAAAGGGGATTGGTATGAAAAGAGTTTTATTGATTATATTAGCAATGGTTGTTGTGCTTACAGGATGCAGTGCTACGGAACAAAAAGATATGCAATCTGGCACTGATGTTCAGGCAAGTAAGCCAGTTTTTGTGATGGCGGGGATCATCGATGCCAACGAAAAAGCTGGGATCACAACAAAGATTTCGGCGAAAATTTCAGATATCTCAGTGGACGTAGGCTCTGTTGTAAAAAAAGGGGATAAGCTTATTTCACTTGATGCCCAAGATATTGAAGCCCAAGTAGCCCAGGCTCAAGCAGGGGTAAATACCGCTCAAGCTAATCTAATCAAAATGCAGTCTGGGGCTCGACCTGAACAAATAGCTCAGGCTCAGACTCTGCTAGACAGCACTAAAACTGCCTATACAAATGCAAAGAATAACTTTGATCGGAACCAACAGCTTGCTAATGCTGGGATAATATCGCAAGCACAACTGGAAACGGTTCAAACACAATTGTCTGCTGCTGAAGCTCAGTATAAATCAGCGCAAGATCAGCTGGATATGTTAACTAAAGGGGAAACAAAGGAAGCCTTGAATGTTTTGCAAGCACAAGTTAATCAAGCCCAAGCGTCGTTAGACTTGGCTAAGACTCAACTTGCCTATGGAACGATAGTATCTCCAGTCTCTGGTACAGTAAGTGCAAAAAATATCAATGTCGGCGAATTGGCTTCGCCAGGAGTTATTTTGTTAACAGTTATCAATGTTGATTCGTTATACATTAAGGCTTCTCTGCCTGTCGGATTTATGGAAAGTGTAAAAGTTGGTCAGGAAGTTGTCGTAAAGGTTACAGAAATCCCCAATAAAGAATTTTCAGGAAAAATTTCTTTAATAGATCCTGTCATTGACTCTCGCAGTAAAAGTGTTTTGGTGAAAATTACAGTGAATAACCCTGATTTAGTCCTAAAACCCGGAATGCTAACAGAAATCGGTCTTAAAAAGTAAGGACAGGTGAAGGAAAATGAATGAAAAGCGTAAAAAGATTATTTATTTAATCATAGCCCTTATGCTCATTGCGTTTGCCAGTATCGGATTATATTACTGGTATAAAAATGCCTATTACGTTTCAACTGAGGACGCTAAAGTGATGGGGGACATTGTTAGCGTAAGTCCACAAATTACCGGAAAACTTCTGGAAATCAATGTGGAAGAGGGAGATGCCGTAGTTAAGGACCAAATTCTGGGTCGCCAAGGCATCAGTAATGCTCAGGAAACTAACATTGATCAATCTGTTTTTAGGGCACCCATTAACGGAATTATAATTAAAAAGCAAGGAACTGTTGGAGAAGTTATTTCTCCAGGACAAACTATCGCGATGATGATTGATCCTAATAAATTGTATATTACTGCGAATATTGAAGAAACAAAACTTGGAAAGATTAAGCAGGGTCAAAAGGTGGATATTACGATCGATCAGTTTTCTAATAAAAAGTTTACCGGTCAAGTTAAGTATGTCGGTCAGGCCTCTAATTCGACGTTTGCCCTTCTCCCTTCTTCTACGAGTGGTACGTTTACAAAAGTTATTCAGAAAATACCTATAAAGATTGAATTTGATAAAAGCGATAATACCTTACTTCCCGGTACGAATGCTGTTGTCAATATTCACATTAAGTGATGAGGTGAAGTAGGTATGGCAGAACATGACCATCAGGAAGGTTCGGGTGACGGTTCTTATAAGTGGGCTGCCTTGTTTGTTGTTGTCATAGGGACGTTTATGGTAATGCTGGACAGCAGTATTGTTAATATCGCAATTCCTAAAATGATGAATGTTTTTGGGTCAGACTTGGAAACCGTAAAGTGGATTCTCACAGGTTATACTTTGACTATGGGTGCTGTTGTACCCATCACGGGGTTTTTAAGTGATACGTTTGGAGTTAAAAAGCTCTTTATTTTTGCGTTGGGGTTTTTCACGTTAGGGTCCTTTTTGTGTGGTTTCGCCTGGAGTGCAAATACTATGATAGTATTTCGTGTTATTCAGGCGTTGGGTGGCGGTGCTATTATGCCAGTCGGAATGTCCTATATTATGCAGATATTTCCGGTTAATGAACGTGGTAGAGCCTTAGGTTTTTGGGGGATTGCTTCAATGTCTGCGCCTGCTATAGGGCCTACCTTAGGCGGATATATTATTCAATATATGGATTGGCGGTTTATCTTTTATGTTAATGTGCCAATTGGTGTATTTGGTGTAATTTTTGCGAGCATATTATTAAGGGAAACTTCTCTAAAACCCTATAAAGGGAATTTTGATTACATTGGATTCTTTTCTTCAATTGCCGGGATCGTCAGTCTGTTATATGTCCTTGGCGAAGGCAGTACTATCGATTGGGGAAATTTAAAATTCCCACTTTTGTTGGCATTTGGTTGTTTTAGTCTCCTCATCTTTGTCGTTAATGAGTTGATGCATCCAGATCCATTGCTTGAATTACGGGTATTTAAAATCTATAATTTTACCTTAAGTCAATTTATTACAGGCGTAACCACTTTGGCTATGATGGGTGGCATCTATATTCTACCGCTATTCTTACAAAGTATAAGAGGGTATACTGCCATGGAAACAGGATTGATACTTTTTCCATCAGCCATTGCTTCAGGGTTAATGATGCCAATAAGTGGTGCTCTCTTTGACAAGTTTGGGGCCAAGGTCGTTACAGTTCCGGGGCTCATATTAGTAGCCCTAGCTACTTATGAAATGTCCCGGTTCAATATGGACACGACAAGAACTACCGTTACGTTGGTCGCCACTCTTAGGGGAGTTGGCCTCGGGTTTTCCATGATGCCGGTCAATACGGCTGCGATGAACTCCGTGCCGAGACATCTATTCGGGAAAGCTACGGCGCTGTCTACCACCGTTCGCAGTATTATGGGTGCAGTAGCAATTACGTTTATGACTACGATTATATCCAATCAATCAAGTTACAACTATGCAAGACTCAGCGAACAAATAACCCCGTTTAATCATACTTCAAGTAATATTGTCAAAGCTTTGCAAGGGATACTAATGAAATCTGGTCTATCTCAAGGAGTCTCCCAAGGGTATGCGTATTCCACCCTCGGAAAAATGCTTTATGCTCAGGCCTATTTAGATGCTATGAATTATGCTATTGCGGTGACAGTACCCGCCGTTTTTGTGGCCGTATTTTTAGTGCTATTAATGAAAAATAGTAATAAGGCTAAGAATTTGGAACCAGATAAAAATCTGGCGAAAGGGGAGGGATTGCATGGAACAGAAGCCCGAGCCGCAACAGTTATGGAGTAGTCCTTCGGAGAGGGTGGTATTTCTCTTTAAATCCATTAACAAGATATATCGGGATCAACTCTATAAAAAATCTAGGCAATTTGGGTTAACTGGACCACAAATTGGCTTGATTATGGGTCTGCATAAGCATCCTGATTCAACCTTGAATGAGATAAGTGACCGCGTAGGTCTATCTAAAAGTACTGTTTCCGGAATTGTGGATCGTTTGGTCTCACATGGCATTGTCATAAGGGAAATTCCTGAAAACAATCGTAGAATTGTACAACTCTCACTATCACCAGAATGGCAAAAAAATAATGCTATTCATAAGCTATTCAGCCAATTGATTACCGACACCCTTAGGAACGCCAGTGAAGAGGAAATGAACAAAATTATTACTGGCTTGGAAATATTACACGATTTAATCAATACGGACAAAACCTGAATATTCGAACGTTTACTTAATTACTTATGTAAACGTTCGAAAAATATTGACCTAAGTCTAGATTTCTTGTAAAATAGATTGAGACAAGTGAATAATAGTTCATATAGTAGCAGAGATAAGGTCTGCAAGTTTCTACCGGGCTGCCGTAAATGGTCCGACTATGAGCGAAAGTGCACCTAGGGCAACAAGTCCAAATACGGATTGACTTATTTTCAAGTGAATTTCTGTATTTGGATAATAATATTGGGTAAAATGCGATCTGCAAACCCAAGCTGACAGGTTTCTCTCACTCCACCTGAGTAGAAACAGTTCGCTTGGGTTTTCCTTGTTGTACTCAAATTCTACGGACTGTTTAATAAGCAAATGCTTGGGAATAATTCTAGTACATACAGTGTAATAGTGAAGGGAGGACATCAGAGAAGCCCGTCTTAGCTTGGTCTTTTTAAGTTATTATTTTAAGAAGTTAAATACTTTAAAATACAAGGGGGAAAAAACTTTGCGTAATCAAGAAATGCTACTAGTCCCAGGGCCTACACCAGTTGTAGACGAAATATATGATGCTCTATCCAGTGAAACAATGGGTCACACGGATCCCAGATTTGCGAAGATTTTCAAGAACAGTATAGAGTTATGTAAGCAAATGTACAACACGGATGGAGAGGTTTTTGTTATTGCGGGTTCGGGGACCCTAGCCATGGAAATGGCCATAATCAATACTGTTGCTCCGGGTGAAAAGCTGTTAGTTGTAAGCCATGGCTATTTTGGTGATCGCTTTATCCCTTTGGCAAAAGTCTTTGGTATACAAGTAGAAACCCTTCAGGCGGAGTGGGGCCAGCAAATTAGCAAGCAATCGGTGGAAGAAAAATTGGCTGAGGGTGGTTTCAAGGCAGTTACTGTAACTCATGTTGACACATCAACCGGAGTAATGGCAAATGTCGAAGAATTGCTTCCGGTTGTTAAACAGGCAGGGGCACTTTTCATACTTGATGGAGTGTGTGCTTCTGCTGCCATGGAAGAGGATATGCAAAAGACTTACGGACACCCAGATTACACTATCGATGTTGTATTAACGGGATCCCAAAAAGCGATTGGGGTTCCGCCGGGACTTGGAATTGTAGCATTTGGGCCAAAGGCTTTAGCCGCACGTGAAGCGATGTCTTCGGTTATGGGGTACTACACAGATATTAAGAATTGGCTTCCAGTCATGAATGAGCCTGTGAAATACTTTGCTACTCCTCCGGTAAACATGATCTATGCCTTTAATAAAGGTATGGAAATGGTCATGGCGGAAGGACTCGCTGCCCGTTACCGTCGTCATTATGCTATTGGTCGCGCTGTGAGAGCTGGTCTGAAAGTTTATGGCATGAAGCCTTTGGCAACGGAAGAAGTTGCCGCTCCAACTTTGAGCTGCATAATCTATCCTGAAGGTCTAAACGATGTGGAGTTTCGATCAAAGTTAGCTTCTAAAGGAGTGATTGTTGCTGGGGCTTTGGCCGCCTTAACTGGAAAGGCATTTAGGATTGGGCATATGGGCAATGCTACTGAAGAAATGTTTATTAAAGCACTTCAAATCGTTGGAGAGACTCTTCAAGAGATGGGATATACGGCTAATATTGGGGCTGCTGTCGATGAGTTTAAAGGGATTTATCATTCGGTCTAAAGAAGTTAAGAAATAATATTAGTTGACACATAATACGAGGGCTATTACTTAAGGCTGTAAGAGATACTTGCAGCCTTGTTGTCTGTCAGCCAAACCATACGGCTCGAACGATATGGGAGATTTAAAGGTTAATGTTCGGAAATGTGTTGACCTACGTTTGTGTTTCTTGTAGAATAAGTTCTAGACCAATAAATTAAATAGTGTTCATATAGTAGCAGAGATATGGTCTGCAAGTTTCTACCGGACTGCCGTAAATAGTCCGACTATGAGCGAAAGATGTACTAGGGCGTAAGCCCATATTGTACAGATCCAAAGACTTGTTTAGGAAGTCTAACTTTGTTTTTGGATTAAGCCGCAGGGTCAGATCCCAAGCGGACAGATTTCTCTCACCAATTTGAGTTGAAAGCTGTTCGCTTGGGTTTGTTTTTTCTGCAGTAACTATTTTGGACCATGTAAGGAGGGGAAGGCGTGTTCACAATTATCGATTTGATTCAACCCGATAACCTAAATGAAGCTTATCAGATCTTATCTGATAAACGAAATAACACCATTTTAGGAGGCTGTGCTTTTCTGAAGATGGGTAAAAAAAGAATTAATACTGGAATAGATCTTACGAATCTAAAGCTTAATTATATTCAGGAGAGCGATGATTTTATTGAGATTGGGGCTATGACAAGCCTAAGAGAACTTGAGACTCATCCCCTGTTAAAAGAGTACTATAAGGGAGTACTTCCCCAATCCGTTCGTGACATTATTGGAGTGCAATTTAGAAACGGCGTTACTGTGGGTGCTTCCGTTTATTCTAAGTACGGATTTTCTGATTTGATTACGGCGTTGTTATGCTTGGACACAGAGGTTGAGTTGTTCAAAGCTGGAAGAATGCCTTTGGCTGATTTTCTAACGATGCCCAAGGCAAAGGATATCCTCGTTAGATTATGGATTAAAAAAACTTTGCGTCAAGCAACTTACCTAAGTTTTAGAAGCTCCGCTAGCGATTATTCGGTCTTAAATGTGGCAGTCTCTAAGCTTGATAATCACTGGACGATTGCGGTAGGTGCTAGGCCGAGCAAAGCCGCGATTGCGATAAGTGCCTCTGCGATGTTATCTCAGGAAGTCCCAACCTTAGAAAAAATTGAAGAAATAGCACAGAAGGCATCAGAAGAGTTATCGTTTGGAACAAATCAGAGAGGGTCTGCGACTTATCGGAAGGCCCTTTGCAAAACGCTTGTCAAACGAGGAATAATGGAGGTATTGCCATGCAAATCGAACTAACGATTAACGAAAAAGCGGTCAAATGGGAAGTCGCGTTCGATGAGCTTTTAGCGGATACCCTGAGATCTCATGGATTTTTGAGTATTAAAACAGCTTGCGATACAAGCTGCTGTGGACTTTGTACTGTCTGGATTGATGGTAAATCAAGGCTTTCCTGTTCGATTCTTTCTTTACAGGCTCACGGTAAGAAAATCACAACCATAGAAGGCCTTCCCAAGGAAGCAGAGGAATTTGCTCAAATACTCAGCGCAGAAGGGGCAGAACAATGTGGCTTTTGCAGTCCTGGTTTTATCATGAGTGTCTTGGCTATGAAAAATGAGCTGGTCAATCCTAGTGAGGAAGAAATTATTCACTATTTAACGGGCAATTTGTGCCGCTGTACGGGTTACATGGGACAGCTTAGAGCGATAAAGACCTTTCTGGGGGTGGTTTAGGATGAAGAGTGTTGGTCATAGTATTCGTAAAATTGACGGAATGGCGATCGCTACAGGTAAACCCGTGTATACTGAGGATTTAGCAATGGATAATGCTTTAGTGGTGAAAATTCTAAGAAGCCCACATGCGTATGCCAAGATTAGATCAATTGATCTTTCAAAAGCAGAGTCCTTGGAAGGTGTGGAATGCATTCTCACTTATCAAGATGTTCCGAACGCACGATTTACCTTGGCTGGTCAATCTTATCCTGAACCTTCGCCCTATGATCGCTTAATCCTTGATCAGATCGTTCGCTATGTAGGGGATGAAGTAGCTATCATAGCAGCAGTGGATGAAAAAACAGCGCTTTTAGCTATGAAGAAGATTAAGGTTGAGTATGAGGTGATGGAGCCTGTTTTAGATTTTGAGCAGGCTATAGGGCATTCGTCGGTCGTTCATCCTGAAGAGGACTCGAGCTGTAACTTTGAGATTGGACTGAATAAGGAAAAAAATATTGCCTCTTCCTATCATGAAGAAGTTGGTGACGTTGAGGAAGAATTTAAACGATGCGCCGTAGTGGTAGAAGATGTCTATTATCCACAAGCTCAAGCGCATACCATGATGGAAACCTATCGGGCTTTTAGTTATTTGGATCATACTGGAAGGCTGATTGTGGTTAGTTCGACACAGGTTCCCTTTCATATTAGAAGACAGTTAGCCCGAGCTTTGCAAATTCCCGCAAGCAAGATTAGGGTAATCAAGCCTAGAATCGGGGGTGGATTTGGTGGAAAGCAAACCGGGGCTGGGGATGTTTTTGCTGCGCTCGTAACCTTAAAGACGGGAAAACCTGCTTTGATTATTTATGATCGGAAAGAAACCTTTAGCTGTACGACAAGCCGTCATGCCATGAGACTAAGAGTGAAATTAGGAGCTGACCAAGATGGAATTATTCGGGCCATCGATATGCAGGTTTTATCGGATACTGGTGCGTATGGAGAGCATGCCCCGACTGTTTTAGGCTGTGTAGGCCATTACACTCTTCCTCTTTACAATAAAACGAGAGCCGTACGGTTTGATGGGTATGCTGTGTATACAAACAAAATGCCGGCAGGGGCTTTTAGGGGATATGGAGCTACTCAGGGTACGTTCGCTCTGGAATCGATCGTGAATAAGTTAGCAGAACGCTTAAAGTTGGATCCAACGGAAATTCGTTTAAAAAACATCAGCAAAGTTGGAGAAACCTTTCTTACAGGGCAGGGGGTCATGTTGGGGAGCACCTCCTTAGATCAGTGTATCCTTAGGGGAAAAGAGCTGATAGGCTGGGACGAAAAATTCCCGCGGCGAGAAGTTGGTCCTAATAAAGTGAGAGCGGTAGGTATGGCGATCACCATGCAGGGCTCAGGGATTGCCAATATTGGGACTGCCTCTGCTGAAATTCGTTTAAATGATGATGGAAACTTTACACTACTCACAGGGGCAACAGATATGGGAACTGGTTGCGATACGATTCTCAGTCAAATGGCTGCAGAAATTTTAGAGATTCCGATGGAGATAATTATTGTTAATGCAGGAGATACTGATACGTCTCCCTATGACCCGGGGTCTTATGCTTCCAGTACAACTTATGTGGCGGGGACTGCGGTTGTAAAGGCTGCCGAGGAGTTAAAAAGTAAGATACTGGCACAAAGTGCAGCGTTTTTAGGGGTTACCCGAGGAGATGTCGAATTAAATGGTTTAGCGGTACGCACCTTAAGCGGAAATCAAGAGATAAGCTTTGCTAAGCTAGCAGAACTCACCATTCTAGGCACGGGGAAACTACAGCTGGTGGGCTATGCTACCCATGGTAGTGAAGTATCCCCTCCGCCTTATGTTGCTGGTTTTGCTGAGGTGGAAGTTGATCGAGAGACTGGGAAAGTAGAGTTAATTGACTATGTTGCAGTCATAGACTGTGGTACTGTGATAAATCCTAATCTGGCTCGGATTCAAGCCGAAGGTGGAATCGCCCAAGGAATTGGGATGGCCCTCTATGAACAAGTAAGATATGATGAGCTAGGAAAGATGGCTACCAATACCTTTATGCAATACAAAATTCCCACGCGTAAGGATGTCGGCAAAGTACGTATTGAGTTTGAAGCGAGCTATGAACCCACTGGCCCTTTTGGGGCAAAATCTATTGGGGAAGTTGTGGCAAATACCCCACCGCCTGCCATTTCTCATGCAATTTATAATGCAGTGGGAGTCAGAGAAAATCATTTGCCGATTACCCCGGAAAAGGTCTTTTTAGGAATGCAGAAATAAGATATAATCTGGTTAAGATTGTGGCTCCCTTACTAAAGTAGGGGAGTTTTTTCTATCGGTTAAGATAGGCTAACGGATCAATAAATTCGCTTACAGGTGCTATAATAAACCAAGATTGTTTGATAGATCTGAGAAATCGAGAGGTAGTGGGAGAAATGACTACAAATATTACAGCTGACAAACAACCGCTTGTTTCTAAAACGGTGACATTGCCACGTTTAAATCGCTTAAGTCCTTCCTTAGAAAGCACAGCGCTAAAGATTATGGAGGAATCTGGTGAGTTAGCTCAGGCAATAGGTAAACTAAGGGGCCTGAGTGGAGAGCAACAATGCTTGGAAGAAGAAGAAGCCATGCAAATGGTGGCCCGAGAATTAGTTGATGTTGCACAGACAGCTGTCACGATGATGTTTGTTCTGGAAGAGCAATATGGGATTGATTTAGAGGCTATTCTAGAGGAACATCTAAGAAAGTTGCGCTTTAAGGGTTATTGTGATTAAGGAATAGTTTCCAAGAGGTTTTTAATGCTTCTGTGATCCTAGTCACGATAAGTTAGAATAGGGTTTGGTACAATTCAAGGTAAGTAATTATAAAACTATTCTGACTACCAAGGAAGGAGGTATAGTAATAGTGCTTCCAGGTCAAGCTTTAACAACTGCCATGGGTATCTTGCCGCATACAGATTTAGCAGAGGCTCAAAAACTGGCGCTAACTTTAGATATTCCCTTTTGGCCCCAATTGCCGCGCTTTCGATTCAAGGAAGATATGTATGCTCAATTTGCTGAGCATTTCCCTGGGATCATAGTGGATGAAGTAAACAAAAGTCTCCATTTCTCCCAAACACGTTTTGCTGAGGAGCTGGATGAATATCTTGAGGCCGATATGCCTGATCACTTTGCCCTATCTGTTGAATCATCTGCAGCGTTTAGGGGATTTTTGGCGGAGGACTTGTCTCCCTATAAAATGGTTCACGGACAAACGGTTGGTCCCATTAGTTTTGGGCTGAAGATATGTGATGAAGAGCGGAAACCCATGATTTATAACGACTTTGTCCGCGAGATTCTTTACGACTTTCTTGGGCATAAGATTAGTTGGCAATATCATCAATTAAAACAGATTCATCCAAACCCCTTTGTTTGGTTGGATGAACCAGGCTTAGAAATGATTTTCAACTCGTTGAGTGCTTATACGTCTGAAGTCGCCCAAATAGAATATCGAGCTTTCTTGTCAAAACTGCCGGGACCTAAGGGTGTTCATTTATGTGGTAATCCTGACTGGGCTTTTCTCCTAAACGCGGATATTGATATCCTATCTGTGGATGCTTTTACTTGGGGCCACATCTTCGTGCGTTATATAGATGAAGTAAAAGAATTTCTGCGACGTGGCAAAATAATAGCTTGGGGAATTATTCCGACTTTAACCAGCGAATTAAGTCTGGAGACTGCGGAATCTCTAACTGCTCGACTGCGCGAATTATGGAAGTTTCTTAATCAGCATGGATTGGATGATGACTTAATATTTGACCGTTCTTGGTTAGCCCCTTCCCGTTGCTGCCTTATTAATGGGGATGGAACAACAAGTGTCAACCACTCGTTTTCGTTGTTACGAGAAATATCTCAAACTCTTCGTACTCGTTAGAAGAGTTTTTAACTTGAAAATAGCGGATTGTGTCTATGAATATCGTCACTATTAAATTTCAAACTAATAGGGGGTATTTTGCACCCACTGAGGAGGGCCTATCCGAAAAGGTTTGTTATTGCGTTTGTCCCGATTGCGTAGGTACGTTACAAGACAAGGTGTTTGATTATTATGATGAAGCTTTAGCTCAAGGGTACGAATCTAAGAGTATTGGTAAAAAATAACCTAATCATTAAAGAGAAAGTCTTAAAGGGGCTGTTGCAAACGAACTGAGGGTTCGTAAGCATCAGCCCCTTTTTATACCTGAAAGTTAAGGAAAACGGATGATAGTTTAACTGTTCGAAATTTTTTTTAGTAAACTAAAGGATTTCAAAGTATTATACCGAAGTTACTAAGATATCTTAGTAACTTCGGTATAAGGACAGTTGATGACTCAAATATTAAGGATAACACGGAGGGTTTTATATGAAAAAAATTGCCCTAGTGACTGACAGTACCGCTGACTTAACAGCAGAAATTATTAAAGAGTGTGATATTCATATAATCCCTCTGAAAGTAAGGTTTGGCGAACAAGAATACTCTGATGAAGAACTAACCAGCGAAGAATTCTACAGGCGTTTACAAGCGGATGTAGTGCTTCCCAAAACGTCACAACCGACACCCGAGGAGTTCGGTTGTTTATACAGTAAGTTGCTTGAAGAGTATCACGAAGTAATATCTGTTCATATTTCATCGGCCCTTAGCGGTACATTTAATGCCGCTTATCTGGCCAAAGAGAAGTTTAAAGAAAAGATCCACCTCGTTGATTCTAAAACGATAAGTTTAGGTGCGGGTTTAATGATCATGGAGGCAGCTAAGAATATTAGAGAGGGTCAAGATATTAGCGGGATTTTGAATAACCTTGGCAAGGCTAGAAAGAACATAGAAACTCTTTTTACGTTGAATACGTTGGAATACTTGCAAAAAGGTGGTCGAATTGGAAAGGTTCAAGGTTTCATGGGGTCACTCTTAAATATTAAACCTATTATTAGAGTTGGGGACGATGGAGTGTACCACAATTCAGGAAAGGCTCACAGTCAGAAGAAGGCTTTAGATAGTGTGGTTCAAGCTTTTCAGGATTTAACGAAGGGAAGGAAACCAATCCATTTGGCTGTCGCGCATGGCGCCGCTCTACAAGCTGGAATCTATTTAAAAGAAGTTTTGGAAAATGCCTTTCAACTTCAGACTACTGTGTTTACTCAGGTTGGATCTGTCATTGGTGTTCACACTGGCCCGGGAACTGTGGGGGCTGCCATACAGTTCGAGTAGAAAACATGCACTCTGGGGATGAATTCTCTAGGGTGCTTAAATTTCTAAAGAAATTTCCGGAATACAGCTTTAATCGTTAGAATAGGGATGATACTTTAACGAGCAACGGCGTATGATAGATTTGAAGTATAGATAGTTGAAGGAGATAGGGACGGAAGGGTTGAAGCATATGGGCTATGTGACGTCTGCGATTGCCTTGGGAGTTGTATTATTGTTTGCTTATGGGTTAAAATATCAACGTCGCGAGGCACAAAGAAAACGAAAAACCAAAGCTGATAAAGTATATCCTTTATCAAGAACTAAAAAACAAAGCAATTTAAGAAGAATTAAATAGTTTAAATTGTTATGCTAAATCCAATCGTCAACGATTATAAGGCACAATTGAGCTTGAAATACTCAGGAGGGAATAGGATGGCGGTTTTGGTTACGGGGGGAGCCGGCTATATCGGAAGTCATACGGTTGCAGAATTTATAGATAAGGGTGAAGAAATCGTTGTATTAGACAATCTTCAAAAAGGGCATCGTAATGCCGTTCTGTCAGGGGCTTTTTACCAAGGAGATATTCGGGATTCCGAGATACTTGAAAAGGTTTTCTCAAATCATGATATCGAGGCGGTTATCCATTTCGCGGCAGATTCTCTAGTTGGGGAGAGTGTACAAGAACCTCTTAAATATTATGATAATAATTTGATTACAGCTCAAAGATTACTAGTCTGTATGGTGAAATTTGGGGTTAAAAAAATTGTCTTCTCTTCAACGGCTGCAGCCTACGGAGAGCCGGAAAGTATTCCCATAAGAGAAACGGATCGTAAGGTGCCAACGAATCCCTATGGTGAAACTAAACTCGCCATCGAAACTATGTTGAAATGGTGTGAGCAAGCCTACGGGACACAGAGTGTCGCTTTACGATACTTTAATGCTGCGGGCGCACATGTGGATGGACATATTGGCGAAGATCATCGACCGGAAAGTCATTTGATCCCCATTATTTTGCAAGTGGCCGCAGGGCAAAGAGAAGTTCTAGCGGTCTTCGGAGATGATTATCCAACAGTCGATGGAACGTGTATTCGAGACTATATACATGTAACAGATTTGGCTAATGCACATTGGCTTGCTTTACAGAAACTTAGGAAAACTGGGGAAAGTGCAGTATATAACCTGGGCAATGGAGAAGGGTTTTCAGTAAGGGAAGTTGTCGAAAAGGCAAGGGAAATCACAGGACATTCCATCCCTTTACAAATAGTCCCGCGTCGCGGCGGGGACCCTGCCATTTTGGTGGCCTCCTCGAGAAAGGCACAGGAGGAGTTAGGTTGGAAGCCGCAATTTGATAGTTTAGGGCAGATTATTCAATCTGCTTGGAATTGGCACAAGAACCATCCCAAAGGGTTTGATAGCTTAAGTGAACTTTAAATTCATGAAGAACCCCCACTTCGCAAAGTCGGGGTTCTTCATGAATATCAATTTGAAAAGTCTTTAATATTAAGGGCTTACGTATTTTGATAGGCTCCTTGTAGAGGTTTCACTTCATTCTCCCAAAGGGATTGCACAGTTGTAGGGTTCAGGATTGGCTTTTTCAGCATAGATTTCAAGAATTCTTCTTGCTGTTCAGAATTATCGTAATTGGAAAGTTGAGTCAAAGCAAATTGGGCGAAGTCGCGAACTAGGAAGTTAAAAATCTCATCGAGTAACGCTGAAGAGATGGAATGGATCTTAGAATTTTCGAGAATTAACTGGGCATAGACAATCAAGGTAAACATTTCCCCCAGTGCAAGCATATAATCGATATTTTTAAGTTGCTCAGGGTTTGGACTGGCTTGTTCTAAGAAGGAACGGAAAAGTTCAATTTGTTCTTTGAAGACAGTTACATTAGGAACTTGAACTTCTTCATAGGCCAAGCGGTAGTCGGGGAAACGGACTGAGGCAAGTTTTCCGGCTTTCTGACGAAATAAGTAACTATCGTCAGCTGGCTCATCCCGCTTGGGGACTGTTGGGAAATTTTCGGGATTAAAAAAGTAATTATTAATGAACTTGATGACAAGGGCAATGTTGACATGAGTTGTCCCTTCTAAGCGGGGGATCATGCCAATATCTCGAATAGCGGTCTCGAAATAGGTGTCTTGTTCAAACCCTTTGGCAGCGATAGCATCGAGAAGCATTTCAATAATTTTCATCCCTTGGGTTGTTACTTTCATTTTTTGAATGGGATTAAAAAGCAAATAGCGTCTGTCCTGATCAGAAGCAGAACGGAAATAATCTAAACTTCTAAGAGCGTACAGTTTCATGGCGATCAGGCGAGCATAGGATTCTGTAAAGATTTTCTGAATATGTGGAAATTCGGTGACCTTTTTGCCATATAATTCTCGATTTGAGGCATGATTAAGGGCTTCATAATAGGCGTGAGTAGAAATCCCGATGGACGCAAAACCCAATTGAAATTTCCCAATGTTGATCGTGGATAGAGCTGAATCCCAAGCCAAAGGACCACTAGAAAGGATGTCTTCAGAGGTGATCGGGTAATCGATAAGGTCATAATCTCCGACATAGGCTGAACGGACGCCAGAGGTGGAGATTTTTTTGATTAATTTATAGTTGCGATGCTGGCTATCAACCACAAAAAAGACATAATCCTTAGTGTCTTTGTAACGTGCGAAGGTAGAGACTAGGGCAGCCACATTAGCGTTGCCAATATAGTATTTCCCGCCGTTAGCTAGGTAGTTTCCTTCGCTGGTCTTGGATAATGCCATTTCATTGCTATAGAGGTCGGCACCGTGTGCTTTTTCGGACAGACCAAAGGCAAAAATTCCACCGTCGATCAGTAACTGAGCCGTTTTGTGTTTAGCCCTTTCATTATCTCCCATCCAAATAGGGCCAAGTCCAAGAATGCTAACTTGGTACGCGTATTGATAAGACAACGAATAGAAGGCAGTGATTTCGTTGAATTCACAGACTCGACTTAGGTCAAACCGTGAGTCGGAGGCCCCATAACCGGTAGGGGTTAATAAGGTAGAAAAAATGCGTTCTTTTTTGAGAAATTTCAAGAAATCAGTATACCAACGGCTTGCTTGGTCATCTTCTTTGATGCTTGTTAGCCCTTTCTCCTCGAAAAATTGAATGGTTTTCTCCATCACTCGTTTAGATTGAAGATCTGTTTGGGGGCTTTCATAGTTTTGAGGATTAAGTAATAGGGACATGATTTTCACACCTTTCTTCCCAGATAGTGAATGGTCGTTCATCAATTGTCTCAATTATCTCATAAATACTAAAAATGTAAAGACAAGAATCTCAACTAATTATCCTTCAATAAATCTGTTATACTGATGCATGATTATAATAATTTATCAAATAATAGCATATAGGGAAAATATGTGTAATGAGTTATAGCCTTTATTTTTGAATAACTTCGGAAGGGTATGAGACTAAATATTTGTGAGTTATTAGGAGAAATGAGGGGGGAATTCCATGGATAATAACGAATACCAACTTGCTACCTTTGCGGGAGGCTGTTTCTGGTGTATGGTAAAACCGTTTGAGGGATTGCCCGGTATTATTAACGTGGTCGTAGGCTATACTGGAGGAAATCTAGAAAATCCAACCTATGAAGATGTTTGTACAAAGAAAACTGGACACTTTGAAGCTGTTCAGATCACCTTTGATCCGGCTCAGTTACCGTACACAAAGTTGTTAGAGATTTACTGGAGACAGATAGATCCGACAAATCCAAGCGGACAATTTTCGGACCAAGGTCAACCATATCGAACCGCAATTTTTTACCATAATGAGGAGCAAAAGGCCCAAGCACTGCAATCAAAAGAAATCCTCACAAAAAGCGGTAGATTTAAAGATTCTATCGTCACGGAAATCCTACCTGCTGAAATATTTTACGTTGCAGAGGAATACCATCAAAAGTATCATAGTAAATTTCCTCTAAGATATGGTGTGTACCGTCAAAGATCAGGACGGGACGATTTTATTAAAGGACACTGGGAACAGGAGCACGAGCAGGATAGTCTTGAAGAAGACTCCAAAGAGAATGACAATAGAAAGAGAAAAAAGGTGCAAGGGTTAGAACTTGAAAAAGAGCTCCTAAGGTCAAAATTGACAGATATCCAATTTGAAGTAACTCAAAATCAAGGGACCGAGCCTCCTTTTAAGAATGAATATTGGGATAATATAAGAGAGGGAATTTACATTGATCTAATATCTGGCGTGCCTCTTTTCAGTTCGCAAGACAAATTTAAGTCTAGTTGCGGATGGCCGAGCTTTTCAAAACCAATTTCACCAGAAAGTGTTCAAGAAAAACATGATTCAAGTCATTTTATGATTCGGACTGAAGTTGTTAGTACAAAATCTGGAGCTCATCTAGGGCATGTTTTTAACGATGGCCCACTTCCAACTGGCTTGCGTTACTGCATTAATTCTGCGGCGCTAAAGTTTATTCCTAAAGAGGAACTTGTTCAAGAGGGCTATGGAGAATACCTGGTAGTTTTTCATTCCGTTGAATAGCAAAAACCCCCTCGTCTAAGGACGGGGAGGGCTGATGTTTTGATTGGGGTTTACCAATTGTTGCGTGGAGCTGGTTGGAAGCAGTCCCGACAGTAAATTGGCCTATCACCCGACGGTCGGAAAGGTACGGTTGTTTCTTTGCCACACGTAGCGCAAATAGCGGGGAACATTTCTCGATCTGAACGGTTATTATTAAATCCGCCCGACGTTCGATTTTGTGCTTTTTTAGCAGCGCGGCAACTTTGGCACCTCCCCGGTTCGTTAGTAAACCCTTTTTCTGCGAAGAACTCCTGTTCAGACGCCGAAAACTCAAAATCCTGACCACAGTCCCTACAAGTTAAAGTCTTGTCATTAAACATTAGCAAAACACCTCTTTAAATTAGTTATGGATATCGTATCTACAAAATAAAGTATAACCACTGTTTTGTCATTTTATCAGTAAGCTGAAGACTACCATTTTAATTAAAAGATAGCAGGATTGGAAGGACATCGAACCTTGACAGTTTCTTTGAATTAATGTGATATCGTCGTTGGTAAAATGGCGATAATTTTAACGATGTTTATTGGCAGGGTGGGTCCTATTGTAGCTAGTAAAAAAGCACTTTCGAAGTTACCGGAATAGAAGGACATTTATGCAATTCTAGCGAATAGGTGTAGAGAAGAGTGAAGCATGTGCCGCGGTTTTAAAATGAATCAGTGGGAAGATAAGGAGACTTTATGATGGAAAGACCACAGAGCAATCCTAGTCGAATGGTTGTCATCGAAAATAAAAGCAATGGTGAGCGTTTCTTAGTGGATCTGCTAAGGGGGCAAACGTACGACAAAGAACAATATACGAAGATAACTTATGAAGTTCCGCTTAAGAAAGAATTCTGGGATTTACCACGTTTAACCAAGTCAAAGTGATTTAACTTAAAAAGTGCAACTAGAGAGGAAGTTAATGATTCCCGGGTGGTAACATACTGATAATCCAGTTTGTTGCCACCCTTCTTCTTTAAAACTATGAAAGTATTTTTAAACGGGCGTTTGCCTAATATTGTGAATTATTGAAATATTATGGTATTGGTTCTTTACTTCAACTGTTTTGACCCGTATAATGTTTACAAAAGATACAAAAAAATGAGGGATAACTATGAGTGTCGGAGCCCACGCTGTCACCACAAGTATTATTCCACAATGGAATCGTGAACTCTTATTTGAAATTTTGGATAACATTCATGATGTTGTACTTGTTATTGATTCAGATACGACCATTGTCTATGCAAACGAGGCTTATGCAAGAATCTTAGGAGTACCCGTAGCTAAAGTTCTAGGCCGCAGGTTGGATGTCATTGAACCTGATTCAGCAACAATTAAAATGCTCCATACAGGAAAGCCTAGTCGTGGCACAGATTATTTAGATTCTCTAAATGTGAATGTAGTAGGGAGTTCTTTTCCACTTTTAAATGGAGAAAAGATCATCGGAGCCGTTTCAATCTTTAAAAATATTACCGAAGTTGTAGAACTAAATCGCGAGTTAGAACAAACTAAGGGTGTCGCTGACTATTTGAAAGAGCAGTTAGAGCAATGGGAGCACCTCCCGATGTCCTTCAAAGAATATGTGGGACAAAACAGTCGTTTGAAGGAAACGTTAGTGTTAGCAGCAAAAGTAGCGCGAACAGAGAGTACCGTGCTGATCCTTGGTGAAAGTGGTGTGGGTAAAGAGGTTTTGGCTAGGGCTGTTCATAATTGTAGCCGGCGTATGGATAAACCCATGATAAAGGTGAATTGCGCTGCTATACCTGAGGATTTAATAGAAAGTGAACTTTTTGGGTATGAAGATGGAGCTTTTACAGGTGCTAGAAAGGGCGGAAAACTTGGTAAATTTGAATTAGCTCATAGTGGGACAATTTTTCTGGATGAAATCGGGGATATGAGTCTCACGATGCAGGCTAAATTATTGCGTGTTCTACAAGAAAAGGAATTTGAACGGGTTGGTGGTACTAAGACTATTAAAGTTAATATTCGAGTGATTGCTGCAACTAACCGAGATTTGGAAAGCATGATTGAAAAAGGGACTTTTCGTCGTGACTTGTACTATCGACTAAATATTGTTCCACTCCAGCTGACTCCTCTCCGTGAACGTAAAGATGACATATTGGAGCTTGCCAAAACGTTTCTTAAACAATTCTCACGGGAAGCTGATCATGAACTAAATCTTTCACCCCAAGTCGTAAAATTTCTCCAAGAATATGATTGGCCCGGTAATATCCGAGAACTGCAAAATGTGTTAGAGCACGCCAGTATTGTGTGCAGCGGTACGACCATCGAAATTCGTCACTTACCAGTACACATAATTCCGACTAATAATGGGCACTCAAGCGTTAAGGATAAACCATATGATGTTAGAGAAATTGTGGGAAGGATGGAAAAGGAACTGATTTTATCGGCCTTGGCTACTTATAACAATAACCGTACACAAGCCATGAAAGCATTAGGAATTTCTAGGCGGGCCTTTTACGATAAGTTAAGAAAATATGGCATCGAAGAGAAGAACTTAGAGTAGAAATCAGTTATCAGGGAGTGTCGCAAAACTTTTTTTAAAAGTAGCGACACTCCCTTCTTTTTAAACCGTGCGTTACTCTTTAACCATTTTCCCGATGTCGGCAAAATGGTTGATTACATCTTGTGCCCAAATTACTTAGGAATATTTGGCATGTTTATTGCATTATTCTGATTAATGTAATAATTCTGTCAACTACAGAAAAGAGGTGAGTGGTTAAGGATATAGTTACGCGAACTATAATCAAAGAGTATCACTTCAAAAGTGAATACAAAGTAAACAATTCTCAGAGCATAGTGTACGTAAACTATACATTTTCACCAGTAAGGATGCAAATAGTCCAGCTCCCTTACCTGAAATTGAAGCTGGGGGAGTCCTTCTGGTTCCAATCAAAACAGTCTAAGATTTGACTCGTTGTTGCTTGCCAGAAAGGATTAGAAGGGGTGGCTGTATGAATTTATTGATTCAGCAAACTGTCAATGGATTGACGTTAGGAAGCATTTATTGTTTGGTGGCGTTAGGCCTTACTCTCATTTATGGCATCATGGAGGTGCCAAACTTCGCCCATGGACATTTATACATGGTAGGAGGGTATGTCACGTTTTTCATGATGACATTGTATGGGCTCAATTACTGGGTGTCAGCCATTATTTCCGGTATCGTCTTGGCCGTGCTTGGGGTTTTATTAGAACGTTTAGTGTTCAATCCTATGCGCAACAGCCCAAGCTCTAATAAGTTCATTGCGGCAGTGGGCGCCATGATGTTTCTGGAAGCTTCAGCCCGAGTGCTCTGGGGTTCGGATTTTCGTAGTATCCCGGCCATCTATGACAACGTGGTTGTGATGGGTGGAGTTCGACTAACTGAACAACGACTGATTATCATCGCGGGAGCGGTTATCTTAATGGTAGCCCTTTATGTGTTTATAAAACACACCATGATCGGCTCGACCATTGAAGCCATGGCCCAAAATCGGGATGGAGCCAGTCTCGTCGGAATTGACGTCAACCGAGTGGCAATGCTGACTTTTGCCGTAGCCTCAATCCTAGCTTCAGCGGCTGCTTCCTTAGCCGGCCCAATTTTTCTAGTCTATCCTGGCATGGGCTCGTTGATCATCATGAAGGCCTTTGTGATCATCGTGATTGGGGGAATGGGGAGTATTCCGGGCGCTGTGCTCGGTAGTTTTATCCTGGGATTAACGGAAAGCCTGGGTGCTACGTATCTATCCAGTAATTATAAAGATGTTGTGGCCTTTGCAATTCTGGTCTTGATTCTTTCGATAAAACCCTCAGGCCTTTTTGCAAAGGGGGCCCGATAATGCTGGACGGGATGAAGAAATCAAACGCTAAGCTGATTGCCTATGGCGTGCTCTCAGTTGTCGCCATTGCGTTTCCCTTTATAAGTCCCAATCGATATTATTTAACCGTCGTGACCTTAGGGTTTATCTATGCCATTGCAGTCTATGGTCTAAATCTCATTGTCGGTTATTTAGGGCAGCTTTCCCTAGCCCAAGCCGGATTTTTCGGGTTAGGAGCCTATGTTTCGGGATTACTCAGCCTAAAACTTCACCTGTCCTTTTGGATAAGCCTACCGATGGCCGCCGTGGTAACCACCCTAGTCGCCCTATTGGTCGGCTTAATCTCCTTTCGAACCCGGGGGCATTACTTTGTTATTTTTACCCTATGCATAGGCGTAATCATCAACTTAGTCATTGAGAAATGGGATGATTTAACGGGAGGAGTACGTGGCTTAATCGGAATACCAAGGCCGACTAGCATTGGCCCAATTGACTTCATCTCGCTGGAATCGCAGTATTACTTAGTCCTTCTTTTCTTAAGTTTAACCATTTTTGTCATGAGTCGGATCGCCTCATCCCTCGTGGGCCGAACCTTCAAATCGATCCATAATAGTGAAGAATTAGCGGCCACGTTGGGGATTAATGTGATGCGTAACAAGCTCTTAGCGTTTGGCATCGCAGCCTTTTTCACGGGGATTGCAGGGGCGTTGTTTGCAGGATATATCCGGTTTATAGGTCCGGATATAAGTAACCCGCATCTTACCTTTGAACTCTTGTTATTTTTACTAATCGGAGGTCAAGCCACGATCGCCGGTCCCCTAGTGGGCACCCTTATTGCGACAGGGCTTACAGAAAGCCTTCAGTTTATGCAGGAATATCGAATGGTTGTCTTTGGAGCATTGTTAATCATCATTGTTAAGTTTTTCCCAGGCGGGCTTGTGGGAGCAGCTATGAAGTTAAAGACAAAGATAGAAAAGCGGATGAACAAAGCAAACAAGTCGGAAGACGCACTCTCGAAAGGAGAAAACCATGCTGCTAAAAACCGAGGCTTTAACTAAGAACTTCGGTGGTTTGACCGCCTTAAACAAGGTAGACTTTGAGATCCAAGAGGGCGAAATTGTCGCCATTATCGGCCCCAATGGCGCCGGGAAATCCACGTTTTTCAATCTGATCAGCGGCTATTATCCATCTTGTTCCGGAACGATAAGTTTCATGGGCAAGGATATGACTCGAACCCCAACGCACGAGTTTGCCAGCAGGGGTATCGGCAGGACCTTCCAGACCACGAATTTATTTACGGACAGTACCGTGCTGGACAATTTAATCATCGGCTATCGCTCCAAAACGAAAATGGGAATGCTGGATGCGATTTTCAATACCTCGCGCGCTCGGCGAGACGAAGGGGCGAGCCGGGAAAAAGCGACAGAGGTCTTAGAGTTTATTGGACTGACAGAGGTAAAGGGTCAACCTGTCGGTAACATTTCCCAAGAGGCAGCAAAACGGTTAGCAATCGGATTGGCTTTGGTGACAGAACCACGCTTACTGTTACTGGATGAACCAGCAGCAGGGGTTAATCATGGTGAAACCAACGAACTGGCTAAGTTAATTAAGAAAATCCAACAAACCGGCACAACGGTCTGTTTAATCGAACACAAAGTGCAGATGGTCATGAATTTAGCACATAGAATCATGGTCTTGAACTACGGCAGTAAAATAGCGGAAGGGACCCCTAAAGAAATTAGCAACAACGAACGAGTAATTGAAGCATACTTAGGGGGGGCTGCGCATGCTTAAATTATCGGGTATTAACGTAGCATATGGAAGTTACCTTGCTTTGCAGGATGTCAACATAGAAGTCAACAAAGGAGAGTTTGTGGTCTTGTTAGGCGCGAATGGAGCGGGAAAATCGACACTTTTTCGGACGATCAGCGGATTGCTCAAGGTGATAAGTGGGAGCGTGGAGTTTAAAGGACAAAAAACGAATCAATTGCCTTCGTTCAAAGTGGTCGAGTTGGGTATTTCGCAATGTTTGGAAGGGCGCGCCCTATTTTCACATATGCCGGTTAAACAAAATTTACTTTTAGGCGCATATGTAAGGCGTCATGATAAGGAAGGAATTAAAAAGAGTCTGGCCATGGTCTACGAATTATTCCCGACGCTTAAGGATAAAGAAAACGCTTTAGCAGGTTCTCTGAGCGGAGGCCAGCAACAGATGGCGGCGATTGGCAGGGCACTGATGTCCGACCCGGAGTTGATACTGTTAGATGAACCTTCGATCGGTCTGGCGCCTATCGTGGTTCAGCAAGTATTTGATGCGATGAAGATTGTCAATGAGGCTGGGAAGACCGTGCTGTTGGCGGAGCAGAATGCCCATCTGGCCTTGAAGGTATCTCACCGTGGCTATGTTCTAGAAAATGGCCGAATCGTCATGGAAGGCCGCAGTGACATGTTGGCGGGAAATGAAGATGTGAAGAAGGCTTATATTGGGGTTAGTGATTAAGAACAAAAATAATGAAAAGTTGGCACACTTATTGCAACAGTTTTTAGCTGAAGGATTGACGAAGGATTGGTATAAATGAGCATGGAATTTGACTTGCACACTCATTCCAGCCAAGGTTCTGCTTGTAGTCGAATGAATGTCTGGGACTTGGTTCAAGCAGCGTGCTTGAACGGTTTAGATGGGGTCTGCATCACGGATCATGATTATTGTTGGGATTCACGTGAGTTAGATAAATTATACAGTGAAAGCGGGGTCCAAGTTTACAGCGGAATCGAATTAAGTACTTATGTAGGCGAGATCTTGGTCTATGGTGTTCACCAACCCTTGCTTAACCTTAGGAGTAACCTACCTAAATTAGCCTTACTGGTGGAAGAATTAGGAGGTGTGATGGTTGTAGCACACCCATTTCGTGCCGAGTTTGGGTTGTCGACTTTCTCGAGGGAAGAGCGTGGCTTGGAGCCAATCGATGTTGAGGAGTTATGTAGGAAATCGGTGTTTAGCTTGGTTAATACATTGGAAGTTTACAACGGGCGTAGCAGTCGAGAGGAAATTCAGGCAGCCCAAAAGGCTGCAGTGATTTTGGGTAAAAAGGGAACTGGAGGCAGTGATGCCCATAGTACACTCAGCGTTGGTTCTTGTGTTACAGTTTTCGATAATCCGGTCAAGAACTACGCCCAACTATTAGCTCAATTGCGTAATGGAAGATTCCATGCCAAGAAGAAGGAGGAATATCGAAATGTGTTGGGTATGTGAAAAGTATGGTAACGGAGAGAAATGGTATCTTAACCCTGAAAACTATGCACGACGTCTTTATAAGGTGAGAAAAGAAGGTCGTGAAGCTTCTGGTGCAGATGCTGATCCACAAGCAGCTGGTATGGGAGCAGGTGTAGTGGCAGAGTTAGTTAAGGCAAGGATCAGTGGGGATCTGAAATGGGAAGAAGAAATAAAACGTGATGCCTTGGAACATGCTTATCAAACTCATTTTGGGCAGGTCGTCACACTTGATGAGTACCTGCAGATTTTGGACATTGCCTATCCTTTGGTCAAAATGACGTGTGGCTGTCGTAGGGTTCAACGGGGTATGCCTGATGAGGAGAACTTTACCTGTATGGGCATCGGACCGGGCATGTATAAATGGGAACGTTGGCCGGAGACTTATCGGGGCGGGGTCGAGTTTCTTACTCCTGAGGAAGCTAAGCAATGGGCTATGATGAATCATAAAGAGGGGCGAGTTCAGACTGTGGACGTGTTTGGCACGCCATATATCGGAGGACTATGCCAGTGCGAATATCCAGGGTGTGTGGCGGTTCGAAATCGGCTTGATTATGACTTTAAATTTTTGCTAAAAGGGCATACGGTAGCTAAAGTAGATCGGGAAAAATGTACCGGCTGCAAAAGCTGTTTAGGAAGATGCCAGTTTAAGTCCCTCAACTTAGAGGTTTACACCAATAAGGCCTATGTTGACATGGATCAATGTTTTGGATGTGGCTTATGCATTACTGCTTGTCCGAGCGGTGCGATAGAGCTCTTGGACAGAGAAAGTTTGCCTGGATTAGCTGAAAACTGGTAATAAGGGGGGAACGTGATGATTGCTCAAATTAAAATAAACTTTGATTTATGTAAAGATCCATTATTATGCCGACGATGTTTAAGTGTATGTCCATCTGTGGTTTTTGTATGTGGTCCCACGAAGATATGGAAGGGACGAGAGACGGATCCCCAAGAATATCGAATTTTCGGACGCTATTTGGATAAATGTTCTGGGTGTGGTGACTGTGTTAAAGTATGTCCTACTGGAGCAGTTGATTTGGGATTTTTACCAAAAGAACAATTAGCAAAAAGGTATCAAGAGGAACGGATAGCTCAATTAAATGAGCGAAATTCCTAATTTGAAATCTAGCTTAATTATGAAATAAAGGGGAGTTTAGTATGGCTTTGGATTTTAAGGTTTTGCAAAAGGTCAAAGGCAACCCCAGTACTGAGGTTGCTGCTGATCGACGGCTAAAGATAAACCCAGGTCAAGATTATGCCTATGATCTGCCCAAGGAACTAATTTATACAATTAATAACCAATTTCCTCTAGAAAGTCTATTTAATCAGGAGGGAGAGACTAACGAAGATTTTTTGATTAAACAGGGAAAAACCTTTATGAACTTATTAATCAAAGAAGCTGACTCTGATGCCTTTCGAGATAGAACGGCTGACATGATTGAATGTGTGGCCCAGCAAACTGGGATTCGATTTCCCCATGTGTTCGAACGGTATGTTGAACTTGGCATATTGAACCTTCGCCCAAGGGATGCCTGGACTGTCACTGAGGCGACGACTAAGACGCTAAAAGTTCGTAATTTCAACTGTAGTATAGGCAAGATGTTTGCGGAAAAAGGACTAGATAACTGCCATATCTTCTGTCAAGCGGCCAATCAAGTCGCTGCTGAAAAAGCCGGACTGAATTTAAAGATGTCTAGCAGTAAGGGTTTTGAGGGCAACGGATTATGTGAGCAAGTATTTAGGATGCCACAAGCGGGGGGGTAACTGGTATGCACATCGGACATAATCAGGACGATTTTGATCATGAGAGCTTGGCAATGAGGCATTTGGGTGAAGGTATTCTTAGAGAACAAGCAGGATATTTGCATGAAGCATTAAACGAGTATATGTTAGCCAATGTTCTTGATCCAGGACTGGAAATAGCTCAGACTAAGCTAGCGGAACTCAACCAAAAGTTAGGTTTCTAGTAAGATTAGGAGTAAGTTAATGGATGATTAAGGAGGCTCGCATGTGCCACCTTATCATCCTGGAAAAGGGAGCAGAGAATGAAAAGTTTGCGGAGTTATGAAGTCTCTGATCGATTAGCTGTCCGAGAGTGGGTGCCGAATCACATTCAAATACGTCAATATGCAGAAGCTTCAGGAGATTTTAATCCTATTCATTTGGATGATAACTATGCCCGTCAGGCTGGATTAGGAGGTGTAATCGCTCACGGTATGCTTACCATGACTCAAATGTCAGCTATGTTGGCGGATTGGATCGGCGATCAGGGTGGGATCTCCAAGTTGGATGTTCGTTTTGAGGGGGTAGTTCGACCCGGTGATACGATAAGGTGCACCGGCTCAATAAGAGCACGATCGGAAAAAACCTTAGTTTGTAATTTAGAAGCGATAAATCATAAAAATGAAATCGTTTTGTCAGGCTTGGCCCATATCAATGTTTTTTAAGTAATAATGGCTTCTAGACTTTTGTCATGGCACAAACTGACAAAAGTCTTTTGTTTTTGTTGAAAGGTGATATAGGAGTAACCATTGGCAATCAACTTAATTGTATTATTTGTAATACAAACTGTATGTAATAGATAGCTATTGTTTCAATTGTATACATAAAAAGAACGCTATAACGATTTGTTTTCAACAGTTTTACAATCGTTGTGCGCCATAATATTGCCCCAATCGGCCGAAAAGTGGCTACTTTAAGCGATAGTTAAGGTTAGATTATTTTTCTTTACTTTATTCAGGAAATTGGCATGGTTCTTGTATATAAAGAATAGGTAGGATTTTTTGAATATTCGGAAAAGAGCCGAGATTTAAGAACTAATGCTTAAGTGAGACAGAAATAGCAATTGGGGGAGGTAGATAAATTGGCTTACGAAACAATCCTTGTGGAAATTGAAGAGGGAATAGCCACGATCACTCTAAACCGCCCAGAGGTACTGAATGCTCTGAATAGTCAGGTCTTTATTGAGTTGGGGGAGGCTGCCCAAGCGTTAAGTATCGATAATTCTGTACGGGCGGTCATTATCACGGGCGGTGACAAAGTTTTTGCAGCCGGAGCGGACATCAGGCAAATGGCTTCTGCAACAGCTGTGGATGTATCGACAGGGGCTAGGCCCTCGTTAATATCGTTTAATTTAATTGAAGCTATGCCCAAGCCTGTGATTGCAGCAATTGCAGGATATGCTTTAGGTGGTGGATGTGAACTTACCTTGGTGGCTGATGTGCGTATTGCGGCGGATAATGCTCAGTTTGGTTTACCGGAAATAAAGTTGGGTATTTTACCGGGTGGTGGAGGAACTCAACGTCTGCCTCGACTGATCGGTGCAGGTAAAGCAAAAGAATTGATTTTTAGCGGTGATTTTATCT
>DAIEHY010000110.1 GCA_027353165.1 Desulfosporosinus sp.
TTACCTGCGTGCTCTGACAGACAGTTATATTTTCTATAAAGTTGAGCGCTACGACATCAAAGGCAGACAGCATCTGAAAACACTGGGCAAATACTATCTAGTAGACTCCGGCATCCGTAATATGCTGCTTTCCAGTTCATCCTCTGACCTTGGTCACATGATTGAAAACGTGGTATACCTAGAGTTACTCAGACGTGGGTATAAGGTCAATATCGGCAAACTCTACGAAAAAGAGGTTGACTTCGTCGCTAGAGACATGAATGGAATAACCTACTACCAGGTATCTGCCTCGGTACTCGATGAAAGTACTTTGAAGCGCGAACTGGAACCTCTGCAGAAAATTGCGGACAATTATTCAAAGATTCTTCTAACCCTTGACGATATTGTCGTCGGAAGAAATTTTGCAGGTATCCACCATCTCAATCTGCTCGACTGGCTTCAGAAAACCTATAAAAGAGAGCTGTAAAGAAGCAAGAGGCCTCTGTTTTTGTTTAAGACAGAGGCCTCTTGCTTTTCGGTAACGCTTATTTATTTAAGTCCTTTTAATAGTACCCCTACAATCCCTTGATGATCAATTTTAGCTAGAGGTTGGGGATCCATCAAAACCCTTTGTTTAGAAAACAGATCTAGAGCTCCGGCAATACAGTAGGTAGCAAGTTCTTCATCGAGATCCTCTCGAATCTCCCCTTTTAGTTTAGCTGCATGAACCATTTCTGTGTAATTTTTTAGGATAGCTAGATGTTCGGCAAAGAGTTGAACTCGCATTTCCTTAGAAAGAATATTAACTTGCATAAAGATTTGCACGATATCCATATGCCCGTTGAGAAATTCGGTATTAAAGCAAGCGCAGTTTCGAAGCTTTTCCTCAATCGTTTCCCCTCGGGTCATGCTCTCTTTTAGCCCAAGACGATACTCTTCTACGCTGAATTTAAGGATCTCTTCATATAAACGTTCTTTACTTTCAAAATACTCATAAATTGTGCCTTTACCAATACCCGCTTCTTTAGCGATAGACTCCATCTTTGCGCCGTCGAAGCCATGTTCAGAAAAAACTCGAATTGATGCTTTAATGATGTCTGTCTGTTTCTCTTCTCGCGACGCCATTGATATTATCTCCTTTAAACTAATAACGTTGTATTCATCGAACTTCGCCTTTAAACTGAGTGTGTTATAGTTGTTGTAATTAGGTTCTTTTCCCTCTTTTTCTTCCTCGAGTCCCGAATATCTTCAAAAATAGTATAAATGACCGGGACTAGCAACAAGGTGGAAAAGGTAGATAGAGTGAGTCCAAAAATAACAACTACAGCCATCGGAGCCATTGTCTCCGAACCTTCTCCGATGCCTAAGGCCATCGGAATAAGGCCCAGAATGGTAGCAAGTGAGGTCATAATAATGGGTCGCAAGCGAATCGGCCCAGCGTTTTCAATAGCCTCCTCACGTTCCTCCCCTCGTTCTCTGCGTTTATTAATATAATCCACCAAAACGATGGCATTACTTACGGCAATTCCGATCAGGAGAATCAATCCAATAAACGAAGGCACACTTAAGGTCTTTCGGGTAATGAAGAGTCCCAGCATCCCTCCAGAGAATCCCATCGGCAAGGATAAAATAATCGTAAATGGATGTAGCAAGGATTCGAACTGTGAGGCGAGAATCATGTAAACGAGCAGGATTGCTAGAATTAACGCCAATCCTAAATCCTTGAACGAGTCGGTGAGTTCTTTATTTTGCCCAACCACTTCATAAGTATACCCATCAGGGATCTTGTACCCTTTTAACTTAGTCTCAATATCTGTCGTAACGCTCCGAAGATCCCTGTTCATGATTTGACTTGTGACATGAACTACACGAGTCTGTCCCGTACGGTCAATCATGACCGGCCCACGGTCCAGTGTAACCTTGGCAACTTGGCTTAACGGAATAGTAATCCCTGTAGGGGTGGGAATGGGAGTCTGTTCTAAGTTCGCCAGACTCGTCTTATAGGTATCATCCCCACTGAGCACGACATCGATTTCATTGCCTTGATAACGATAACGGGTAGCCGTTGTTCCTGAGATGGTACCCTTTACGGCTTGAGAAATCTGAGCAGCCGTTAAGCCGAATTGCACAGCATTAGGCCGATCGATCTTAATCACAACTTCAGGAATCCCCTCTGTCATGCTGGTTTTGACTTCACGAGTCCCGTCTACCGACGCAACAGTCTTCTGAATCTCCATACCAATCTTTTTGAGTTGATCAAGTTCTTCTCCTTTGATGGCAATGTCAATCGGGGTTGTGGATCCGCCCATTCTCATAGTGTCTGTAAGGGTCACATTAATTTCAGCACCAGGCAGGTCTTTGGTCAGCGAACGAATCTCATCGCCCACCTCTCCGACGCTTCGCTTGCGGTTCTTTAAATCAATCAGTTGAATATTAATGTTACCTGTATTCGCGGTATCCCCTCCAATTGAAAGGCCCCCGCTGGTCCCGATTTGAGTAAAGACTGTTTTAACCTCTTTGATTCCCTCGAGTTTCTTCTCGATTTCCAGAACTGTGTCTTCAGTCTCACGAAGTTTCGCTCCATCCGGCAGCGTCACTTTCACGCTGAGTTGTCCCACATCAGTTGCCGGCATAAATTCTGCCCCTAAGCTAAGGGCCGATGCCGCTGAAAGAACAAAGATCACCGTGGCCAGCGCAACGACAGTCTTGCGATGATGCAGTCCATAGTGTAAAAATCTCCGATATATGGTCTCAACGCGCCCAAAGAGTCGATCAAACCACCGACTAAAGCGATCAACAACCCCTTTAGGTCCTCTGCGGCCTTCAGGTATCGCCTCAGTTTGCATGAGCTTGGCCGAAAGTGTCGGAACCAAGGTCAAAGAAACGAGCAGCGAAGCCGCTAGGGATATCGTGACAGTCAGGGCTAGCTCACGGAAAATCGTGGCCACCATTCCTTGCACAAAGACAATTGGAAGAAAGACTGAAACCGTGGTCAACGTGGAGGCGAAAATCGCCATTCCGACTTCTGAGACCCCTTTAATTGCCGCTTCTGTCTTCGAATATCCGGCTTTTCGATGCCGATGAATGTTTTCTAAAGCGACGATATTATCATCGACTAAGCGTCCCATTGCTAAGGACAGTCCCCCGAGCGTCATCATATTAAGGGTAATCCCAGCAAAGTAGAGTACGGCAAAGGTCGCCATCATGGCAATAGGGATCGCCGTGGCAGTAATAAAGGTTGTACGAATATTATGGAAGAAGAGAAAGACCACAACAATCGCTAAGAGCCCACCCAGAATGGCCTCGTTTTCAACTGTTTTAATGGATTGCTTGATCGCGATAGACTGATCCATCACGGTATCAATCTTCAGATCCGGAAAGTCTTTCTTAAAGGATTCAACCGTGGCATTGACCTCATCCGCCACTTTCACGGTATTCGTACCAGATTGTTTTTGAATAGAGATACTGATACTTTTTTCTCCATTTGTTTTGGATATCGCGGTGATTTCTTTAGGTTCTATTCCGACATCGGCAATATCTTTTAATTTGATCTGTCCTCCGTTCGTGAGAGGGATTAATAGTTCTTTAATTTCGTCCACTGATTGGAATTCGCCGGTCGTCCGGATCGTCAGGTCCTGGGTTCCTTTTTGCACTTGGCCCCCAGGAGCATTAAGGTTTTCCGCACCAATGATTTTGGCTAAAGAATCGATCGTCAACCCATACCCTTTCATTTTCTCCATATGGGTGCTAATTTTAACCTGATTTTTATATCCTCCGGCAACAGTAACTGAGGCCGCACCTGCAACCCGTTCGAGCTTCGGTTTAAGCGTGTCTTCTGCGATCGATTGCAACTTAGCGAGATCCGCGTCCTTCGCAGAAAGGGAAAGTTGAACCACAGGCATCTGCGTAAGGTCAATCTTCATGACCATCGGGGCCCCTACATCGGATGGAAAGAGACGTTTGACGAGATCTACTTTTTCCCGCATTTGGAGGGTTGCGAAGTTCATATCCGTGCCATTCTTGAACTCAGCGATAATGATCGAGCGCCCCTCGGTTGTGGTTGAACTCACCTTATCAATATTTTCCACGGTAGCGACGGCGCCTTCCAGTGGATTAGTAATAATCTTTTCAATTTCCTGGGGCCCAACGCCTGTATATTCCGTCACGATAATCGATACTGGAATATCAATTTTAGGTAGCAAATCAATCGGCAAGCGTGACATGGAAATGCCACCTAAAAGCATAATAATCAGCATTAGCATGATGATGGTCACCGAACGCTTGACCGAAACCTCCGCTAATTTCAAGACGCGTCCCCTCCTACAACCTTGACTTTGCGTCCTTCATCGACTAAGGTTTGTCCTTTGATAATCACCTTGTCGTCGAGGTTTAATCCTTTGAGAATCTCAATATCGGCTCCCGTATCCAGGCCCGTGACCACCTCTTTAGCGACGGCTTTATCTCCTTCAACGACATAAACGATGGTCTTTTCATTTTTTAGGATGACGGCCTCGCTTTTAATCGCCATAACGTCTGCCTTCTCCTCGGTCGTTAGCTCGACCTTGGCAAACATGCCAGGCTTAATTAAGCCATCGGGATTCTCAAATGAAATTTTGAGAGGATAGAGCTGAGTTCGGGAATCTGATGAAGGACTGATATTCTCAATTTTCCCGACAATATTAGTCTCTGACACTGAAGGAACCTTGACTTTGACCGCTTTATCTTTTGTGAGGCGGTTCACCAAATTCTCCGCGACACTCAGTGAGCTGTAGACACTCCCTGTATTCGTAAGACCTATTGCCGCTTGGGCACTCGTGGCCATATTACCCACTTGAACATTGACCTGTGAAACAGTTCCAGCAACGGGGGCAGTCACAGTAGCATTATCCAAAGCTTCGCGTGCCTGGGCGAGTTGGACTTGAGCGAGTTCGAGACTACTGTCCGAAGCTTGCACTTGTAGCTGCTCGATTTGACTGGCGAAGGTTGCTTCTAATTCTTTGACACCCAGCGTGGTTTGATCTAACTGCACTTTCGAAACTGCTCCAGCCTCGAAAAGAGCCTTCATATTCGCTAAGTTCTTTTGTGCATCCGTGATCTTACCTGCAGCAAGGGTCTTCGTACGCTCAAGAGATGCTTTCGCCGCACTCCAGAGTTCTTGGCTGTTCTGATATCTGGCATTCGCCAACTGGAAGGCACTCCTCAAATCTGTCGCATCAAGGGTGAATAGAATATCTCCCTTCTTGACAGGGTCCCCCACGTTCACTAAGACAGAGTCTACTTTACCCGGCACCTTCGGAATGACAGAAACATCCGTATCGGACGTAACTTTCCCACTCAAAATTGCGGTATTCGTGAGCGTTTTCTTTCCTGCCGCTTCTACTTGTACCGGTATATATTTTTCTTCTACCACCGCTGCTGCGGGCTTACTCGTGAGTCCACGTCCCACAAAAATCAGCACTACGAGTATCCCGAGTGAGATCAGAATTCTTTTCCCTGTTTTACCGATTTTCCTCTCCAACGCAATTCTCCTCCACTTTAGTTCTTACTTCTCGACCGTTCAGCCAAAACCGACCATTCGGTCACCTCATTAGGTATGTATGAGATCTTACTGCAAAACAATCCCTTTTACAAAACTATTCAACCAAACCTCGCCAAAAGAGAGAATTTTCAAAGAAGAGGAAGCCTCACCGTCTAGTTAAGTTACGATGTGGATCTTCCTCTTATCGTTACAATTCACCCTAGTACGATAATTACCGACCAGCCTACCCTAGAGATCAATTATCTAAACTATTTTGGAAATTAGCCGTCGCTGTCATATAGGCATTAATATCCTGCTGTAAGGAATACTGATCATTTAAAAGTGTATTTTGAAGCGCAATCATCTCAAGACTACTCGACTTCCCGACCTCAATATTCTTTTGCATAACATCAATATTGATCTGATCTGCTTCAACCGTCAATTTATCCGCTTCAACGGTGTTTTCCAAAGTCTTTAACGTGTTATAAGCGGTTCTAAAATCGACTTCGAGCTTAACAGGTAAATTGGCAAGAGTTGCTTTCTTGTCCTCAATACCTATTTGAATTTGGTCTGCCACCATTAAATCAGAATAATAAAAATCAATATCATACTCGATCTTTGAAATGTCTATATCTTGTTTAATTTTAGGAATTTCAAAGTTATTTTCAATAGCCTTCTTGATTTTGTTATCAAGGTCTGAGTCGTCAAACTTAGAATACTGAATAAGCTTGGAAGTTAGTACAACGTCTCGATTAATATCAACGCCCAGGTCTTGTTTAAGGGTAATCATTGAACTACTGATACTGTTGATAATCGCTTTTTGCGCTGCTTCCAACCTACTCCTCTGAGCTGTATAAGAATATAATTCTGAGGGGACCTTTAGGCCAAGTTCAATCTGAAGGTTAACCTGGCTAATGACCGTGTCAAGATTTGCAAGCTGCGTCTTAAAATTATCCGCCTGCTGCTGAAGGGTTAAAATTCGTTCATATTCGTTGGTTATTTGGACCTTCAAGGCCTTTAATTGAGTCTCTCGGTCGTGCTTGGCATTATCCAAGGTCCATTGAGATCGCTTATAATTCAGATCTCGATCTTTTTTAGAATCTTCATCAACAACCGCTATATTGGCATCATGCCTTGCCAAAGCTTGTTGATTTTGTTTATCAAGAATCAATAGTTTGCTGTCCATTAGTTTTAGCGCGCTGTTACCTGTTTCCATAGCCTTCAAAGCCTCTTCAAGCGAAAGATTCAACGTTGAATTATCGGCTGGTGGTTTCGGTGTTACCGAAGGCTCAGTTGGTTCAGTTGTACTCGTGGCAGGAGTCTCTGAATTAGGCTGGGCGACACTATCTAAAGCCAAAGTACTGTGAGTGGACAAGGCAATTGAAGCGGAAAGCAGAAGCGCAAAAAACGTTAAATACTTCTTTTTCAAGTTAGGCACCTCCAAGTTTTTTATTATTAATTTCGATCTCTTCGATTTGTCGGATTTGGATTATTCTTTGACTTAACTTGGGTAGTTGAACCGCCCATCGTTTTAAGATTTGGCACATAACCAATGCCACAGGCCGAATCCATCATAGTCTGCATTAACCAAGCATCAAATTGTGCATTTTTGTAATTAATATCGGCTTGAGCTCTGGCAACTTTGGCATTGTCAAACTCTTGTAGGGAAATCTCGGAATTATCGTACCTAATTTTCGCTGCTTGATAATTGAGTTTAGCCAGTTCTTCAAGATCTCTCTTCTCTTCCATGGCCTTCATAGC
>DAIEHY010000111.1 GCA_027353165.1 Desulfosporosinus sp.
CGTAAAAATCGGTGACCAAGAAATTCCAAATTTAGGCGTTGAAGCTTCTCCTTGCTTTGTGAACCATTGGCGTTACCTACTGCAAAGCCAACTCCCGCGCACATATTACCGATGTCTCCAATATGATTGTAAACTCGTTCTAATTCAGCGAGGATTGTCCTCCATAATAAAACCGCTCGGGGTACTTCCACTTTAGCAAGTTTTTCAACAGCTTCGCAATAAGCAAGCCCATGACTTAAGGTACATACTCCACAAACTCGCTCAATGATGCGTAAGCCCTCATCGATACTTCTTCCTTCAACGAGTTTCTCTATCCCTTTATGAGTATAAAAAAGCTGGGCTTCTAAATGCAGAACAGGTTCCCCAATAACGTAAAAACGGAAATGACCTGGTTCGATGATTCCAGCATGAATTGGTCCGACAGGAACCTGAAAAATTCCGTCGCCATGCATTTCCGGAAAAACTAGCGGAGCCCGTTTAAACTCCTTGCACTCATTCCCACCTTTGTAATCCTTACGCAAGGGAAAGAATCCCTGCGGCCAACCCGGATGTAAGACTAAACGACGCGTGTCAGGATGTCCGACTGCCTGTAGCCCGAAGAGATCTTGGGCTTCTCTTTCTGACCAGTTCAGGGCCGGGAAGATTGTGGAGAGCGTTGGAAACTCATCGCTTATTCCTTTGGCAACTAGAGTCAGTGAAAAGTCCAGGCCAAGAAAATGGAGAACCAAGTAAAGACAGAATCCTCGCTCCAACTGCCGCTCATCATTGACAACATGGGTTAACCAAATTGGACGCGGCCTCATTGCCAAACAATAGCTTAATATTTCCGGAAGATCACGGGCCGAGACGTCGACCGTACCCTCCTGTTTTTTCCATTCTACAATTTCTATGTTCGGACAACTATGAAAGTTCTGTAAATATTCCCGCAAGCCTAGCATCCTAAACTCCTCCCAATATCACTTTGACGACCTGATTTAGTGCCTGATCCAGGCTTTGGGGAATGAATAAACCTAAGAAAAGGACGACCAGAAGAGGGATTGCCAGAGCAAGTGTACTGGCACTCTCTCTAGGCTGGTGCCTACCACTTGGCTTCCCATAAAGCATTTGGAGGAAATGATAGAGAAAACCCGCAAAGATCACAGTTAGAAAGAGAATGCTTAAAAAACCCAAAAACGGGTGATCTGTTTTAAAGAGACCGGATAAGATGCTGATTTCTGAGCGAAATGTGCCAAACGGCGGGGTTCCAGTAATACTCAATAATCCAAGTACCATGATTATTCCGGTATACGGCAAAACTTTAAAGATTCCACGTATCCGAGAAATTTGCCTTGTTCCGGTCTTTTGAACGAGCCTTCCCACGATGACGAACAGATTGGCCTTGGTTAGGCCATGAAGCAAGAGATGTAACGATGCACCCCAAACAGCTTCCTTAGTTCCTAAGCCAAAACCGATCGCTAAAATTCCCATATGTTCAACACTCGAATAAGCTAATAAACGTTTGATATCTTTTTGTAGCAAGATAAACCCTGTCATAAGTGCCAAGGATAAAAATCCGAAACACATCAGGATCGTCCCTACGAAATCCGGCCCCAAAGTAGTAAGACGAGCTAAACTGTACCAACGTAAAATGGCATAGAGAGCACAATTGAGTAAAACTGCCGATAACAAGGCACTGACTGGTGAAGGGGCCTGACTATGCGCATCAGGAAGCCAAGCATGCATAGGAGCAAAACCAACCTTAGCCCCATAGCCAACGACCGCGAACAAAACACCCAGACGAAAAAAGGTTGGGTCTAACTGGCTAGCAACTTTTGGGAGCATTCGCCAATCCAAGGCACTTAATGTTTGACCTAAGAGGGGCGCGACAGAGGCAAAAAGCAACATTGTGCCCAATAAGGCAAAGCTGATACCGACCACGCATAAAATCACATATTTCCAAGCAGCTTCAATTGCTGGCTTGTTTCGATAGAAACCTACCAAAAGTGTTGTGGCTAGGGTTGTCCCTTCAATACCTACCCATATGATGCCCATATTCGGTGTGCTTACGACCAGAAGCATCGTTGCCATAAAGGTCCATATCCAGAAATAGTACCATTTCAGTCTCGTTCTCGGCAATTTCTTCTCACGGACTTCTTCTTCCATATACCCAAACGAAAACAGTATAACATAAACAGCAATAACAATAATGACGCAGAGCAGCAAGGCACTCAGTGCGTCCCAATATAATATGCCTGACCCAAACGAGTAGGACCCTTGGCTTAAGGTTTGTCTTATGGTCCATCCTCCGCTTAACGTTAATAACACAAGAGCTACGCTGTTCAATAGTCTTAAGTAGGTTTCCTTTGCCGAAAATAGCATTCCTACTGCCGCGATTACTGCCACTCCAATAAACATCGCATACTATCCTTTCAATGACCTCATGTGATCAACATTTAGAGAATCATAATTTTCTAGCATTTGTTTAGACAAGATTCCAATAATAACAATCCCCACGAGAATATCAAACGCCGCACCCAATTCCACTAACAAAGGCATCCCTTGGGTTAGGAAAAAGCCCGCTAAGAATATTCCATTGTCGATGAGTAAGATTCCTAAGACCTGTACAATAGCGACTTTACGAGTCATCATCAGCAAAAGACCATAGAAAATTAGAGCTATAGCAACCGCTAACCCATTGCGATAGCCGGAGTGAAGTGCCATTAAAGGTTGTGTCACCTCATAGGCCATGAGCGATAAGCCTCCGGCAAAGATTAAAGACATGGCGCGCTTTAAGTATATCTCACCTACCCACTCTGTATTAGACTCTTTCAAAACGCGCCGTAAAAGGATTGGGATAATTCCAGCCTTAGCTATTAATAACAAGACCCCGAAAATCATAACCTCTAACGCATTATTATGATAACCCTCTGCTATGAGAAGAAGTGAGACAAAAACAGTTTGTAAGGTCCACCAACTCAAGGCATTTTTTACTCGAGCACTATAGACCACCAAAAGACCACTGGTTAAGAGGACAATCAGGACTAAATTGAGACCGTTCTCAGAAATACCTATCATCACTTAAATCTGCCCCCTTATAATCCAAAGCGTTACTAGGGCCAAAATGGCAGAAGCAGTGCCTGTTGCCAAATAATGAGGTGCTCGGAAAAGTCGCCTTTTAACGAAGAGACTTTCCACAGTGGCGAAGAAGAATCCCAAAGTAGCAACTTTTATTCCGACAAAACCTAAAGCCCAAAGCATCCCAATAAGACCATCGCTAACCGAGATCAACCCACTAGGCCAAATAATTTGCGCCAATAAAAGAAGCAGTAAGAATTGTTTTACCTGTTCGGCAAAATTTAGCAGAGCCAGCGAAGGCCCCGAATACTCCAACAGCATCCCTTCATGAATCATCGTTAATTCTAAATGTGTATCCGGATTATCCATCGGAATCCGTCCCATCTCCGCAATGCTAACCATGGCTAAAGCTGATAAGACCAAGATTCGAGGTATAAACAAAGGGGATACCCCTTGCAATCCCGTTATAATACCTTGCAGGGAGGTGGTTTCCGTCATAAAGGCTAAAACGATTAAACCTAGCAGCAAAGCCGGTTCCGTTAATAATCCCATGAAGAGTTCTCTACTTGTGCCCATTCCCCCAAACGTTCCTGCCCCTTCCAAACCCGAAAGGGTCAAAAACAATCGCGCTAAGCCTAGGCTTGCCCCAAATAGAAAGAGGTCTCCCCATACATTTACCGGTGCCCAGCCCCAAGCACCCGGAATTACGAGACCAGCCATTAAGGTACTAGCTAGAACGACGCACGGGGTCAACAGAAAGATCCAAGAAGCATGTTCCGAGATCATTTCCTCCTTCTTCAGTAATTTTCTTAAATCTCGGTATGGTTGAAGGATTGGTGGACCTTGCCGCATCTGCCAAAACGCTTTGCTCTTTTTAATAAAACCTTGAAGAAGCGGAGCGGCAACTAAAATGACCGCCAAATGTCCTACTCCCATCAAAAGACGGGTTAGGATCATAAATAATTCGTCCATTTCTTCTCTCCTAACGTCCTAAAATCAAAACGACGACGACTGTCACTAATAGGTAGCCTAAATATAAATGGATGCTCCCCGCTTGGAGTTTGCGGATTTGAGACGACATCCAAAGCAACCCGCGTATCATAGGTCGATAGAATATATCCTCAAAGACCTCTTTGAGTTTTCCTTCGTATGTGAGAGATCGCAAACTGTAACGCGTTTCAGCGAAGTCCCCTTCTACATTCCGACGTGACCCTAACACTTTAGTAAAGAGGACTCGAATCGGATTTGTTAATCCACCGGCAGTATATTGCATACTTGACGTTAAAGGTTGCCCACAATTCCAAGTTGCTGTAACTTTATGAAAACTCCGTTTAGTGAGAAGAAAAACAATAGCCGTGAGAAGCATCAGTAGAATTAAATAGATAGAGGACAAGTTAAGCGGTGTCACAAGAGCTGACAGCATCATTGCCGAATTGCCAGGTCTTAAAACGGAAAGAGGCAATTCAATTAAGCCTAATGTAGCTGTGGGCAAAAGCACACTTAAAATTGCTAATCCGCCCATTATTAAGGGGGTAATATATTGAATAGGGTGTGCTTCTTCTGCCTTTTCTGCCACTGGAGAGCGGGCTTGTCCGAGGAAAGAGATTCCAAACCACTTTACGAACGTGGCCATTGATAAGCCTCCTACCAGAGCTAGAATACCAATCGACAAAGGCAAAAAGACTTTACTCCAGCCGTTGGCGAGGTGGGATGTATTCATCCAGAGGGATTGAAAAAGTGTTAATTCTCCCCAAAATCCACCTAGTGGGGGTAACGCTGCTATACCAATGATTCCAATAAGTGCTCCAAGGCCGGTTTTCGGCATACGTTTGAGCAATCCACCCAATCGCTCAAGGTTACGAGTATGAGTTGCCTGGATGATATTCCCTGCCCCCATAAAAAGTAATGATTTAAAAAGCATATGTTGAATAGTATGCCAAAAGAAAGCCACAAACGCTAAATCCATCGCCCAAGCATTATTCCAAGTTCTTGCCAGAAAGGCACTGCCTAAGGCCATGCTGAGAATTCCAACATTTTCTATCGTGGAAAAAGCAAGTAGCTTTTTTAGATCAGACTGCACAGAAGCAGATAATATCCCAAGCAACGCAGATAGAGCTCCGATGATCAAAAATAACCAACCCCACCAAACTGGGCCTGGCCCTATCGTCAACCAGACCAATCTAATAAAGAGATAAAGCGCAACTTTTACCATGACTCCAGACATCAGTGCGGATACTGGACTTGGTGCTGCGGAATGAGCATAAGGCAACCAAATATGAAAGGGGACAAAACCAGCTTTTGTTCCGAAGCCAATAAAGAACGCCAAAAATATAAAATTTAACTGGATTGTAGAAAGTGAGGGAACCGCGCCCGCCCACATTTCAAACGAGAAACTTCCAGTCAAAGCATATAAATACAAGGTTACCGTAGTTAATAATACCGTAGCCACATGAGTCATTACGAAGTATATATAAGCAGACTTACGATTTGCAGGGTCTTCATGTTCATACAGAACTAAGAAAAATGAGAACAGGGACATCATTTCCCAAGTCAATAAAAAGGTGAAGCCATCATCCGCTAGCAACACGCCAAACATACTGCCCAGAAATAAAAACCAATTAACTAAAAAAGGCCAAAGCGACTTGTTTTTTTCTTGATATTCCTTGAGATAGCCTAGAGCATAGAGAGATGATAGACCTTGCCCCAAAAGTAAAACAATAAGGAAGAACATCGTTAGTCCATCCAATTTCCAGGTAAGTGAAAGACCTGCTCCCGCTGCCGAGAAAAATCGCAATCCTGTTTGAATCCACTCCCCACCTTGTGAAATCAAGATTGTTCCCAAGATGAGTCCCGCTCCGGCCAATGCAATACTTAAGCCCATAAAGAATAGTCTAACGGATTGGCTCTCCTTATTAACCATTGCTATTTTCCCCCTGATCTGCGCTTGTGACATTTTTAATTAGTTAAGAGAAATAAGTATCCCTAAAATCATAACTAATTACACTCCTTAATGCAACCCCCCTAGAGACAGTTTATACGTATAATTTGTAACTTTCAGCTTATTTCTGCAAATATATCCCATTATGTGAATTAGTTTAATTGCTAACTTGATTTAGATCGCACCTTTATTCAGTAGTTACTAGTTGACCCTAATGATCAGATTAGGTTTATATTATAATAAACGAGGCGCCCAAATCATGAGCGCCTCGTTTATCCATCGTATTTTTTAGCCTACTTGTAAACCATAGTTAGAACAGAGAGCATATAACCCACCTGAGAATCCACTACCGATTGCATTAAACTTCCATTCCCCTTGATGACGATAAAGTTCGCACACAACTAGCGCCGTTTCTACGGAAAAATCTTCCCCTAAATCATAGCGCATGACTTCTTGTCCATTAGCCTCATTGACAACACGAACGAACGCATTAGATACTTGCCCGAAGTTTTGTCCTCTGGAAACCGCTTCATGAATAGTAACGGTAAATGCGATTTTATCGACATGGGCAGGAACTGAGGCCAGATCAACTTTAATTTGTTCATCATCACCATCCCCTGCACCTGTGAGGTTATCACCAGTATGTGTGACGGAGCCATTTCCGCCCACAAGATTATTGTAATAGATGAAATCTTCAATGCCCCCGGCTTTAGCATTCTGATCAAGTAAGAATACTGAAGCATCTAGGTCAAAATCTGAGCCACCTGAATACTTATTGGTATCCCAACCTAACCCCACGATGATCTTTGTTAAGCCTGGGTTTCCCTTTGTAAGGTCAATCTTTTGTCCTTTTTGCAGACTAATGACCGCCGCCATAGAAACACCTCATTCATTCATATTTTGGCATCAACTATTTATAATTATAGAAGTTTAAGTTTGAAGTTTTAGCTTCTAGCCTGTTTTCTGACCTCTGACCTATACGTCTAATCCAAAATCTTTGCATAGCCCAGCAAGGCCGTTTTGATAACCACTACCGATCGCATTAAACTTCCATTCAGCATTATTTCGATATAGTTCGCCAACTACAACGGCAGTTTCCACCGAGAAATCTTCCCCGAGGTCATAACGAATTAA
>DAIEHY010000112.1 GCA_027353165.1 Desulfosporosinus sp.
CACAATTGTAGGAGGTGTGGATTCAGTAGCAGCGGTGGAGAAAATGAACGTTGCGGACCGCATGACCCATATTTCAACAGGAGGTGGCGCTTCCCTCGAATTTTTGGAAGGGAAAGTGTTGCCAGGAGTTGCAGCGCTTTTAGATAAAGAGTGAGGCGCGAACCGTCGGCGCTCGTCTGGACGAGCGGCTTCACTAATGCGTCCGCTTTGCAGAACGAAGACACCATCGTCGCACGGGTTAACACAGCATAAAAGCGCTCCCTCTGGGTGAGTTATGGAGAAGCAGGTGTGACGTTTTGTAGAAAGGTGCTATTGGGCTTGATGACGACGGAGGAACGTTCGAACTTAAAGGTTAATGATTAGAGAGGTTTGTATGTCGTACCTTGTGCATAGAACAGTGCGCCTAGAAATGAATGGAGGGAATATTAGAGTGGCAATTCGACGACCAGTCATCGCTGGCAATTGGAAAATGTTTAAAACCGTGAGTGAAGCAGAGGACTATGCAGTCAAGTTCTTAGAAGAGGTTAAAGATGTAACTGACCTGGATATTATCTTATGTGCTCCTTTTACAGCCCTTTATCCCCTAAAGAATGAACTGGAAGAAAGCATTGTGCACTTAGGTGCTCAAAATATGGCGTGGGCAGACGAAGGTGCCTACACCGGTGAAATCTCAGCTCAGATGCTGCAGGATGTTGCGTGTACTTATGTGATCCTCGGTCACTCCGAACGTCGAGAGATGTTTGGTGAAACGGATGGAGAAATTAATAAAAAAGTAAAGAAAGCGTTGACTGTGGGACTAACCCCCATCCTATGTGTCGGGGAAAATCTGAACCTTCGAGAAGAAGGAAAAGCAGTTGAAAGAGTCCAAGGGCAGGTTGCCCGAGCTCTGGAGGGTTTATCAACCGCAGAGTTAAGTCGAATTATTGTGGCCTATGAACCCATCTGGGCAATTGGTACAGGGAAAACAGCCTCCAGCAAAGATGCCCAACAAATGTGTGCCTCGATTCGTGCCACCTTAACAAGCCTTATGGGTCTTGACGCCGAGAAAATACCTATTCTCTATGGTGGAAGTGTCAAGGCTGATAATATTGCCGAGCTTATGACAGAGCCGGATGTCGATGGAGCACTCGTTGGTGGAGCAAGCCTAGATCCCTTGAATTTTGCCAAACTAATCATGAATGCGAATCCCCTTCCAGCACGCGTGGAAGGAATATAGCCATGAACGTAGCCAAACCACTTCTCCTTATGATTCTAGATGGTTGGGGTCATCGGGATGAGATCGAAGGAAATGCCATCGCTCAAGCAAATTTGCCCAACTTTCGGCGCTTGGAAACAACCTACCCCCATACCTTCCTCCAGGCATCGGGAGAAGCTGTGGGATTACCCGACGGTCAAATGGGAAATTCCGAAGTTGGGCACCTAAACATGGGTGCAGGGCGTGTAGTCTATCAGGAATTAACCCGCATCTTTAAAGCGATTAAGGATGGAACGTTATTTAAGAATCCTGTCATCATCGAAGCAATGGATAACGCTCACCTTCAAAATAAGGCCTTTCACCTAGTGGGTCTACTTTCTGACGGAGGAGTTCATTCCCACATTAAGCATCTGTTTGCCCTTCTGGAAATGGCAAAAGAACGAAACCTAGAAGAAGTGTATATTCACGTTATTCTTGATGGCCGTGATGTCTTACCGCAAAGTGGTAAACTATTTATCACTCAGCTCGAACAGAAAATCAAGGAATTAGGGATAGGTAAAATTGCCTCTGTGAGTGGACGTTACTATGTCATGGATCGAGATCATCGCTGGGAACGATTGGAGAAAGGTTATGAAGCTTTGGCTTTGGGCGAAGGAAAAAGCGCAGCCAGTGCCATGGCTGCACTGGAAAGTTCGTATGATCAGCGTGTAACGGATGAATTTGTGCTTCCAACGGTGATTGTTGATCAAGAAGGAAAACCAGTCGGTCCAATTCAAGAGGGAGATAGTGTGCTTTTCTTTAACTTCCGGTCAGATCGGGCGCGGGAAATCGCCCATGCCTTTGTAGACGAAGAGGTTACCGGGTTTGAATGCCCCATACACCCGAGAGTCCACTTTGTATGTATGACACAATATGAGGATACGATCTGTGCTCCGGTCGCGTTTCCGCAACAAAACCTGAAAAACACATTGGGAGAGATTCTTTCCCAACATGGGTTAAAACAGTTGCGAATGGCAGAAACTGAAAAATACGCGCATGTGACCTTCTTTTTTAACGGTGGAATCGAAGAGCCCAATTTAGGCGAGGATCGAATCCTTATTCCTTCCCCTAAAGTTGCCACTTATAACCTTCAGCCCGAGATGAGTGCGCCCGAATTAACCCGAACCCTCTTAGAACAATTGAGGCAAAATACTCATGATGTGATCATTCTTAACTTTGCCAACCCGGATATGGTGGGACATACGGGAGTGTTCGAGGCAACCGTCAAAGCGGTAGAGACGATTGACCAATGTTTAGGTGAGATAGTGGATGAACTTCAAAAAATCAAAGGGACGCTCCTCGTGACGGCTGATCATGGAAATGCCGAGGAAAAGGTGGATCCCAAGACTGAACTTCCTCTGACCGCCCACTCCACAAATTTGGTGCCCTTCATTTTAGTTGATGATAGATTTAAAGGTCAGGAGCTTCGCGAGGGCGGTGCCCTGTGCGATGTAGCACCTACTCTTCTTGAATTACTTAATATTCCTAAACCTGAGGAAATGACCGGAAAGTCCTTAATCATGACATAGCCTTAATAAAATTAGTTTGTACAAAGAAGCAGATGCTACCTTACCTTAAACTTATGACTGATCCTTCGCTTAAAATTTAGGGAAATTGAAATTTAAATAAAAGGGGAAATTTTTATGAGCTTTATTACAGATGTTTATGCACGTGAGATCCTGGATTCTCGGGGGAACCCAACGGTAGAAGTTGATGTCGTTCTCACCGATGGAACTATAGGGCGTGCAGCTGTTCCTTCAGGAGCTTCCACTGGGGCTTTCGAAGCAGTTGAACTTAGGGATGGAGATAAAACCCGCTTTATGGGCAAAGGAGTATTGAAAGCGGTTGAAAATGTCAACCTCTTAATTAGCCCGGAAGTAGAGGGTCTGAACCCGTATGACCAACCGGGGTTGGATCAATTGTTGAAGGAACTCGATGGAACGGAGAATAAGGGGAAACTCGGAGCTAATGCGATTCTTGGAGTATCCTTGGCCACAGCAAAAGCCGCCGCAGAATCCTTAGGTTTACCACTCTATCAATATTTAGGCGGAGTGAATGCCAAAGAACTTCCGGTACCCATGATGAATATTCTAAACGGCGGTAAGCATGCCGATAACAATGTGGATATTCAAGAATTCATGATCATGCCAATTGGAGCGTCCAGTTTTGCTGAAGGCTTACGCATGGGAACTGAGGTATACCACAGTCTGAAAGCCGTCCTTATGGAAAAATCTCTCGCTACGGCAATCGGAGATGAAGGTGGTTTTGCACCTAGCCTACAATCTAACGAAGATGCGCTTTTATGTATCGTTGACGCCATTCAAAGGGCAGGATATCAACCTGGCGAGGATGTCGCTTTGGCGTTAGATGTAGCGGCCACCGAACTTTATGAAAATGGAACCTATAACTTAGCAGGAGAAGGGCTGAAGAAGACCTCGGAGGAAATGATTGATTTCTATGAGGGATTGATTAAGCGTTATCCCATTGTCTCCATCGAAGACGGCTTAGATGAAGAGGACTGGGAAGGCTGGCGCAATATGACCGAACGTTTGGGAGATCGTGTACAGCTTGTCGGGGATGATCTGTTTGTAACGAACCCAGAGCGTTTGGCCCGTGGAATCAAGGAGAAATGTGCTAACTCGATCCTTATTAAGCTCAACCAAATCGGGACTCTAACCGAGACATTAGATGCCATCGAAATGGCTAAACGGGCAGGCTATACGTCGGTCATCTCACATCGTTCAGGTGAGACCGAAGACGTTACTTTAGCCCATGTTGCTGTTGCCGTTAATGCAGGTATGATCAAAACCGGTGCTCCGGCTCGGACCGAACGGGTAGCCAAGTACAACGAGCTCCTCAGAATTGAGGAGGAACTTGGGGATAGCGCAGTATATCGTGGTCGAAAAGCGTTAGCAAGGTAGTGATCGCTAGGGTTTATTGAATTTTGGGGTTGCTTATGCTAAACTAAGCTTATTAGTGAAAAAATTTAGTAGAGTAAGACCATTTCATTTAGGGGGTAAGTTAATTGCAGATTTTTTTAGTTATTCTTTTAGTCCTAAGTTCTATAGGACTCATTGCGGCAGTACTTTTACAGTCCGGAAGGAGCGCGGGATTATCAGGAGCTATTTCAGGTGCTGGTGAGGCAATTTTTGGGAAAAAGAAAGGTATGGATGAGCTATTCGCAAAGCTTACGGCTGCTTTAGCTGGTATCTTTTTGCTGAGCTCCTTGGGTTTAGCGATGATCACAAGGTGATAACACGCATGTAACGTTTGTTCTTCATACCACGCTTACGCATATTAAGCCAAATTTAGAAGGGGCACTTCATGCGAGGTGCCCCTTTTTGCTATTTATTGAATCCCGGAGTTCATAGTTGCTTTTCAGTTCATGGACATAAGTTCTGTCTTCAATGATATGAACGAATGAACTGAAGGTTTGGGTTGACAAAGTAGTCTAATATCTAACGATCTTTGTAATAAAAAATAGATGGGTGTAGAAGTAAGTGGGGGAGGATGTTTCGGTGGAACCACAAAGACGCTTAGTGGAACCCTTTTATTTTTCGGGAAATCGTGTTGGGTGCCTACTCGTTCATGGGTTTTCGGGATCTCCTTCGGAAATGCGTTGGTTGGGCGAACGTCTGGCTAGGTTGGGTTGGACGGTCCATGGAATACTTCTTTCTGGTCACGGAACAACTCCAGAACAGATGGCAAAGACGCGCTGGGAGGACTGGGCTAAAGACGCTGAGGCAGGGGTAAAAAAACTGAGGGAGACGTGTAACACTGTCATAGGGATTGGCCTTTCCATGGGGGGATTGCTGACACTTCATTTAGCAACGCTTGGTTTGATCGACGGAATTGTCACGATGAATGCACCCATGGTGCTGGCTGATCGAAGAACTCGTTATGCCCAGTTGTTTAGACCGTTTATGGCGTTTGTAGGAAAGCCAAAGTCCCATCGCATAACATCGAAACCGACGTCAGGATGGGGAACAGAAGAGGTCCCAAGCCTTGACCGCTTTGTTTATGAACGCATTCCGGTGGATGGCTTAATTTCCCTCAACAGAGGGATTCGTCAGGTGCGCAGCAAACTTACTGCGATTACGTGTCCTGCGTTACTGATGCAAAGCAGGGCAGACTTGACAGTAAACCCAATAAGTGTTCAAATCATTAAGAAGCAAATCCAGCACGTTAATCCTATCGTTCAGTATTGGGAAAAATCCGGGCATATCCTAACGCTTGGGCGAGAGCGAGAAGAGGTTGCGTTAAAAGTTCACGAATTCCTCCTGCAGTTCGTTACCCAGGAGTCTAGATGAATGAATTGGAACTTTTATTAAGCGGAAAGTTGGATGGTGAAAGCGGAGAGTTCACCAAGATCTATAAGGTTAGCGTGGAAAAAATAGGGAATTTATGATATAATAAGTCGCTTATGAAAGGAGGGGTAGTATGTCTTCCGAGGGAATTAAAATCGTTTCTGAAAATCGTAAAGCGTTCCATGATTATTTTATTGAAGATCGAATCGAGGCTGGTATCGTGCTTACTGGAACAGAAATAAAATCGATTCGTAACGGCAAGGCCAACTTAAAAGATAGTTATGCTCGTGTAAATGATGGCGAAGTATGGGTTCATCAGATGCATATTAGCCCTTATGAGCAGGGTAATCGGTTTAATCACGATCCACTACGGCCGCGTAAATTACTATTGCACCGTTCAGAAATAAATAAATTAGTTGGGAAAGTTCAGCTTCAAGGCTTGACCCTTATACCGATTAAGATTTATTTAAAAAAGGGGATGGCTAAAGTTGAATTGGCCGTCGGTCAAGGGAAGAAAAATTACGACAAGCGTCAGTCTCTTGCTGAACGAGAAGGTAAACGCGATATTGAACGAGCACTAAGGGAACGGAATAAAGGCTAATAGAACGGTTACAAATCATTAGTTATTTAGTTCGATGGTGTTTGTTTTTAAGAAGGACTCTAAAGAATATGATTTTTTATTGATTTTCCACTAAAATGCAAAGATGCCATGGATATTCACCTATTCTTTATACGCAAATGTGTTATACTATGCGTGTTAGAACTTTTACATGGGGGCGTTCTAGACTCGCTCGGGGAAGCGGTGGCAAAGGTTGCGCGTCGAGATTCCACCTGGTCTCGTTAAACGGTGGACCTAATAGTTAACGAAAATAATTACGCTCTAGCTGCTTAAGTGCCGCTAGCATCCTGCCTTCAGAACCTACGATGAAGAACCAGGGTGTCAATTAAGTAGGACGCTCTAATGTCAATGCTCGGAGACATTAGCTAAGATTATCGAGCTAGCCTGAACTGAATCCTGGCCTTTAGGAGTCAAGACTGGCGAACTTTAAATTAAAGGACACACGCGTAGACGCTTTTGTGGCAGCTCTTCGATACAGGGGTGCAAATCCCCTCGCCTCCGCCAATCAAACCCTCGAATGTGGTGGAGATACATAATAACGAAAGCCTTGAGGTACATAGATATGGATATGTACTGCCTCAAGGCTTTTTTGCATTTTAGAAAGAGATTTCCGTTGAGCTTCACCAATATTTAGTTACCGGGTTTCCAAATGGGTACCTTCAGAGCAGTCGGTGACTGCAGGAAGCTTGGTGTTCTAATTGTTTTTGATATTGCCATGCCAGATAAGGTATATATGCCCTTTGTGGAAAACTGCGATTACATAGAGCCCCTGTTGGAGGAACTACAGCTACAGGGCAGCTACCGTGAGGATATTTCAAGGATACTGGAGCTGTTCGAGACCTATAAGTAAGTAGTTGGTCATATTAGGAAGGAGTATTTTGAAGAGAGCAAGCCTGTTCTTACTAAAAGGGAAATGGAGATAGCAAAACTGAGAAGCTGGGCGTAAGTTCA
>DAIEHY010000113.1 GCA_027353165.1 Desulfosporosinus sp.
TCGTACTACCCCATCCAAATCGTTGGCTCCGAACGAAAGCGCCATTTGTGCCACTTGAGGACTAGACGATACCCAGTACGCCTTAATAAAACGAAAGTTATCTAATATCAAGCGCGAAACGGCAATTACTTTTAAGGTACGAATAGCACTTGCCTGAGGGAGATTTTCAAATTTTGTATTTTTAGGGTGAAATGCCGTAGGAATTAGGGCGAAGAAACCCTGAGTTTCATCTTGCAGAGCACGTAAAGCCAAAAGATGATCAATTAATTCCTCATCGGTCTCAATAATACCATAAAGTACATTAGCATTAGTCGGAATGTTTAATTGATGTGCCAGACGATGGATTTCTAACCATCGTTCACCGCTTAGTTTTCCTGGGCAAATAATTTCCCGTACTCTCGGGCTGAAGTTTTCCGCTCCCCCTCCAGTTATAAAGCTTAAGCCAGCCTGTTTAAAGGTTTTCAAAATTTCCAAAACAGGCACATTTTCAAGCTGTGCAAAATGATCATATTCTGCCGCCGTAAACGCTTTAATACTAACGTTGGGAGCGCGATCTTTAACTTTACGGACCATATCAAGATAGTATGAAAATGGGAGATCTGGATGAATTCCACCGACAATATGTATTTCGGTTACACCGAGGTCCGCAAAATGCCCTGCTTTATCGACTACTTCTTCGATGGACATCGTGTAAGATCCCTTTTCTCCGGGGTCTTTTCCGAAGGCGCAAAGACCACATCGCACTTTACAAACATTGCTATAGTTAATGTGCGCATTATTATTAAAGAATACTTGATCACCAATCATGGCACGTCGCCGTTCATTGGCTAGATAACCCAAGCCAAGCAAATTTGTGGTTTGTATAAGTTTGAGACCGTCAATACGGTTTAAGCGTTCATTATTAACTATTTTTTCTTGGACATCAGCTATTCCTTTGAATATCGATTCAAATTCCATTGGGACCCTTCTTTCCAAAATTGTTACGTATTCTATATTATAACATAATTATTAAAAATTCGAGAAATGATAAAGCTATAGTCATCAAGAAAGGACTGCTAGCAAAAATTGCCTACAGTCCCTCCTATTGTTAGTGATAATATTTCATGGATTGGCGTTGTCGCTTGATCGCTTTTCTCACTTCATTGGCAACTCTCCAAGTCTCAGGTTGATGAGGAGTTATTAATTCTAATTTCCCAGATCGTTTATCAATTAATATGTCAACCGTCGGTTTTCTACCCTGGGATTTCTCTCCTGGGTGTAAAATATCAATCCCTATTTTATTTTCATCATATTGAGGGGGAACAATGTAGTTTAATACCTCTTCTGTTGCATCCATTAGCTCAACTACTTGTTCTTGTTGATATCCTTCCCTTAAGAGAATTTCTCGTACCTGAGTGAGTGGATGATCAAGTGTAAGTAGCATCTGGGCGCGTTGCACTAAATTGTAATCGATGTCCATGACGCCACCTCTTTCATTTTTTTCTACAATCACATTTTCCCCTTAACCGGACTAATGAATACTGATACTTCTTAGCGGAACTGGATATCATTTCCCAAATGTAAAGAATGTTATTAGGAGGCTTAAAATGGCAAATTTTTTTTCTTTACCTTTTTTAGTTGCTACAATCTCTGGGATAGCTATGGCAATCCAAGGCTCGATTAATTCATCATTAAGTCAGAAATCATCCTTACTTTCTGCGACGCTAGTTGTCCACATTATCGGTACAATTGTCTCCTTAATCGCTGTATTAGCGGGGCGCATTCCTCTTTTAAAACACCCTTGGAGTTCTATTCCATGGTATTTTTATCTCGGTGGAGTTCTTAGTGTTATCATTGTTGGTCTTGTTGCAGTGAGCATCCCAAAAATTGGCGTATGTAATGCCACAACCGCAATTATTATTGGTCAAGTCAGTATGGCTGTGATCATTGATCATTTTGGTTGGCTTGGCGTAAGTCGACTCCATTGGAGCGCCTGGCAGTTTGTAGGGATCGGTTTTTTCGCAGCAGGGGCTAAACTCCTTTTTCGTTAATCAAACGTTACTCGTCAACTGTTAACCCTACCAACAATCAGGGCCATATTTGTGATGATCGAATAAATTTCGTCGCTGACTATAAATTTACGTATTTGACCATTAGCCGATAAAATAATAGTACTTTTACCCGTAGTTTTTTGGTCGCTCTCAATTAATCGTTGCAAAAATGTATATGCATCGTTACTGACCGCGAGTTGCTTAAACTCACCGTCAGCGACAAAGATAACCCAATATCCTGATGAGACTTCGTTATTTCCGTTATAGTATAGTGCATTGGAAACACTTGAAAAGTCTTGACTGAAAGCAGACTGATTATCTGCCAAACCTGTGTTCATATTAACTGAATTATCGAGTGTATATTGATCATTCAGGGACGTTGTTTGAGTGACAGGATCCGAAAGATGTGAGTAGATATTTTTAAAGAAATTGGGAAACAAAACATATCCGACAGCCCCAATTATTAGAATCCAAAGGGCTAAAGCCTGTAAATCTTGCCAAAGCTCATTACGAGGTGGTCGTCCCCATGTATTTCCCATGCCCTCACCCTTCCTATTACTTGACTGCTGTTCTTCAAGACAAAGCTCCCTATACCATGTATACGTTTGTTTTAGCAAAGATATGTATCTAAAACTTGCATCTCTCTATTCCACACTTTAGAATGATAATTGAGGTGGGGAATATGGATCTGCTTCGACAAAAACTGACCTTGCTGCCGGAAAGACCAGGCGTCTATCTAATGAAAGATAATCAGGGACAGATAATTTATGTCGGTAAGGCTAAAATACTAAAAAACCGGGTAAAATCTTATTTCGCAGGTATCCATGAAGGAAAGACTGGACGATTAGTGAGCCAAATCGTGGATTTCGAATATATCATGACAGAGTCAGAAGTTGAAGCACTTGTTTTGGAATGTAATTTAATCAAAAAGCATAATCCTAAATACAATATCTTGTTGAGGGATGATAAAACCTATCCCTATTTAATGATTACTGAAGAGAGACACCCTAGGATCCTCGTCACCAGACAAATTAATAAGGGCTCCGGAAAGTATTTCGGGCCTTATCCCAATTCTTCCGCTGCTAAAGAAGCAGCACGCTTACTCAATCGGCTTTTTCCGTTTCGAAAATGTCGTCAAATCCCTAATCGGCCCTGTTTATACTATCATTTAGAACAATGCCTTGCCCCTTGTGTTGAAGAAGTTCCTGCTCATATATATTTAGGAATGCGTAGAGAGGTTTCTTCCTTTCTGAAGGGAGACCAGAGCGGGATACTTGAACTTTTACAAAATAAAATGCAAACAGCTGCTCAAGCACTTCATTTTGAACGTGCCCAAGAATATCGAGATCTTATGACAGACTTGAAACAACTCGGGGAAAAACAAAACATCACGCTCAATGACTTTATTGACCGCGACGTTTTAGGATACGCCCATACTACAGATCAAATGTGCGTTCAAATATTCTATTTGCGACAAGGAAAGCTATTAGCTCGAGATAGTTATACCTTCCCTTATTATGAAGATCCAGAAGAGGCTTTTGTCTCTTTTGTCGCTCAGTTTTATATTGAGCGCGCTATCTGGCCTCAAGAGATCTTACTGCCCACTATTATATCGCTGGTCTTAAGTAAACTATTTCCGATTACCATCCCCCAAAAAGGAAAGAAACATGACCTTATACAAATGGCCATGGAAAATGCTCAAACCACTCTTCACGATCAAATCACACTTGAAATGAAGCAACAATCCGAAACTCAATTAGCTTTGACTTCACTTGGAGAAATCTTAAGCATTCCAAAACCAAACCGAATCGAAGCGTTTGATATTTCAAACACCTCTGGCACACAGACCGTTGCCGGTATGGTTCAATTTAATGAGGGAAAACCTCTACGCAGAGGTTACCGAAAATATAAAATTCTTCCCATGGAAACTTCGGATGATACAGCTGCTATGCGACAAGTCATTATGCGCCGATATTCAAGATTAGTAGCGGAAAATGGACCATTTCCGGATTTAGTCTTAGTCGATGGGGGGAAGGGACAAATAAATGCAGCGTTAAACGTTCTGAAGGGATTAAACCTAACCATCCCCGTCGCAGGAATGGTTAAAAATGATCGACATCAAACTAACGGACTCCTAGATTGTACTGGAAATGCGATCCCTTTACCTAAAAACCACCCGACTTTCCATTTACTGACTCGCATTCAAGATGAGGTACATCGCTTTGCCATTACATTTCATCGTCAACAACGCTCTAAGAATATGACGCTTTCAATCCTAGATAACATTCCTGGCATCGGTCCAAAACGCAAGCAAGGTTTATTACGCCACTTTCCTTCACTTGACGGTATTCAGCAAGCAAGTATCGAAGAGCTTAAAGGAGCAGGGCTTCCACTTAATGCTGCAATGCAGATCTATAACTATTTTAGAAAGGAAGAATCTTAAAATGATTCTAAATTATCGAGTTGAAATATGCCGAAAATGTTACTTTAAAAGAACTCGTCAATGCTCTGCCACAGACTCGTTTATTCAAACTCCTTCGTTTTCCAATATTAAACCCAGTGGAGAGTGTGCGAACTATCAACCCATTCCTTGGTTACCGCAACTTTAAATTTTAATACAAAAAAACAACAGGATTTATCTTCCTGTTGTTTTTTTGTAATTAAGTAATAGGTTACTATTCCACACGACGTGCCCCAACGTATCGACCATCATAGTAACTATCACTTAGGCTAGTCGTACGCACCCCACTATTTGACGCATGAATGAAACTTCCACCACCGATATAAATACCAACATGAGAAGGTCCCTTAGCATAAGTGGTGAAGAACACCAAATCGCCCGGTTGTAAATTCTCACGTGTCACGGTTGACCCAGACTTAAATTGATCATAGGAACTTCTGGGCAAAGAACTGCCTGAACCCTTAAAAACATATTGGGTATACCCAGAACAATCAAATCCGTTTGTGCTTGAACCTCCAAAAACGTAAGGAACGCCTTGTAAGCTTAGGGCATTATCCACTAATGAAGAACTTGCAGATCGTGAAACTTGTTGTTTTGGAGTTGCTGCAACCTTGACGGGTTTACTGTTTTCATTAGAGGTTTTCGGGGCTTGTACTGCAGTTTCAGGCTGAGTGGATTTTTGGGCGACTGTGACCGAAACACTAGGAGCTGGAACAGCGGTAACTACTCCCTCGCTGACATCTTTTATAGGTCTCCATTGCATCTGCTTACGAACAGCTTGAGTATAGGTTCCTGACGGTACTGAATTAAATACAGCAGAAGCCACTAGCAGAGGCTTTGAAGGCTTAATGTCTGTCGTTTTAATTTGAGGGCTAGCCAATAGAGGAGCTGTACTTGCTAATAGAAAACCAGCCAAAGTAGCGCTTCCCAACCACCTTAACGTAGATGAGGAAACCACCAAGAATATATCCACCTTTCTTAGCTTACGAGGTTAGTTGACGGATTCGGGCAGTAGGTGTAAGCCCTACACGTGAAAGAGTCACGTGATTCACCCCATAATAATCCCCCGCTCCAAGGTCATACACTTGGACTCAGCTTTTACTATAAACTATTATATTCGAGACAAACATAAAGTTTCCTGCACGATTCCAAAGGAAATTTCTTCCGTTGTTTTCTTTTCAAAAGTCTTAATTGGTGAGGCTTATGATTGGTGCAGGACTACGACCTCCACGCTTTACGAACATGTTTGAGGAAAACGGATGGATGGCCATAACCGGTGCCCCACCAAGCAATCCTCCAAACTCCACTCGTTCTCCTGCTTTTTTTCCGATTGCAGGAATCAGACGGACGGCTGTTGTTTTTTTATTGATCATACCGATAGCCGCCTCATCCGCTATGATGGCCGCAATCGTTTCTGCAGTTACATCCCCTGGTAGGGCAATCATATCTAACCCCACTGAACAAACACAGGTCATTGCCTCTAATTTATCAAGCGTCAAGGCTCCTACTTCAACAGCTTCGACCATTCCTGCATCCTCCGAGACAGGAATAAACGCACCACTTAACCCCCCAACATGGGATGAAGCCATGGCTCCGCCTTTTTTAACAGCATCATTAAGCAAAGCCAAAGCAGCCGTAGTTCCATGAGTTCCACAGCGCTCAAGGCCCATATTTTCAAGAATTTCTGCCACGCTGTCTCCAATAGCTGGAGTCGGTGCTAGAGAAAGATCGACAATTCCAAACGGCACATTTAAACTCTTTGAAGCAGCGCGTCCTATTAATTCGCCCATACGGGTGATTTTAAACGCAGTTTGCTTTATTAAATTTGATAATTCACTAAAATCTGCTTCTGGAAATTGTTTGACTACCTTGGCCACAACCCCAGGGCCACTTACACCAACATTAATGACACTCTCAGGTTCTCCGACTCCATGGAACGCCCCTGCCATGAAGGGATTATCTTCAGGAGCATTGCAAAATACCACTAATTTAGCAGCTGCTATACCATCTTTATCCGCTGTAAGTTGAGCACATTTTAGAATAACCTCGCCCATTTTTAAGGCCGCGTCCGTATTAATCCCTGCTTTTGTAGTACCAATGTTGACGGAGGAACATACAAATTCCGTCTCACTTAATGCTTGCGGAATGGCATCAATCAACGCTAGATCTCCCGTTGTAAAGCCTTTCTGAACTAACGCAGAAAAGCCTCCTATAAAATTAATACCTGACTCTCGGGCGGCTCGATCTAATACCTTGGCGATCCTTACCATCTCTTCGGTATTTAAGTGGGCGGCAGCAATCGCTATCGGAGTGACAGATACTCGCTTATTAATAATAGGAATTCCGTAACGTGCCGAAATTTGTTCCCCTACAGACACTAGTTTTCCAGCATATTTTGTAATTTTGTCATAGACCTTCATTTCCATCCGATTAATTTCTTCGGAACAACAATCTAGAAGACTAATTCCCATCGTAATGGTTCGAATATCGAGATTCTCTTCATGGATCATTTTAAGCGTTTGCTGGATTTCCTCGCGCGCAAATGTGATTGTCATGATTTCCCTCCACTATCCCAGATCTAAGATTTCTAGATTTATCTAAATACGATGCATGAAC
>DAIEHY010000114.1 GCA_027353165.1 Desulfosporosinus sp.
GAGGAGGATATTATGAAAACAATTATGGTTATTGGAGCGGGACAAATGGGTGGAGGAATCGCTCAGGTTGCTGCCCAAGCGGAATACTCAGTTATCTTAAATGACATTAATGATGAATTTGTGTTAAGAGGTCTCGGCATAATCGAGAAGAACCTCAATCGCAGTCTTGAAAAGGGAAAACTAACTAAAGAGGAAAAGGAAGGGATTTTAGGTAGGATTACCAAATCAACCAGTCTAAACGATGCCACATCAGCGGACTTAGTTATAGAAGCAGCAGTTGAGAACATGGCCATCAAGGCCCAAATCTTCTCTCAACTCGACGTCATCTGCCCGGAGCATACCATTCTCGCTACCAATACGTCTTCCCTGCCTATTACTGAGATCGCTGCGTTTACGAAACGGCCGGATCGAGTGATTGGGATGCATTTTATGAATCCCGTTCCAGTCATGAAGTTGGTCGAGGTTATACGGGGTTTGGCCACCAGCAATGAGGTGTACAATACCATCGAAGCTTTAAGCCTTAAAATGGGAAAAACTCCTGTGGAAGTCAATGATGCCCCTGGATTTGTGGCAAACCGGGTTTTAGTACCTATGCTTAATGAAGCTGTCTACACGCTCTCTGAGGGGATCGCTACAGTGGAAGCCATCGATAACGTGATGAAGTTGGGCATGAATCACCCAATGGGACCCTTAGCCTTAGCAGACTTAATCGGACTTGACACCGTATTATCCATCATGGAAGTCCTCCATGATGGGTTAGGGGATAAATATCGCCCTTGCCCCTTACTCCGAAAATACGTTAAAGCAGGCTGGTTAGGTAGAAAATCCGGACGTGGTTTTTATCAATACGATGTATAAAAATTAATTAATCCTGATCAGACAGGATCAATGAGGAGGACAAAGCATGAAGTATACAAACCTATTACTTGAACAGAGTGGTGATATCGCCATTCTAACGATTAATCGTCCCAAAGCCTTAAATGCTCTCAATAGTGACACATTGTCGGAACTATCGTCTGCGATCGATGAGTTAGGAATGAACTCCAGTGTCAAAGTCGTAGTTCTCACGGGTAGTGGGGAAAAGGCGTTTGTAGCAGGAGCCGATATATCCCAGATGAAAGACTTTAACTCCTTAGAGGGAAGACGATTTGCCCAATTAGGGCAGGCCACCTTGCGGAAATTAGAACTGATGCCTCAACCTGTGATCGCTGCTGTCAATGGTTTCGCCTTGGGCGGAGGATGCGAGCTAGCTATGGCTTGTGATCTAAGAATTGCCAGTGATAATGCTAAGTTTGGGCAACCGGAAGTTACTTTGGGAATCACAGCCGGATTTGGAGGAACCCAGCGCTTACCTCGTCTGGTCGGGACGGGGATCGCTAGTGAACTACTTTTTACCGGGGACATTATTGATGCCAATGAAGCCTATCGCATTGGCTTAGTTAATCGAGTCTATCCATTAAACGTGCTCAAGGAAGAAGCCCTTAAGCTGGCTAATCACATAGCGGGGCGAGCACCAGCGGCTGTACAGCTTAGTAAAAGTGCAATCCAGCGGGGCGGAAATATGGACTTGGACAGTGCTCAAGCATACGAAGCAGAAGTTTTCGGGCTAACCTGTAGTACACAAGATCAAAAAGAGGGGTGTACGGCCTTTTTGGAAAAACGCAAACCAATGTTTGAAGGAAAGTAATAGTCGAGGTTCAAAGCACGGACAGCTATGGTCTCGCAGCGAAAAGTATTGGGCTTAATAAGGAATTCGCCAGAAGATTATGGTTTGGTTTATAGAAATGATTATAAAGTTTAAGTAGCAAACTCAAAATTATCGAGAAACGAGAGGATTGATTAAAATGATTTTTGATTTAACTGAAGACCATATCATGATGCGTAAAATGGTTCGTGATTTTGCTGAGAAGGAATGTGCACCAGGAGCAGAAGAGCGGGATGAGACGGAAGCATTTTCGGTTGAGATCTGGAAAAAATGTGGGGAGCTCGGTCTTGCTGGAATTACTTTCCCAGAAGAATATGGTGGCGTTGGAGCAGACTATATTTCTTATGCTATCGCAGTTGAAGAACTGTCTCGAGTCGATGCTTCTGTCGGGGTTACTATTTCCGCACATTCCAGCTTATGTGCCAACCCAATTGCCATGTTTGGAACTGAAGATCAAAAACAGAAATACTTAACGCCGTTAGCGGCTGGCGCAAAACTTGGGGCATTTGGTTTGACTGAGCCAATGGCAGGTTCCGATGCTTCAGGAACACGAACTACTGCTGTTCGGGATGGAAATGATTACATTTTAAATGGTAGCAAAGTTTTTATTACCAATGCCTACTATGCTGACGTATATGTCGTTACAGCTCAAATGGACAAGAGTAAAGGAAATAAAGGAATTGCTGCCTTTATCCTTGAAAAGGGAATGCCTGGCTTTAGCTTTGGCAAAAAAGAAAAGAAGATGGGGATTCGTTCTTCAGCCACCTATGAATTAGTCTTCGAAGATGTTCGGGTTCCTGCTGAAAACTTATTAGGGCAAGAAGGACAAGGGTTCAAAATTGCCATGCAGACACTTGATTTTGGCAGAATCGGCATAGCTTCCCAAGCCTTAGGAATTGCCCAAGGCGCCTACGAGCAAGCCTTAAAGTACACTAAGGAGAGAGTACAGTTTGGCAAACCTATTTCTGCTTTTCAAAATACACAATTTAAACTAGCAGATATGGCTACCCAAATTGAAGCAGCTCGGTTGCTAGTCTATCAATCTGCATATCTAGCATCTCAACATAAACCAGTTGGAAAAGCTTCTGCGATGGCGAAACTGTTCGCTTCCGAAACGGCTATGGCAGTAACAACAATGGGCGTTCAACTTCATGGCGGATATGGTTACACACGAGATTATCCGGCTGAGCGCATGATGCGGGATGCTAAAATTACCGAGATCTATGAAGGAACCAGCGAGATTCAACGCATTGTTATTAGTAGTCACATTCTTAAAGATTAATATAGCATTGTTTCGACTTACTTTAGTTTTTTTACTTTGACTTCCTTTGCGCACTTAAGCAAATTAATGTGCGAAAATAAAAAAATACCAAAGTAATTGTGTTAAAAGTGTGTTAAAAGGACCGTTCCCTTTACACACTCTGAAAGGAGAGTAATTAATTTGAGAGAGGTAGTTATTATCAGTGCAGTGCGCACTCCAGTCGGTTCTTTCTGTGGTGCATTAGGGCAAATTCCCGCAGCGCAGTTAGGTGCACTTGTTATAAAAGAAGCGATTAATAAAGCTGGGATTACTGCGGATCAAGTTGACGAGGTTATTTTAGGGAACGTACTTCAGGCTGGTTTAGGCCAGAATCCAGCTCGTCAAGCCGCAATAAAAGCGGGGATTCCTCAGGAAGTTCCTTCATGGACGTTGAATAAAGTATGTGGATCCGGACTCAAATCGATTGTTTGTGCCGCTCAGGCTATCATGACAGGAGATGCCGATATTATCGTTGCCGGTGGGATGGAGAGCATGTCCTTAGCCCCTTATTTGCTTTCCAAGGCACGTACAGGGTATAGAATGGGCAATGATACTGTAGTCGATTCTATGATTCAAGATGGATTGACCGATGCCTTTAGCAATATCCACATGGGTATCACTGCGGAAAATATTGCTGAACAATTTGGGATCTCTCGTGAGCAACAAGATCAATATGCTGTGGTGAGTCAAAATCGCACTGAAGCTGCTATTAAGTCTGGGAAGTTTGTTGAGGAAATCGTACCCGTATCTATTCCCCAACGTAAAGGGGATCCTGTCATAGTGGCCCAAGATGAATTTCCTCGTTTCGGCGCGACCTATGATGGGATTGCAAAACTCCGATCTGCCTTCAAAAAGGATGGAACTGTAACGGCCGCTAATGCTTCGGGGATTAATGACGGAGCAGCTGCCTTAGTCATCATGGCCAAAGAAAAAGCTGAACAACTGGGGCTGACTCCGTTGGCAACAATCACTTCATGGGCCTCTGCAGGAGTGGATCCCCTGATTATGGGCACGGGTCCTATTCCTGCAAGCCGAAAAGCTTTAGAAAAAGCGGGGTTAACCATCGAGGATATTGATCTCGTCGAAGCCAATGAAGCGTTTGCCTCACAAACCTTAAAAGTTGCTAAAGACTTACAACTGGATATGGAAAAAACGAATGTCAACGGAGGCGCAATTGCGTTGGGGCACCCTGTTGGCGCTTCTGGAACCCGAATTCTCGTGTCTTTACTTCATGAAATGAAACGTAGCAACGCACACCGAGGCTTAGCAACCCTATGCATCGGTGGAGGTCAGGGTATCGCCTTAATTGTGGAACGATAGTTTTTAAAACTGAACTTGGTCATTTTTCATGTCTAGATAACTCTTACTATTGTAATCATAGTCGTAATAACACCATTCGAGCTACCAAAAATCATAGATCGAGTAGCGAAAAGACTTGATAAACGAGCAAGGGGGACAAAACCTAAATGCATAAGGAAGAGTATCACAATAAGTGTGTCACCTCAGACGAAGCTGTTAAAGTAATCCGCAGTGGGGATTGGGTTGAGTATGGTTTTGGGGCGAGCATCGCGGGCTTATTAGGCGAAGCTTTAGCTAGACGTACAGAAGAACTTCACGATGTGAATATGCGTGGAGGAGTAATGATGGGTCCGTTAGCGATGGTCGAAAGTGATCCTTCTGGAGATCATTTTACTTGGAATAGTTGGCACTTCGGAGGACGTGAACGGAAATTGGGCCAAAGTGGTTTGGCCTATTACATCCCTATCAAATATTCTGAAGTCCCACGATACTTGCGAGAAAATTTACAAACGGATGTTGTGGCTATCCAGGTTGCACCAATGGACGAACATGGTTATTTTAGCTTTGGGGTTACAGTATCACACTATGCGGCAGCCATTGAAAAGGCACGGGCGGTGATTGTTGAGGTCAATAATGATATGCCTAGGGTCCATGGCGGATATGATCATGCAGTTCATATCTCCAAGGTGGATTTTATTGTGGAAGGTGGGAATAGAGGTCTTCCTCAATTACCGTCTACCCCTGCCTCTGAACTAGACAGACAAATTGCGGCCTATGTATTGCCGGAAATTAAGGATGGGGCGTGTATCCAATTAGGAATAGGTGGGATGCCCAATGCCTTAGGTCAAATGATTGCTGCATCGGATCTCAAAGATCTCGGGATTCATACGGAAATGCTGGTAGACGGATTTGTCGATATGGTACAGGCAGGAAAAGTCACGGGGATGTGCAAACAACTTGATCGGGGACGGATTGTTTTTGCCTTTGCAGCTGGGACACAGAAACTATATGATTTCATGCGTGATAATCCCTCATTAGCTGCCTATCCGGTGGATTACACTAACCACCCCTTTATCGCTTCGCAAAACGAGCAATTGATTTCCATCAATAGTGCATTGGAAATTGACTTAGCAGGTCAAGTCTGTTCGGAATCGGCAGGCTCGTCTATGATCACTGGCTCTGGGGGACAGCTGGATTTTGTGGAAGCTGCGTATAATTCTAAAGGTGGCAAAAGCTTTATCTGCTTACCTTCCACTTATACGGATAAAAAGGGTGAAGTCCAGTCTCGCATTAAAGCAGTTATGACGCTAGGTTCTCTAATCACGGATACTCGGACGACGGTTCAATATGTTGTCACAGAGTATGGTAAAGTGAATCTCAAAGGTTTGTCATCTTGGCAGCGTGCAGAAGCGTTGATTTCAATTGCTCACCCAGACTTCCGTGAAGATCTGGTTAATGAGGCACAAAAACTTAGAATTTGGCGTCGAAAAGGGATTGCTTAAGTAAACGTAAATTAAGTTATTGTTTGAATTATTTGCGGAAAGACGCTAACGTTCATAAAAAGGCAGATGAATTAGCCAAATAATTCACCTGCCTCTTTTTTATGGGGTATTTTTTATTGGACAATGCATTAACTTGCCGTTAAACTTGATAGGGGATAGGAAAACACCCCAGATAGATAGTTGCGCAGAGTGAGGAGTTGATTATAATAGCCAAGAAAATTGACCTAAGGATACCACCGCGTCAGCCGGTTTGGAATATTTGGCAAGGATTATTACTCGTGTCGATTGTGACGTTAATTGAATTCTCGCTCGGATGGATGGAGACTCCAAAGGATTTAGATTCTGTGCGCGGGGTATTTAATTTTATTGGGGTTGGCTTAGGGGATGCACTGGTTTACTTGGTTGTAATTGGACTGTTTTTTAAAATTATTCGTCGGCCCTTATCTGAGCTAGGGTTTGTCAAACCACTCAAGAAATACATGATCTTGGGGTTTGGAGTAGGGGTTTTACTATTTGTGGGCATCGGTCTCTTAGGGAACGTATTGACAAAATTACTGGGAACACCGGCTCCGCAGAGTTTTACTGTGGCAATAAAAGGGGCAAACTATTTTTGGGAATTTGCCCTGCTCACGATCTTAGGGGGGGTTATTGCCCCAATTAGGGAAGAGTTGCTTTTTCGTGGCTTAATATATCCACCGCTTCGTCAGGCCTTTGGAAGAGGGAAAGGAATTCTTCTTACAGGAATCTTCTTTGCCACTTTGCATTTAGAACTGGTGCGCTTCTTACCGTTATTTATTGGTGGGGTCGTGCTCACTTGGTTGTACGAGCGTTCTTCGAGTATTTGGCCATCCGTTGTGGCCCATGGGACCTGGAATTTTCTAATGGCTGTCGCACTGTGGGTTCAGCGTTATTAAGGGATGTTGAAAAAGGAGAAATCATGAACAATAAATTAAATCACAATCGTTTGGGTGAAACGTTCGAAATCGATTGTCTGCGTCTCATCACAGATGGCTCAGGGATAGGGTATCAAAACGGTATTGCGACGTTTGTGCCGGGATTGTTGCCCGGGGAAACCGGGGAAATTGCTGTATATGAAGCTAAGAAGAAGTGGCAACGCGCACATCTGCAGAAAATTACCAAACGTTCTCCTAGTCGTCTCGAGCCGCCGTGCTCGGCCTTTGAACA
>DAIEHY010000115.1 GCA_027353165.1 Desulfosporosinus sp.
CGAATGTCGAGTGGTTCACAAATGGGAGATGTTGATACGTCACCCTATCTACAGGGTGCGAACGCTTATCAATGGGCCCAAAAGATTATTAAAAAGGAACCCTTAGAGGTGAATAACTCCATTACTGGTGAGCAAGGAGAAATTCCAGCCAAGATTATTCCTGTTAAGGCGGTTACTCCTGATAATATTGCAATTGTCCAAAAGAGTTACACCCAGACCATGAAAAGTGCAGAACAGGATAAAAAACAAAAACAGTCAGCCGGAGCTTCTCAAAGCAAAGACAAAGGGACCGATAAAGGCGCAGAAGCCAAAGGCGCAGAAGCCAAAGACCAGGGCACAGCTAAGCAGGCTCAGGGAAGTTCCGAAGATAAAAAAGCTTCAAGTACTATCCCTGCAGGAGCAGATAAAGTTACGGAACGCGTAAAAACAGAAACGACCCGAGAATATCTAGATACCCAAGGCAAAGTTATTGGGACAGAAAAAGCTGTTAATGAACAAGTCAAGACAGTGCCATCGGATATGATAAAACAACAAATGGAGCAGTCAAAAGACAAAACATCCGATCAAGGAGGGGAAACAAAGGATAAAGCAAAGGATAAAGCAAAGGATCAGTAAGAATAAAAAGAGGTAGAATAAACTCTGGGTAATTAGCCGAAAAATAGTTTCGGCTTTTTTGTTATACGTTATTAACGTTGACTATTTATAATTTGTATAAATAAGGCCATAGATGTAAAATAAAATTAATCAAGTAATTTATTAAGCGAAAGGAAGAGCGGAGCATGGAATTTCGCATACATGCCCCCTACCAACCTGCCGGGGATCAGCCGCAAGCCATTGAAGCTTTGGCTGCTGGGCTGAGTAGAGGTCAGAACCACCAAACATTATTGGGAGTTACAGGATCAGGTAAAACTTACACGATGGCGAATATTATTATGAATTTGCAAAGACCAACCCTGATACTTGCCCATAACAAAACCTTGGCAGCCCAACTATATAGTGAATTTAAAGAGTATTTTCCGGAGAACGCTGTGGAATATTTTGTGAGTTATTATGATTATTACCAACCGGAGGCTTATGTGCCTTCCAGTGATACCTTTATTGAAAAAGATGCCTCGATCAATGAAGAAATCGAGAAACTACGCCATTCGGCGACCGCTTCACTGCTCGAACGTCGTGATGTGATTGTAGTGGCCAGTGTTTCTTGTATTTACGGTTTAGGTTCTCCGGAGGATTACCGCGACCTTGTCCTATCATTACGCCAAGGACAAGTCATTGATCGTAACGAGATTCTGCGAAAACTAATCGCCATTCAATATGATCGAAATGATATTGCCTTTACTCGAGGAACGTTTCGTGTACGAGGGGATGTCGTCGAGATTTATCCAGCTGCCTCGAGTGAACGAGTAATTCGAGTGGATATGTTCGGAGATGAAATTGAGCACATCTATGAGATAAATATGCTCACTGGGGAGATCTTAGGGGAGCGGTATCATGTCTCAATTTTCCCAAATTCACATTATGTGACGGCACAGGAAAAGGTTATGGAAGCTGCAGAAAATATTGAGAAAGAATTAGATGAACGACTGAAAGTTTTGGAAGCTGAGAATAAACTTTTAGAGATGCAGCGACTTGAACAACGAACCCGCTATGATTTAGAAATGCTCAGAGAAATGGGCTTTTGCAACGGAATTGAAAATTATTCTCGTCACTTAACCTTTCGAGAGCCTGGTGAAACCCCCTACACGTTACTCGATTATTTTCCTGAGGATTTCATCCTTTTCGTCGATGAATCCCATGTATCTCTTCCCCAAGTCAGAGGGATGTTTGAAGGGGATCGGTCACGTAAAACTACCCTTGTAAACTATGGCTTCCGTCTTCCTTCTGCGCTAGATAACCGCCCTCTGAAATTTGCTGAATTTGAGCAGAGGATTAAGCAAAGTGTTTACGTTAGTGCTACACCGGGGCCGTATGAAATGGCCCACTGCCCAACGGTTGTAGAGCAGATCATTCGACCTACAGGGTTGTTGGATCCTGAGGTTATTGTCCGTTCAACGAAAGGCCAGATCGATGATTTGCTGGGAGAACTTAGGGTGCGGATCGCAAGAGATGAACGGATCCTTGTTACTACCCTCACGAAGAAGATGGCTGAAGATCTCACAGAGTATTTTAAAAACCTAGAGATAAAGGTTAAGTATCTCCATTCAGATATTAAAACACTTGAACGGGTAGAAATCCTAAGAGAACTTCGCTTAGGGGATATTGATGTCGTGGTTGGCATTAACCTCTTGCGGGAGGGATTAGACTTACCAGAAGTTTCTCTAGTGGCAATTCTGGATGCCGATAAAGAGGGATTCCTCAGGTCAGATCGCTCTCTCATTCAGACCATCGGTCGTGCGGCACGCCACGCCCAAGGTAAGGTGATCATGTATGGAGATAAGATCACCCATTCAATGCAGAACGCCCTTGATGAGACGAACCGACGGCGAGCAATACAGATGGCCCACAACGAAAAAATGGGGATTGTTCCTCAAACGATTCATAAGGCTGTTCATGAAGCCCCTGAGGCTACGAAAGTAGCAGAATTAAAACAAGCCTATGGCACAAAACTTCCACCTGAAGAGCTTGCGCAACTCATTAAGAGCTTAGAGGATGAAATGCGTTTAGCCGCACGAGATCTGGATTTTGAACGAGCTGCTGAAATCCGAGATGCTATGATTGAGCTAAAGGGCGAAGAAAATAACTATAAAATGACAAGTCAACAAGGCAAGAGTAAAAGAAATACTCGCTATGATCATAAGGCACAGAAAAAACGGGTCTAAGGAAATCACCTTTGCAATCTTCGCAGAAGAACAGTGGATAGCTCCCTTAAATAAGTATGGGGAGCTTTTCCTTTGAGGATACCAAACGGTGCAATAAACCAGGAACAGTTGTATAATGATAGTGAATAAACCATTATAAGTCCGCAAAGGCTCGACTCAAGTCGAAACTTAAATTTCCATTATACTTAGGAGGCCAACCATGACCCAAGACTACTTACGCGTGCGTGGAGCACGCGCTCATAATTTAAAAAACATTGATATTGATATTCCTCGTAACAAATTAGTGGTTATCACAGGACTTTCTGGCTCAGGAAAATCGTCCCTTGCGTTCGATACAATTTATGCTGAGGGACAGCGGCGATATGTAGAATCTCTCTCGGCTTATGCACGGCAGTTCTTAGGGCAGATGGACAAACCAGATGTAGATTCCATCGAAGGGCTTTCCCCGGCGATTTCTATAGACCAAAAGACAACTAACCGCAACCCTCGCTCAACGGTCGGTACCGCGACGGAGGTTTCCGATTATCTGCGTTTGCTTTATGCTCGGATCGGACATCCTCATTGCCCAAGGTGTGGTCGGAAAATTTCTCAGCAAACGGTTCAACAAATGGTGGATCAATTAATGAGTTTTCCAGAACGGACTAAACTCCAAATATTAGCGCCGCTTGTTAAAGGAAAAAAGGGAGAACATCATAAGGTTTTTGAAGATGCTCGTAAGGCAGGGTATGTGCGGGTACGTGTGGATGGAGAGACTAGGGACCTTAGTGAGGAGATCGAACTGGCAAAAACGAAGAAACACTCTATTGAAGTTGTGATCGACCGCATTTCTCTGAAGCCAGGGAGTGCTGAGCGTTTGGCGGATTCCTTAGAAACAGCCCTTAAACTTGGTGAAGGTAATGTAATTGCTGACATTACGGATGGGGAAGAGTTACGCTTTAGTGAAAACTTTGCCTGCCCGGATTGTGGCATCGCCCTTGAAGAGATCTCCCCACGTCTATTTTCCTTTAATAGTCCTTATGGGGCTTGCCCGGCATGTACAGGCTTAGGAGCAAATCTCGTCGTAGACATTGACCTGATAATCCCGAATCGTGCCCTGTCTCTCGGGGCAGGAGCCATCGCGCCATGGGCTAAATCAACGTCTAGTTATTATCCGAGAATGATGGAAGCCGTGGCCCAAAATCTTAACTTTGATATGGATACCCCCTTAGAAGAGTTGAATGAACGCCAATGGAAAGGGTTGCTCTATGGAACCGAAACTCCGATACGCTTTCAATATCAAAATATCTTCGATCAGTTAAAAACCTATAATACTAACTTTGAAGGCCTGATTCCTTACTTCGGCCGCCGGTATCGGGAGTCGACTTCAGATATGGTTCGAACTGAAATCGAAGGCTATATGAGTGAACACCCATGTCCGGACTGTCAGGGGAAACGCCTAAAACCAGAAGCGTTAGCAGTCAAGGTAGGTGGGATTTCGATTGATGATTTGTCCCGCCTATCGATTTCTGAAGCCATAAGTTTTGTCAATTCACTTATTCTTTCGCCTAAAGAGGAAACGATTGCTCACCAAATTATCAAGGAAATCAGGGAGAGACTAGGCTTCTTAATGAATGTAGGATTGGACTACCTGACCATGGCACGGGCAGCCGGTTCGCTCTCAGGAGGGGAGGCCCAGCGGATTCGCTTGGCGACTCAGATTGGGTCAAGTCTGATGGGGGTACTCTATGTTCTAGATGAACCGAGTATTGGACTTCACCAACGGGATAATGCCCGTTTGCTCTCCACCCTTAAACGCTTACGGGACCTCGGGAACACCCTGATCGTTGTAGAGCATGATGAAGATACGATGGTTGTCGCAGACCATATCATAGATATCGGACCTGGAGCTGGGGCTCATGGGGGGCGGGTCGTTGCTGAAGGACCCATTGAGGAAATCAAGGCCAATAAGGAATCAATAACTGGACAATATTTAAACGGTACTAAAGAGATTGCTGTTCCCAAAGAGCGAAGGCAACCGAATGGAAAGTGGCTTGAGGTTTTTGATGCACGAGAAAATAACCTTAAAAATGTCCACGTCCAGATACCTTTGGGTTTATTTACGTGTGTGACAGGAGTCTCGGGTTCAGGCAAAAGTACCTTGGTCAACGAAATTATCTATAAGAGCCTTGCCTCCAATCTTAATCGCGCTCGGGTTCGGCCTGGGGCATTTGGGTACATGAAAGGGCTAGAGCATCTTGAAAAAGTGATTGATATTGATCAGTCTCCCATCGGGCGGACTCCTCGTTCCAATCCTGCAACTTATACAGGTGTTTTTGATTTTATTAGAGAGCTTTTTTCTATAACTCCGGAATCAAAAATGCGGGGATACAAGCAAGGGCGGTTTAGCTTTAATGTCAAAGGCGGTCGGTGCGAGGCCTGTCGTGGGGATGGAATCATCAAGATTGAAATGCATTTTTTGCCAGATGTTTATGTTCCCTGTGAAGTTTGTGAGGGAAAACGCTATAATCGGGAGACCTTGGAAGTACACTATAAAGGGAAAACCATTGCCCAAGTTCTTGATATGACCGTCGACGAAGCAGTGGAGTTCTTCCAAGTAGTTCAGAAGATTGCTCGGAAACTCCAGACTCTCCAAGATGTAGGGCTTGGTTATATCCGTCTGGGTCAACCCGCAACTACCTTATCTGGAGGAGAAGCTCAGCGCATTAAGCTAGCTTCGGAGTTGAGTCGACGCAGTACGGGGAAGACGATTTATATTCTTGATGAACCTACAACAGGTCTGCACACGGCTGATATTGATAAACTCCTTCATGTGCTGCACCGTCTAGTTGATGGGGGAGATACGGTGCTCGTGATTGAGCATAATCTTGATGTGATTAAAACAGCTGACTGGCTGATTGACCTCGGTCCGGAGGGCGGAAATCGGGGAGGAGAGGTATTGGCAGTGGGGACCCCAGAGGATGTCGCTGCTTTCCCCGCATCTTACACAGGGCAATATTTAAAACGTTATTTAGATTAGTGGATAGCTAAGGGTTTGTACACCTTGACTCGTGAAATAATGGCCGTTCTTCGGTATTGTTTAAGGAGGAAAAAGTTTTGACGATTCGTTTAGTCGCCATGGATCTTGATGACACATTGCTTAGGAATGATTGGACAATTTCCCCAAGAGTAGTAAAAGCCATTCAAAAAGCTCAAGCACAAGGGGTTAAAATGACGATTGCTACCGGGCGAATGCCCATTTCTACACGCCCTTATGCTCTGCAACTAGGGGTGGATGTTCCGGTCATCACTTACCACGGGGCGATGATCCAGCAGGTTTTAAGTGGTGAAATCCTGTTTAGAAGAGTTATTCCGAGTGCACTCGCTGCTGAAATCGTCGAGGATGTTGCAAAACGTGGTATTTATGGTCAAGTGTACCTCAAAGACCGTGTTGTTGCGTCACAACTGAATGAATGGTCTCGCGAGTATGCTAAGATCGCTAGTGTTCACATTGAAGAGAGGGATCTATCAGTTTTGCTTTCCCAAGAACCCGAAGGTGTGGAGAAGATTCTTCTGATTGGAGAGGAAGCCGTACTTGACCAGTTGGCTCTTTATTTAAAGCAAGGCTACGGTAAAAAGGTCCATATCACCAAATCGAAACCCCGTTTTCTGGAAATAACCGAGTGCTCAGTCAATAAAGGGGTTGCTTTAGCTGCTTTAGCAAAACAGTTCGGAATCGTTCAAGAGGAGGTTATGGCAATCGGGGATAGCTTCAATGATTTAGAAATGATTCAATATGCGGGTATGGGTGTAGCAATGGGGAATGCTCGCTTAGAAATAAAAGAACTGGCGGATATCGTTACTGCTTCAAATGAAGAAGATGGAGTGGCAGAGGCCATTGAACGATATGTGCTTGGAATGGATGGTTGAAAGTTTTGAAGTGGTGAGTTCGTAAAATCGAACCGAATATCGAATTGATCGGAGGATTATCGAATGAATATAAAAACTCTTCGTCAAACAGCACGGGAACAGCTCAAGGGATATTGTCGAGTTTGTCCAGAGTGTAATGGTAAGGCCTG
>DAIEHY010000116.1 GCA_027353165.1 Desulfosporosinus sp.
CATTCGTTCTGATCCGAATACCGTGTTATTAGCGGGTAGAGATCCGAAAAACGATATTGTCCTAGGTGGAAAGAGAGTTCACTTTATTAATTTTGGTGAAGGTGTTTCCATCATTGACCCCTACACGAAGGAATATCGCAAGACGACTAAACAGGATGTTGCTAATATCACGCGCTTCTGTGACGCCATGAGCGAAATGGATGCGGTTTTGCGACCTGTAGCACCTCAAGATGTACCGGCTGAAGCGGCTGTTGTTCACAATGCTGAAGTAATTTTCAATAATACCACCAAACACGTCTTTATCGGTACCGAAGGTGGTCGTAACTTTCAGAAAGTCTTAAAGATGGCTGCGGCGATTGTCGGAGGAGAAGACAAACTTCGGGAACGCCCCATCTTCTCCTGTAATGTCTGTCCTACCAGTCCATTACAACTGGTGGGTCATTGTACAGAAGTTATCATCGCTGGAGCCCGTGCCGGTATTGCAGTCAACATACTATCCATGGCTATGGCGGGAGCAACATCCCCAATTACCTTAGCGGGTAGTCTGGTTACGCATAATGCAGAAGTGTTGAGCGGCATTGTCTTAAGCCAGTTGACTTGTAAAGGAGCACCATCGATCTATGGCAGCTCAACAACCATCATGGATTTACGGTTTGCCACTGCTCCAGTCGGATCCCCTGAATTAGGGATGATCAATGCCGGCGTGGCAAAATTGGCCCAATACTACTTACTGCCCAGTTGGGTAGCCGGTGGATAGGTAGACAGCAAACTTCCGGATGCCCAAGCATCTCATGAGTTCACGATTACCGCTATGCTGACAGCGTTGGCAGGGTCCAACCTGATTTATGGAGCGGGCATGTTAGAACTCGGTATCACCTACGATTATGCACAAATGGTGATGGATAACGAGATGGCTAGGATGATTAAAACAGCTGTTTGTGGGATTAGCGTGTCGGATGAGACCTTAGCTATAGATGTTATTAAGCAGGTAGGTACCGCTGGTAACTTTATTAGCGAAGAGCACACCTTTAAACATATGCGAGCACAGTCCAAGAGTAACGTTATCGACCGTCGAATGAGAGATGTTTGGCTGTCCGATGGCGGTAAGGATTTTTCGGAAAGAGCTTATGAAGTGGCACGATCCATTTTAGAAAACTACAAACCAATGAACTTGCCCGAAAGTGTTCAAGCTGAATTGCGGGCGATTGTTGAAGAGACAGAAAAAGAGTATGGTGTCAATAGTTAAGTTAACGACCGAATAACTAAATACTAATGATAGTAATGAAGTAATAATAGCATGGATAGTAATGAGGAGAACGAGCTAATAACTTTAGTTCTCCTCATTACTCAATAAATTTTTACTTAAGAATCCAGAATTAAATATACAACAAATTAATTTGATAAAACTAATGAGTCAACATTTGCTTTCAATTATTATAGCGTGTTTATATGTTAAACTCTGGGAGAGAGGACTGCAGTTGTTCTCTGATGAAATTGAATTAAAGATTTTGTATCTCAAAATATATTCTAGCAAAACCATTTGAGGAGTAGTGATTCCTATCATGAAAAGAGAAGCATTAACCCAGAGATTAATGGTATTAGGGGTAGACGGGATGGATCCCAAAATAACCAGGAAGTTCTTGGCCGAAGGAATAATGCCAAACTTACAAAAATTTATTGAAAGAGGTTCGGCAAGAGAAGACTTATCCCACTTAGGCGCCCTGCCAACGATTACACCTGCATGCTGGACGACTTTAGCAACGGGTGCTTATCCCGGAACACACGGTATTACCTGCTTTTGGCGACAGTCACCCAAGAGCTTGGACGCAGTTGTCTATAATATGGATTCCAGAAATTGTGAAGCTGAGCAGTTATGGAATGTAACGACTGAAGCCGGCCTCAAAACCTTAGTATGGCATTGGCCCGGTTCCGCCTGGCCTCCGACCAGTGACAACCCAAATTTACACGTTGTTGATGGAACACAGCCGGGTTCTGTTAATATGGGTGTGGCCCAACTTGATTGGGAAAAAATTATCGCTGCTAATGGGGAAATTACAGAATTAATATATGCTCCAAAACTTGAACGTCCTGCCGGTACCGGCTGCATGATTTCCGATCTGAGTGCTATTACTGAAGAAGATGAAGAACCAGCTACCGACATGATGGAATTATGGTATGGTGAAGCTGCCATGACAGGCAGTGAAATCCGCGAGTATATCATGGGACCAGAAAATATGGAAATGGTCATTGAAAGTATTCCTCATTATGATGTAGTCAATTCCCCGTTGAAAGCTGCAGAAGGATGGGCAGCTGCACCCGCAGATGCTAAAGAATTTACTATTTTAACCTCTGATGGTATTGTAAGACGACCCACCTTGATTTTAAAGAATGCAGATGGCATCTATGACCGCATAGCAATTTATAAAAATAAGAAGGCAGAGAAGCCAATCGTAGTATTAGAACTTGGGAAAATGGTTTCCGGTATTGTAGATGACATTAATAAAGAGGGGGTATTAAAACCCGCCTGTCGTTCTATGAAACTCCTGGAACTTTCTCCGGATGGTACATCGGTGAAACTGTGGATCAGTAATGCCTTGGATATTGCCCAGGATAAATTATGGCATCCCAAAGAATTGTTAAAAGATGTCGTAGAAAATGTTGGACCGGTTCAGCCTGTTAGCTTAGTTGGGGGAGAAGATGCTTACCTGGTTGAGAAGGTTTATGAACCTGCCTGGGATTCGTATAGTCAATGGCAAGCAAAGGCTTTAAATCATTTAATTAAAACCCGGGATTACCAGGTAGTGTTCACTCATTTGCATAATGTTGACTGTGCAGGTCATATGTTTTGGCACTTAGCGAAAAATCTGGAGCGCTGGAGTTATACTGACCCTAAAGTAAATCAGGACTTCATCCGGAAGTTTTACATTCAGACAGACAAATATTTGGGTGAATTCTTACATCTGTTAGATGAAGGATGGACCATCATGATTCTAGCTGACCATGGTTTACTGGTCGGGGAAGAATTTCCACCACAAATCGGTGAATATGGCGGCATGAATGTACAGGTAATGGAGGAACTCGGTTATACCGTCATGAAAAAGGGTGAAAACGGTAAAACTTTGAAAGAAGTAGATTGGGAAAAGACAACAGCTGTTCAGACCCGAAGTAACTATATTTATATTAATCTAAAGGGTCGTGATGCCCATGGCATTGTTGACCAGGCGGACAAATATGCACTGGAAAGAAAAATTATGTCTGACCTGTACTCTTATAGATATAAAGGACAGCGTGTTATCGGCCTCGCAATGCGGAATAAGGACGCTGTAGTCTTAGGTACAAACGGTCCCCAGTGTGGAGATATCTTCTTCACTGTTGATGAGGGATTCAGTCGTCTTCATGGTGATGGGTTATCCACTGTAGAGGGTGCTTTCGATTCTTCTGTTGCCCCAATTTTCCTGGCAGCAGGGCAAGGGATTAAAGAAAACTTTAAGACAGTTAGAACCATTAGACAAGTTGATATTGCACCGACTATTGCAACATTAGTAGGTGTAAGAATGCCTGCGCAGTGCGAAGGTGCACCAATCTATCAGATTTTAAGCGAAGAATTCTAATTTAAAAGGCAGGCTAATTCACTTAAACATGACTTCGTGGAATAGCCTGCCTTTATTCTTTTATTTTCATAAAACAAACATTCTTTTAACGTTAAAGTATTTGAATGGAGTGGTAAATATGTCCTTAGAACAGTTAAATGCAAATAAGTTCGAAGAGATTATCTATGATAATCTGGAAGCCTGTCTCGTTATTTTCTCAAGAAAAGCCTGTCATGTTTGTAAAGATGTCGTTCCTGTTTTGGAGGAGCTTCAACCGCAATACCGAGATAGGTTTGGATTCTATTACGTGGATGTAGAAGAAGATAAAAACTTGTTCCAAAGATTCTCCTTAAAAGGAGTTCCTCAGATTCTTTTCTTTAAGGAAGGCGAATATCAAGCGAAACTAGCAGGCGCTGTTGACGAAGACCAAGTCATAGATAAGATTGAGGAAGTTCTAGAATCGTAATCACTAAAACATTCTACAGAGAGGGAGTATTCAGGAAAATGGGAGATGTGACGTACGATTTAATTATTATCGGTGGTGGACCCGCAGGACTCGCGGCAGCTATTTATGGGGGAAGAGCGAAGCTGAGAACTTTGGTGATCAACAAAGGGACGGTTGGCGGTTTGGTCAATACGACACGAGAAATTGTCAATTATCCGGGCTATGGCCAAATCAGTGGACCCGATCTTATGAAAGACTTTAAAAAGCATGCCGATATATTTGGTGTTGAATTTTCACGAGATGAGGTTGTGAGTGTTAATTTTTATCAAGATGACAAAATCATCTGCACCAAAAAAAAGAAAAAATACTTGGCCAAGGCGGTTATCATTGCTTGTGGCAGTGAGCCCAGACTATTAAATATTCCTGGGGAAAAGCGGCTGCAGGGCAGTGGAGTTGCGTATTGCGCAACCTGTGATGCCGAATTTTTTGAAGGCGAAGACGTTGTTGTCATTGGTAGCGGGGATCAAGCCATTGAAGAAGGTATGTACATTACCAAGTTCGCCCGCCAAGTCACCGTGATTGTACTCCATGATGAAGGCGTTCTCGATTGCAATAAAGTGAGTGCGGAAAGGGCATTCCAAAATGAAAAGATGGAGTTTGTCTGGAATTCCACGATTGAAGAAGTCCTGGGTGAGGCTAATGTCGTGGGGGTTAAAATCAAGAACTTAAAAACGGGCCGTTCAAGCGAACTTGCTTGCCAGGGTGTTTTTTTCTTTGTTGGGATGATTCCTTCAACCCATTTTCTTAAGGAAAGTGGCATTGGGATGGACAAAAGTGGCTATATCCCCGTTAATGACTTGATGGAAACGGATCTCGAAGGGGTATATGCGGTCGGAGACAATCGGGTTAAATATTTAAGGCAAGTGGTTTCAGCTGCAGGTGATGGGGCAACGGCCGCAGTCGCTGCCGAGCGCTATATTGAGGAACTGAATGCGTTTAGTACGAGCGTCCTGAAAAGTGACAAAAAAGTTCTCTTGCTTTTCTTCAATGCCTTAAATAATGAAAGCTTGGAGTTTAGCACTTTAATAGAAGAGGCCAATCAAGAACTAGCGGAACTCTACAAAGTGGTGAAAATCGATACGGCGACTAAGAAAAATCTTGCCCAAAAGTATGATGTCAAAATCGTGCCATCAGTTGTTGTATTGGACAGAGGGCAAGAGATCAAGCGATTGGACAATTCGATGGATAAAGAAAAACTAAAAGCTCAATTAAGATAAAACAAGGGGCTGTTGCTTTATTAAACGAACTGAAGGTTCGTAAGCACCAGCTCCCTTTTTAATGCTTCAGTTCAGGTCAGTGGTATGATATCTAGCGACGTGCATAGTGATCTGTGGTTAAATCTTTGGCTAGCTTAACAATTGAATCAGCTAAGGTGGATAATTGATTGATGGAAGGAGAAATTTCTGTCAAGGCGGAAGCTTGATGATCGGACACTAACGCCATTTCGTTGACAGCCGCGTTGATCTGTTCTACAGCGACTTGAATCTTGCCCAAGGTTGCTTGAATATCCTTAGACGAGTCAGAACTGGTGAGTGCTAGTTTGCGAACTTCGTCAGCGACTACGGAAAATCCTCGGCCTTGCTCTCCAACCCGCGCCGCTTCGATGGCTGCATTGAGCCCGAGTAAGTTGGTCTGGGCAGCGATTTTTCGTATAACGCCAATAATATTATCAGTTTGATTGACTTGAGATTGTGTATCTTGAGAGATAACCCCGAGTTGTTGACCTGTCGCAGATAGTTCTTCGGCTTCTGCCGCAATTTGTTGAACATTGGTATCGACTGATTTAATAATATTATTTAAGGAATTGGCGATTTCAAAGAGTCGTTCTCTTCCATCTATGGACTGTTGAATGGCAATTGCCCCCACAATCTTTTCATTTTCAAAAATCGGGATTGCTACAGCTATGTAGGGTACACCAAAACCTTCCTTGCCAACTTCTTTTACGACACGTTTTCGTTGTTGAATTGCATCATAGGACACCCACCCCGGGCCTGGAATTTCACCCACATAGGATGCTTTATCCCATTTAAACGTTTTAGGAACAATGTCCCAAATAACTTTTTCGGTATCGCAGATAAACAACCCGATATCGTCAATTACAAATTGATTAATAAAGGGTGCCACTGTTAAAAAGTGCTGAAGAGTTTGACAATATATTTGATCATTCAACATTATCTCACCGCCCTTTAATTTAGTAGTAATAGAAGCATCGCAAGTATATTTGTGCATCGTAGTTTTAGCGCCAGATTTAGATAAATTTCCACCTTCATCTTATAATAAGTTAGGTCTTGTGTGTAATTGCAGATAGTTATACCAGGTATAAATTCGTGTTAGTTTAGAGGTTTATGCATAGTTTGTCAATCGTCTATGTTCCAATAAAGTTTTACGGAGGGTAAAAATTTCTTATTAACAAAGAAAAAGGATATAATGTTAAATAAGCTTTCTCATCAAGAACTAAAGAGGTAAAATAATATAATTTATAGACAGGATGGATTTTCAATGAATACGACCTTCAAGCAGCTTGGTCTCGACGAATCGTTGGTGAATGCCCTCAAATTACAAGGGATTGTTGAACCAACTGCTATTCAAGAGCAAGCAATTCCCTTTATTTTGGAAGCTAGAGATGTAATGGGTCAATCCGAAACGGGTACCGGCAAAACGTTGGCCTATCTTCTTCCGATTTATCAAAAAATTGATCCTTCAAAGAAAGAAACACAAGCAATGATTCTTACACCGACAC
>DAIEHY010000117.1 GCA_027353165.1 Desulfosporosinus sp.
CCTATTAGGATTGCTCCTTTTTGCCAAAGTTTTCTGGAGCGAAAACGTATAACACCGGTTACAACATAAAAAATGAACGTGAAAATGGTAAGCAAAAATAAAGGACCAAAAAAAGCATTATATAAGGTCTGTAAAAAAGGAAGTTGAAAGAAATAAAACGCCAAATCTTTACCGAAAATTGGATCGACTTGGTTAAATTGAGTAGCATGTGTAAAGGACAAGATATCTAACCAGCCGGTGAAACCAACCACAAAGCTTACTCCAAAACTGACTATGGCTGAAATAATGAGTAACAGTACTGTGACCCTTCGTTGACTTAAGCTTAAGACAGGACGGTTCATATCCTGAACTAATCTCAATCGAAGGCGCAAGCGCTCATTAACAAATGTAACGATCGAATGGCGAATCGATAGTAACGTTCCTGCCATGAAAATAAATAAGATTGTCCCATTGACGGCTTGAAAAAGTGTTTTGCTTAAAAGTGGAGTCCAAAATAATTGAGCATAGCCAAGATCTTTAAACCACAACCAATCTTCGAATAAACCACTTGAAGCGACCAAGACAGAGATAAGTATTATTAAGGCAATAAGAAATTTGACAAAACGTTGCAATAGCGACTCCTCCTTAAAACTCAAGAAATCTTGATTAACTATAAAAATATGTGCAATACTAAGATATCATAAATATATTCTTCCCACAAAAACGAAATACCTTCATTCATTTTCTAAATATGGTTTAATTTCTTTTAAAAAGAAGATTAGATATGGTATACTATGCTTAAATACCCATAAGGGGTATATTGTGGAGGATCTATAAGTATGTCAAAGGAGATGAAAAGTCATGTATGATGTAATAATTGTTGGGGCAGGTCCTGCAGGCCTAACGGCTGGAATCTATGCTAGTCGTGGAGGGCTTAAGACCGCAATTGTCGAATTGGCAATGCCTGGAGGACAAGCAGCCTCGACGGAAAACATTGAGAACTATCCAGGATTCCCAAATGGTATTAATGGGTATGAGTTAATGAACTTATTTCATAAACAAGCCATAACGTTTGGGGTAGAGTTTATTTTTGAAGAAGTTCAAAAATTAGATCTTAAAGAACAGATCAAAAAAATTCACACGAATTCACAAGTCCTCGAAGCACGTGCGATTATTATCACGGCAGGTTCCAAACCACGTTTGTTGGGGGTCCCAGGTGAGGACACATTTCGAGGGGGGGGCGTTTCTTACTGTGCAACCTGTGACGGAGCCTTTTTTAAGGGTAAAACTGTTGTTGTTGTTGGCGGTGGGGATGCTGCACTCGAAGAAGGAACGTATCTTACTAAATTTGCAGAGGAGGTTATTATTGTACACCGTCGAACAGGTTTTCGAGCCTCACAGATCGCTATAAACCGTGCTCAAGAAAATCCGAAAATACGTTTTGAACTTAATGCCGTAGTTGAGGAAATCCTTGGGGCGAATCATGTAGAGGGTGTGCGTATCCAGGATGTGCTCAGTGGCGTTCAACGAGATGTTCGTGCGGATGGCGTCTTTATCTATGTAGGTACTGATCCTAATGCTCAGTTTATTAATGAGGAAATTGAGACGGACGACCGAGGGTATATTCTTACCGATCCTCGTTTACAAACCAACATTCAAGGGGTCTATGCTGCAGGTGATATCCGCAATACTCCACTACGTCAAGTAGCAACCGCTGTTGGAGACGGAGCGCTAGCTGCAGTAGAAGTAGAAAAGTACCTATCTGAATGTGATAACTGAATCAATTTCGAGAAATTCTTATAAATTTAAAAATAATGTCGAAATTAGTCTTGAAATTTAATATACTTTGTAATACGATAAAATTAATTGAATTTTACAGCTTCTAAATATTTGAGGAATATGGAGGGGTTTTCGTGCACTTTGTGGTCTGCCTAAAGCAAGTTCCGGATACATCCGAAGTTAGGATTGATCCAATTACAAATACCCTCATGCGTGAGGGCGTGCCATCAATCATTAACCCCTATGATGCCCATGGATTGGAAGAGGCAATTCGCCTTAAGGAAAAAGTCGGAGGTAAAGTTACAATCGTTAGTATGGGCCCACCTCAAGCTAAAGAGGCCCTCAAAAAAGCGATGACCTTTGGAGCTGATCGAGCTATTTTACTTAGTGACCGTGCGTTTGGAGGGTCGGATTCCTTAGCAACAGCTTATATTCTTTCTTCCGCGATCCAAAAGATACAGGAAACAGATCCGATTGACCTTGTCTTTGCTGGCAAAGAGGCCATTGATGGAGACACCGCTCAAACAGGCCCAGGAATTGCTCAACGCTTGGGTTTCCCGCAGTTAACATATGCTATTAAAATTCAAGAACTTACTGAAACGACTGTAACAGTTGAACGTAAAACTGAGAGTGGTCGTCAAATTGTTCAAGCTCAGTTGCCAGCCCTGATTACTGTTGAAAAAGAGCTCAATGACTTGAGGTATGCAAGCTTACCCAATATGATGAAAGCTGCAGCCTATGAGCCTGAGGTTTGGGATGTCAAATCATTATCCTTTGACACCAAAAAAATGGGTCTAAAAGGATCGCCAACCAGTGTCTCAAGGATTTTTGCGCCCCCCGGTCGCAGTGGGGGAGAAATCATGGACGGAACGAAAGACCCTGCCGCAACTGCGGCAACGGTTGTTCAAAAACTATTCCAACAAAATATCATAATGGTTAATCCCCTAGCGAAGGGAGGAAAGTCCTAATGACTGTCGCAGTTGACAAGACAAAATGTATTGGTTGTGGGGCATGTGTCGTAGAATGTCCAATTGAAGCGCTTGACCTTATTGATGGGCTGGCTGTTGTTAATCCTCAAAAATGTAATGATAATGGCAAGTGCGTCATAGTATGCCCAACAAACGCGCTCTCTCTTCCCAATCAACCTGATCAACCTAAACAAGCTCTTGATCCCGAAGCGGGTTCCAAATTTGATTTAAAGGAGCCTCTGCCTGATACCGTCAAGGATTATGCCCAGGACAACCAGAAGAAGGCGATAAGCGCACAAGTCACGCCGGTTGCTGGGGGAGATGTCTGGAGTGGTGTTTGGGTTATTATTGAATATTCCAACGGTAAAGTAGCCCCAGTGTCTTGGGAATTATTGGGGGAAGGACGCAAACTTGCAGATTCAATTGGCTGTGGACTTTGCGGAGTGATTACGGGTTATCAAGTTGACAGTGTTATTCCTGAAGCATTTGCTTACGGTGCCGAGAAAGTATATGTCGTAGATCATTTTGCTCTCAAAGACTACCGCACGGAACCTTATGCTGAAGCAATTACTAGTCTCGTGACAAAATATCAGCCTGAGATTATTTTAATGGGTGCAACTTCAATGGGAAGAGATGTTTTTCCGGCTATAGCAACAAGAGTACAAACTGGGTTAACTGCCGACTGTACAGTTCTTGGCATTGATCCGGAGACTAAACTTCTTCAGCAGACACGTCCCGCTTTCGGAGGAAATATTATGGCTACGATTCTTTGTCGTACCAGCCGACCACAAATGGCAACGGTTCGCCCGAGAGTTATGGCAATGCCTGAACGTGTTGAGGGCCGAGAAGGTGAACTCATTCATGAGGAGATTTCTTTTGATGAAACTACTATTCGCACAAAAGTTCTCGAGTTTATTTCTTCCGATGCGAAGAGTGCTTTTTTGGATAAGGCTGAAATCATTGTCGCAGTTGGACTAGGAATAGCAGCTAAAAGGAACATGGTCCTTGCTGAAGAATTAGCGGAGGTTTTAGGGGCTACTATTGCTGGTTCGCGTGGAGCAGTGGAGGCAGGTTGGCTGACTCATGATCAACAAGTAGGGCAATCAGGAACTACGGTTCGTCCAAAAATCTATATCGCCATCGGAATTTCAGGGGCAATTCAACATCTAGTTGGAATGGAAACATCTGACTTCATTATTGCTATCAACAATGACCCAGAAGCTTCCATTCTAAAAGTAGCGAATTATGGGATTGTAGGCGATCTTTTTCAAATAGTACCTGCAATGACTGCAGAATTCAAGAAACGCCTTCAGCACGGCGTGGCAAATTAAGGAGGGGCAAACATGGAAAACTTTGATGTGATCGTCGTTGGAGGCGGTCCGGCTGGCCTGTCTGCCGCGCTCAGTGCTGCCCAGGCTGGCATGAAAACAGTCGTTATTGAACGTGGAGATTATCCGGGAACTAAGAACGTAATGGGTGGGATACTTTACACAAAAGCTACTGACCTAATTGTACCGGAATTTTGGAAAGAGGCACCCTTAGAACGTCCGATCATAGAACAGCGAATTGCAATGTTGAGCGGAGATGAGTCAATCTTAGCAGGATATCGAGACCCTGCCTGGGCTAAAGAACCCTATAATGCTCATTCTGTTTTTAGAGTTAAATTTGATCGTTGGCTAGCACAACAAGCAGAAAAAGCAGGAGTCATGATCATTCCGGAAACGATTGTCGAAAATCTTTTATATAAGGGCGACAATGTTGTTGGAGTCCGTACTGGACGCGCTGAAGGGGATTTGGGAGCCAAAGTAGTGATCATTGCGGAAGGGGTTAATAACTTCTTAGCAGTCAAAGCAGGTCTTGCTAAGCCTTTAAAGCCAGAATCAGTAGCTGTTACAGTTAAGGAAGTCATCGCCTTACCTAAAGAAAAGATTGAAGACCGCTTCTGTCTTGATGAAGGACAAGGGGCTACTATAGAATTATATGGGGATTCAACGGCAGGGATGATGGGAGTAGGCTTTATTTATACAAATAAAGAATCTATTTCAATCGGAGTTGGGGCTATTTTACAGCCCTTAATTCGCAATAATTGGACCCCGAATGATCTTCTCGAGAACTTGAAATCTAAACCTTATGTTAAACGTCTTCTTCAAGGGGGAGAAACTAAGGAATACTTATCTCACCTTATACCTGAAGGTGGATATACACAAGTACCTAAGCTCCATCGTCAGGGAGTCCTTGTTGTTGGGGATACAGCAATGCTGATGAATTCCTTGAATAGAGAAGGTTCAAATCTGGCGATGATCTCGGGTAAGATTGCCGGAGAAGTTGCTGCTCAAGCAATCAAAACAGGGGATGTTAGTGATCAGGCCATGACAGTCTATGAAACTCGCTTGCGTGATTCTTTTGTGCTTAAGGACCTTCACCATTATCGACATATGGGCAAATTCTTTGAGGAAAATACTCATCTCCTGAAAGTTTATCCGAAGTTATTTTCTCAAGCTGTCAAGATGTATTTAACAGCGGATGGGACACCTAAAAAACAGCGTCAAAAGGAAATTATCAAGATGGCCTTCGAAAAGCGTTCTAAAGGCGGGTTAATTAAAGATATCTATGGGGCATGGAGGGCGCTGTTATGAAATTAGATGATAAACTTTTTTTAGTACGATTTAATACGGATAAATTAAGTCATATTAAGATTGTAGATTCTAAGGTGTGCTTACAACAGTGTCAAGATAAACCTTGTACACGGTTTTGTCCGGCGCATGTTTATGATTGGGACGAAGAAGAAAAACGGATTGCGGTAGGGTATGAAGGATGTCTGGAATGTGGAACATGCCTGGTTGGCTGTCCCTTTGGTAATATCGATTGGAAATACCCCAGAGGTGGATTTGGCGTATCATGGAAGAATGGTTAATTATTTGATCAGTTGTTAGTGAAACTACGTTAATGTGTTAAGAGCAGCGGGGTTTTTACCCCCTTGCTCTTAATTATTTTCCACCATTAGTTCTCGATAATGTTCTTTTCCTTTACAGTCATTTATTCGATAGGTAGAATAGAGAGGAAGGAAGGGATGATAAACTAAGTATGGACGCAACATTTGAAGAAGCATATCAAAAAGAATTACAGCTGATTGATCGGCTAAAATCCCTTAAAAAGGTCTTGGTCGCTTTTTCAGGAGGCGTAGATTCAACCTATCTGTTAGCCGTCACTCAAGAGGTGTTAAAGAAAAATTGTAAAGCCGTTTTTGCGCGTGGTGCCATGATTTCTAAACGGGAACAAGAAGAAACCTTGGCTCTTGTTCGTCATCTCAAATTTCCAGTTGAGGTGATCGACTACGACATTTTAGCGTTAAAGGAGTTTAGGGAGAATCCCAAGGATAGGTGCTATTTCTGTAAGAAGAAGATCTTTGAGAAATTTAAGAATTACGGAGATCGGTTTGGATACTCTACCATTATCGAGGGAACGAACTCCTCTGATATTTCTGATTTCCGTCCGGGTCGGAAAGCTCTTCAGGAGTTAAGCATCATTAGCCCGCTTCTTGAAGTAGGTCTCACAAAACCTGAAATTCGGGTTTTATCTCAACGTAGGAATTTACCTACTTGGAACAAGCCTTCTCTAGCTTGTCTAGCATCGAGAGTCCCCTATGGAGATAGGATTACAGAAAACCTTCTGCAACGTATTGCTGATGCTGAGGAGATCCTTCATCAGAAAGGCTATCCTGAATATAGGGTAAGAGTACATGGCAATATTGCTCGGATTGAGATTCCAGTCAGGGAGTTTCCGAAGTTTTTAGAGGAACAGTCTGAAATTACTACTCCTCTTTTAAACTTAGGTTTTAGATATGTTACCTTGGATTTAATGGGATTACGTACGGGTAGCTTGAACCCAATCGAGTCGGAGGATTGACGATGAATGAAGAGATGTTAAAGGCTTTACTGCAATCTGTTAAGCTAGGTTCATGTTCCCCAGATGAAGCGTTGCAAGAATTGAAGGATCTATCCTTTGAAAATTTAGGGTTTGCGCGATTAGATCATCATCGTGCCTTGCGTACTGGACAAGCTGAGGTGATTTTCTGTCAAGGCAAACAGC
>DAIEHY010000118.1 GCA_027353165.1 Desulfosporosinus sp.
TGGCCATAAAGGATACATGGCGAGGTACGCTAGAAGCAGCGACAATAGGATCCCAAATGCTAACATGATTAATCGCCAATATAACAGGGCCGTGTGTAGGTAAGTTCTCCGCACCTTGAACTTTCCACCCCATAATTCGAAACTGTAGGCGAAACATTTTCTTCGCAAACTCATAAAGTGTCATGATTCGTCCTCCTGAGTTAACATGATGATTTCCGCTACCAGTTCATCCACACTTAAACCGGTTGTATCGATAATAACTGCATCTTGAGCAGGCCTTAAGGGTGAAACTTCTCTCTCTGTATCCGATCGATCACGTTTTAGCATATCTTGAGCAACTTCATCGTAAGTCACAACGTTTCCGGCCTTCGAGAGTTCGGCCCACCGCCTCCTAGCCCTTTCTTCAGAAGTAGCCGTTAAAAAAATCTTATAATCTGCATCTGGTAAAACGTGGGTGCCGATATCTCGTCCATCCATAACCACCCCCCCGTGCTTAGCTTCCATGCGTTGAAGTTCTACCAAGCGTTCTCGAACCCCCTGGTACGAGGCCACAACCGAAACTGCCCGTGAAATTTCAGGGTTACGTATTGCCTGCGTGACATTCTCGTCATCACACCAAACTAGTCTCTCATCTGAATGATCAAGTACAACCTTCGTGGTTTTGGCTATTTGACTGATCTTAGATTCATCGTCTAGGGGTGCTCCGCTTTTGAGCGCTTTATAAGCAATTGCTCGATACATAGCACCTGTATCAATATAGAAAAGGTGTAATTTTTTTGCCACAATCTTGGCAATCGTACTTTTTCCGGCACCGGCAGGGCCATCAATTGCTATTTGTAATGCTTGTTGTTGTCTTACTGTCACACACTCATACCCCTATCTATTTTCAGGATATTTTTCAATGTTTGGCATTTAAACTTCTCAATTTTATATTACACAGATTATATCATATGCCTTTCCACGCAAACAATCATTCATTTTACAGCTTATCCAAGATGATGTTAAAACAGAACTGACTCCTCTGGCAGAGGCATCAGTTCTGATCAAGCATTACCTTGTCAACGATAATTTTCTCTCTCCTTAGCTAAGGAATCTTGCCGGCCTTCCTGTGCATCAGGAGAAATAAGTTCAAACTTATACCCATTAACCATCGAGGAAATGGTTCCGTCATCATCCAGAATGTCCTGGCGAAAAACCATATAGAGGTGACCCAAGAGGAACAATGCGTAGCCCCATGCCAGAAAATGGTGAACATTACGGACCTGAAATTCGTTGCGGAAGAAGGGAACTACCCAGCCAAAAAGACTTTGAATGATTCCATTAGGGTCGCTTCCCCCACGCATTGCAAGTCCAGTAAGGATGATAAGTAGTCCTGCCAGCCAAATAAAGATGAGATACATCAATTGGGCGACGGCATTATGCCCCACGTGTAAAACATGTTCTCTCGTCATAAAAGTGTAGTATTTGAAAGTTGCAACAACATCGCTCCAGAACTCTTTTTTCCATAATCGGATTTTGGAATATTCATTTCCGGCCCAAAACCAGTAGAGCCGAATAATCATATTTGCAATAAAAATATAAGCACTCAGACCATGCCAAAAACGAACCTTTCCCATAAAAAAGTTCCCAACCGCCTCGCCGGGAGTGTCCAAAATTGGATGTCCGATATACATCCCGGTCACGAAGAGAACAGTAATCGCCAAAGCATTAACCCAATGAAACAAGCGCACTGGAAATTGCCAAACATATACCTGATGTCTAAGAGTCATCATTCTTGAGAGTCCTCCTTTAAAGCACTCTAACCTTTAAGATTTCATCTCCTTGGGGGTTCAATATATGGGTAGCACATGCTAGACAGGGATCAAAGGAATGGATGGTACGCAGCAATTCTAACGGTTGGTCTTCGTGTAGAATCGGGGTATCCAGTAATGAGGATTCATAGGGCCCTTTTTGACCAGAGTCATCTCTAGGGGATGCATTCCAAGTCGTTGGTACCACCGCTTGATAACCACTAACTTTCCCCTTGTCAATTTTAACCCAATGCCCTAACGCGCCGCGTGGCGCTTCCGCAATTCCAACCCCTTGGGCTTGTAAAGGCCATTTTTCAGGTTCCCATTTCTCCACATTAAAGGTTTGCGAGTCCCCGGCTTTAATATTGGCCAGTAAATCCTGGTAAAATCCTGCCAGGTGATCTACTAAGTATTTAGCTTCTAACGCCCTTGCCAATGTACGACCTAACGTTGAATACAGTGCTGTTACCGGCAGATTTAAACGACTCAGTGCGCCATCCACCAACCCTTTAATCTCTTGATTTCCTTTGGCATATGCCACAACAAAACGAGCCAAAGGGCCCACTTCCATCGGTCGACCTTGCCAACGAGGTGTTTTTATCCAGCTGTATCCTTTTTTCTCGTCTAGATTAGTATAAGGTGGGCGCGGCCCATCGTATGCTGCCTCCGTTTTTCCTTGCCAGGGATGCAATCCTGCTTTGTTGTCATCATATCGATACCACGAATGGGAAACGAATTCCTGTATTTGCTTGGGGTCTTTTAGATCGACGTCTTGGACTTTACTTAAGTCACGATCTAAAACAACTCCCCCCGGAAAGAGAAAGCTATCCGGTTCACGAATATCAATCGTCGGGATCCCTCCATAAGCTAGGTAATTACCTCCGCCTCCGCCGTATAGATCCTGCTTATAAAAACTTGCGATCGCATAGATATCCGGAATTAGAACCTGATCCACAAAGGCTTGAGCCTCATCGATCTTGGTTTTGACTAAATTTAAACGTTCCATATTAATAACATCATTGTCATTCATATTCAAAGTGCAGGCCATCCCTCCTACCAAATAGTTGGGATGGGGGTTTTTCCCTCCGAAAATGGTATGGATCTTAGCCACTTCTTTCTGCCACAGTAAGGCTTCTAGATAGTGAGCAACTCCAATTAAGTTCACCTCTGGAGGTAGACGATAGGCTGGATGGCCCCAGTAAGCATTGGCAAATATTCCGAGTTGTCCGCTTTCTACTAAGGTCTTTACTTTATTTTGTACATCACGGAAATATCCATCCGAAGAATTTGGCCAATTGGAGATCGAGCGGGCTAGCGCACTCGTTTGGGCTGGGTCAGCCTTGAGAGCACTAACTACATCAATCCAGTCAAAGCCATGCAAATGGTAAAAATGGATGACATGATCTTGGACAAATTGGGTCGTGGTCATGATATTGCGAATTAGATTAGCGTTTTTAGGAATGCGAATATCCAACGCATCTTCGACCGCCCGAATTGAGGCTAAAGCATGAATATGAGTGCACACGCCACAGATTCTCTGCACAAAGGCCCACACATCTCTGGGATCCCGATTTTCGACAATCTTTTCGATACCTCTAAAGACAGTACCCGCACTCAGAGCGTCGACGATGCGGTTTCCTTCAACCACCGCCTCAATACGCAAGTGTCCTTCAATACGCGTGATAGGGTCAACGACGATTCTTGTTGCCATTATTTGCTTCCTTTCATAAATCCAATACCACTAATTATTCAGGTCTTTCCACAGGCCTCCTTTTTACTTTTTACTTTTTACTTTTTACTTCTTGTTTCTTGCTTCTTATCCTGATGCTTTACCATAGCTGTCATTCCGGCGTGGGCGACGACCCCAAGCGCGGCAACGCCGATCACTCCCCTACCAACCTTATCGACATCTTTTCCAATCGCATTGTTGGGGATTTTGGCTAAATGTGTATATAGAGGGGTATTATCAAAAAAGTTATTTTCCGAACACCCAATACAAGGATGTCCAGATTTAATAGGATAACTGACTCCATCATTCCATTCTGTAATTGCACAGGCGTTATAGGTTGTTGGTCCTTTACATCCCATTTTATATAGACACCAACCTTGCTTTGCTCCGGCATCGTCAAACGATTCCACAAACTGACCGGCATCGAAAAATGAGCGCCGTACACAATTATCGTGCACCCGGTGTTGATAAAAGGCCTTAGGCCTTCCTTGGTTCGTCAGCTCCGGTATCGTTCCAAAGGTAAGATAGTGGACAATCGTACCGGTGATCACTTCTGCAATGGGGGGACAACCCGGAACATCAATAATGGGTTTGTCTTTAACGACTCTCCGGATCGGTACCGCTTGCGTAGGATTGGGGTAGGCGCCTTGGATACAAGCATTAGTAGCACATGAACCATAGGCAATAACGGCCGCAGCTCCCTTAGCAGTTTCCTTTAAAAGCTCAGTAGACGTCACTCCTCCAATCGTACAATAAACCCCTCCATCTCCCAGGGTCGCACTGCCTTCGACAACCAAGATATAGCCCCCTGGATGATCCTTCATCGTCTTCAAGCGGACAGCTTCCGCTTGATGCCCGGCAGCTGCTTGTAAAACTTCCATATAATCAAGCGAAATCATATTAAAAATCAAATCGGAAACTAAAGGATGTGCAGAACGTAAGAACGATTCCGCGCAGCAGGTGCATTCCTGTAAATTTAGATAAATCACTGGCAAGCGCGGTTTAGATTGTAAGGCCTGAACGATTTTCGGGAATTCAGCGGCATCCAACCCAAGCATTGCACCCATTAACGTGCAGAATTTAAGGAAGTCCCTCCTGGATACTCCCTTGCGTCGAGCCCACTGATAATAGCTTTCAGTTTTTGACATAGTCATCCCTCCCAAAACCCGTGACCCCCGCTCTTTAAAGTCAATCTGCCCTTATTGTTTGCCAAGAACCCAAATTTATTCCAATACGCTATGGAGCAGAAAATCCTTAGTTTTAGCTGATAATTATTAAGAGCCCTTTACACTTCGGGTTGAAATGTAAAAGGCTCTCCTTTAGGTTTGTTCAATTAGGAATTTCCAGGAAATTTTCAAGTAGTTATGTCGTGATTATAATAGCTTTGCTGCAATCATGGTGGCTACAATGTTATTTAACGCATGTAACGCAACCGATGGATAGAGAGATTTGTATTTATCAAAAAGGTACACCAAAATGATCCCTAAAACAAAGCGCGGCAAGAATCCGTAGGCTTGAAAATGAAGAGCGGAAAAAATGACTGCACTTACGGTAGCTGCTGTCCATTTTCCAAAATACGCTTTCAAACTGCCAAAAATTAATCCTCGAAATAAGGTTTCTTCCACAAAGGGTGCTAATACTCCCGCTAAAAGCAAGTTGAGCACTAATGTGTACCACGTAGCCTGTCCTAATAATTTCGAATAAACATCTGTTTCTGGAGGGGTTAGCCCATTGTTGTAAAGGACAATAGCATAACCAATGTTAATGACCCAAGATAAGCAATATAAACCTAGTACATTTAAGAAAAACTTCCTAATAGGTACCCCCTTCCAACCAAAATCCTGCCATTCCCAGTGCCTGAATCGTTTTAGCAACCAAATCAGAAGTGCGAAGGATAGCTGTGTCATAAACGCATTCAAATACATCAAGGCACGTTCATGCGGCCATATTTCCATTAGCCTTAGAGTTCCCAAGGCCAAAAAGACATAGATTCCTATTACCCCACCCAAAACCAGCGCTAGATCAATCCAACTCAAATTCCGCTTATTAAGAGGGAACTCACTTCGGACTACATTAGATTGGATTTCATCGTCCATGCTAGCCCTCCTTCTTTCTTCTTTATCAACACATATTTCTTTATGTAATATCTCAGACTAATCTCGAAGGGAGGAATTCGTATGTCTTCAGAAACAACGCTTCAAGTCTATCATCATCATCTTAAAATTCCCATTGAAACCTATTTCGATACAGTCAAAGAGTTTTTAAATCCCTGGGATGAGCGCGCCTATCAATTTGCAGTTGATCGCCATCTGGAAAAAACAGATGATCACGGTATTGTCGGCATGGTGCGTCAAGAAAAGGATGAGCATTTTGTTTATTTAGACGCGGCAGTTCGATACCCTGTCAATACTAGAAATTAGATCAAACAAGATTCTCGTTCAATAAATTTCCTAAGTCTTTGACGCTTTGGACGATAAAATCAGGGTTTGCCTTATGGAGTTCTTCGTCTGTTCCATAACCATATCCCACTGAGATGACATCAATGTGGTTGGCCCTTGCCCCTTGGACATCAAACTTGCGATCCCCAATCATCACTGCTTTTGAATGTAATTCCGAGGGCACATTTTTAAGTACTTCCCCAATCAAAACTTCCTTCTCCACAAATTGGCCATTCAATTCACTTCCCATGATAACACTAAAGTAAGAATCTATTGAGAAATGTTGAAGAATTCTGTTTGCAAAAACTCCCGGTTTTGAAGTTGCCAACAAATGTCTACACCCGTTATCTTTTAACCGGGATAATAACTCGGGAATCCCCGGATAAACGATATTTTCGTAGAGCCCTATGTCTTGATATCGTTCCCTATACAGCCTGATCGCCCGATCTAAAAGAGCTTCCTCTGTCGTTTGAAGAAGAGTTTTAAAGCTCTCTCTTAAAGGGGGTCCAATAATCCAATCTAGGTCATCCACCTTCGGTAAAGGATAATTTAACTTACTTAGAGCATATTGAACAGAGAGTGTAATCCCTACTTTAGGATCTGTCAATGTCCCATCTAAATCCCAAAGCAATACCTTGTAATGCATAATAACCTCCAACCATTTTTCCTTAAATTTCCGGGATGAATCTAACCCATAGCGGCTATTCTAAAACTAAAGGAGGGATTTTTAATGTTGTTTCACCAAAAACATTATCATACCCATGGGATGTTCTTTCTGTTGAGTCTTGTCGTTGCGTTTCTGCTCG
>DAIEHY010000119.1 GCA_027353165.1 Desulfosporosinus sp.
CTCCGCAGGTGCACGTAGCGTGGACGGGAACTACCGCACAAATTACGGTAGAATCAAGTTTACAGCTGCGGGGTTTTTCTCAAGACGGTCCTTGGACCGTTAACGGAGTACTATCGGATGGCTCAGCGGGGGTAGCAGAGCAGACTATAACACTGGAACCTCAAGAAAAGGTAGATAATCGTCCGGTAACATTGACTTTTTCTGTACCTGATGCTAGGCGTTGGACTTTGGAGGATCCTTATCTCTATCAGTTGCATTTGACGGTTACGAACAGCAAGGCTGATATGGATGATTTGGCGTTGCCCATAGGTCTGCGTACAATCGCCTTATCGGCTGGAAAATGGGTATTAAATGACCAGGTTATTCCCATCATGGGGAAGGCCTTAATGCCCCAAGATGAGTATACGCTTAGACATACCGGACAAGTGGAAACTTGGCTAAGATCAGAACGTCAAAAAGGAGTTAACTTAATCTATTTTATAGGTCAATCCCCTGATGAGCTATGGTTACAGGCGGCTGACCGAGTCGGTATGGGGTTATGGGCAGAATTGCCAGTAGAACTAATTCCATCTCATCGGCTCCCACAACCGATCGTCTTTCGAAAAAGCATTAAAGAAAAAATGCTCCATCCGTCTCTATGGGCCTGGACAGTTGGAAAGGGTTTAGATTTCGATAATTTGGCAAAAACTTATCTGCAACAGGCTGTGAAAGAAGTTCAACCTAATCTAGCCTTTGCCCTCCAAACCACACATCACAGTATTTCAGACTTTCCTGAGCAACAGTTGCTGGTTATTAAAGGAAATAACCTTCAAGGAGACTGGGGGCAGGTAACGGTCGAAACCCCTTCAATCCCACGTGTTCTTTGGGCTAATGAATCCATTGCTGCAGGGGTATGGGCTCTCTTAATGTTTTATTTGGCTTGGATGAATCTTCGGTCAACTATATGGCGTTACAAGGAAATAGGAGAAAAGAAGCCCAAGCGTCGCTTACGTCGTGCTTGGCTCTGGGATGGGTTGTTCGTATTGGCGCGTGAAGGTATGCTAGCGGGGCTTGTTACCTCGGGATTATACCGCATTCCGATCCATATAAGTCCCTGGTTCTCACATTTGTGGCCTAGAATTGAATTAGTTCAAGCGCAATCTCCGTGGTTAGTTTGGGAAATGTTGACTGTATTATTCATGCTTATCCGGTTACTTCAAGTTGGAGTAGTGTCTCCCCATATGCCAGACGCCCCACATGCTATAGGGCTTGTATATTGGCTGGAACGTCGTTATCGGTGGGCAGTCTTTATTGCAATAGGCTGGGCATCGTTTCCTTGGGGAGTTCCTTTCTACTTCCCAATACTAGGCTATACTGCGCTTGTTATCCTGTTTCTGCCTATTCGTGTTCGTGATATCCATCGAGTTGGGGGGCATTACATGCCCTTCTTGTGGGTGCCTGGAATCATGGCAGGTTCAGTCTTTGTTTGGGCTTCATTTTACGTTGGAGATTGGATTTATCTTTGGCATATGCTATCTGAGTCAATATTTTTTTGGATAGGAAGGGGTTAATATAGATGAACAATAACTGTTTCAAACCATATTTTCTCACTACGGGAGTAGGAAGTGTGCCTCTAAAGACGAGCGAAGATGCGTTGGGATTGATTTGGAGAAGCGTACCGCTTGCGCCGCATTGGCCTCAACTTCCTAACCTTGGAGCAGAAAGTTCCTTCGTGGGTCAGTATCTCAATGCTCTGATTGAAACGGGAGTCATTGCTAATGTTCAAAATCCAAAGTTTCAAGTTGAGGCGACGGATTGGGTTGACCGAATGACGGTATTCTACGAGCTATATTTAGAGGCAGCTGAAGGAAACGAACAGGCTCTGGAGAAATTTGGCTTTAGTGCACAAGGCGGCGAGGGCTTTGAAGCTTTCTGCCGAGATCTCGAGCGTTTCGGAACACGGGATGCTGTGCTTTTAAAAGGCCAAGTTAGTGGTTCATTAACCTTGGGAATGCAAATTACCGATAAAGATAGACGATCAAGTTATTATGATGATACTCTTCGGGATATGCTAGTCAAAACTCTTGCCATGCATGCGGAGTGGCAAACCAAACGACTTCGGAAGTTCGGGTTACCCGTCTTGATGACGATAGACGATCCAGGACTTTATGTATTTGGTGCCTCAACACATGTCACGTTAAGGAGAGAACAACTTATTGAAGAATTGAACGTAATTACTGAAGGAATTCTTCGGCAAGGTGGAATTCCCGGTGTGCATGTCTGTGCAGGGATGGATTGGACTCTTCTTTTTGACTCCAAGGTTGAGGTTGTAAATTTTGATGCCTATGATTATATGCAAAGTATGATGGTTTTAGCTGAGCCGATAAATCGATATTTAGCACGTGGCGGAATTCTTTCTTGGGGGATTGTTCCTACAAATCCAGTAGCTTGGGAAGAAACGACTCAGAAACTTATAGACCGATTGGAACAGAACATCGGAGAACTTGTGAAACGAGGGGTCGACGAATCACTTCTTCGTCAACAAAGTATGTTAACTCCAAGTTGTGGGACAGGAACACTTCCGAAAGATTTGGCAGAACATGTCTACAAACTTTTAGCGGAAATCGGGGGACTTGTGAGAGGACTTGTGTGACACAGCGCTCGGTGCTTACGACGCAGAGCAAACTAACCGTTCAAGCTCCTGCTATGGGGTGCGGGGTCCATCCTTCGGCGATACTCATCCTACGGCGCGAAAGTATTCGTATGTAGCACAGCGCCTTCGGCGTAAATCTCCACTGGAGACTAACGTCACAGGAGACTATCGTGCCAAAAGCGCCATCCTGAAAGAGGGTTAATACGTGCGAAGACAGTGTCTTCGGGCGCATTGGCGGCAGTGTACATCCTTGTACACTGCCCCGTCTCTGGGGTCGGTCGCTTGAGCGGAAGTTTGCTAGTCTGCTTTCGTAAAGACGTCGCGCTCGTGTCACACTGCGTCCTGGGCTTGGGGTCCGAGGAACGGAAGGCTTGGGGGACGGCACATTACATGTGCACCGTCTGCGTGCAAGTTAGGGACGATTTGACTTGAATTTGCAACTCTCGTATCTGGGATCGGTCGCTTGAGCGGAAGTTTGCTACTTTGCTTAAAGACGTGGTGCTTGTATGACACTGCGCTTCGGGCTTGAAAACGGGGGAAATGTTTGAGGATTTCGAGCCCGAGCCTCGAGCCTCAATGTAGTTGCATATCCGACAAATATGCTTTATAATAAAACCAAGTAGTTTACTAAGGAATCCAAGGAGGAATAGTACATGTTAACGAAAGAGATGACTGTAGGTCAAGTGTTACGATCCTATCCCCAAACTGTTCAGGTTTTTCTAGAGCTTGGGATGCATTGTTTGGGATGTCCATCATCTACAATGGAAAGCATAGAAGGAGCAGCACTCACTCATGGACAGAATGCGGATGATCTCGTAGCAAAATTAAATAAGGTAATTGCAAATGCATAAATTCTAGCCAATTAATAAGACAAACGGAGCTAACTCATTTTTAGAGTTGGCTCCGTTTTTAATTAAATTACAATATTGTCCGCTATTATGGACATGAGGTTATTCATTTAACTTCGAAAGAACACTTTTTGTACAAGTTAAACCTTTAAGCCAGTGGTCCCTTAACTGACTGAGAAAAAGAGTCCTTTTAACTATAAGATAATTTAAACTTTTTATTAAAAAAATTATACAATTCAAAAGTACATACACAACTTTCCTTAATTACCATATATTGTTATTAGTTAAAGGCAAGAGAATAGATCACATCTAAAGATTCGACTTGCAATAGTTAAAGGAGGAATTTATATGGAATTACGTTCCGTTGCTTATAATCCAATTGCAGCACCTGGTATGGGTGGAATGCAAGGAATGCAAGGTATGCAAGGAATGCAAGGAATGCAAGGAATGCAAGGAATGCAAGGAATGCAAGGAATGCAAGGTATGCAAGGTATGCAAGATATGCAAGGAATGCAAGGAATGTCAGGTATGCCAGGAATGCCAGGTGCGATGGCCGGTGGTGCTGGGATGTGTCCCCAAGGCGGTTTTGTAAATTTAGACGTAGATATGGATCCTGGTTTTGTTTCGATTGATGTCGACAACCCAATGGCTTGTGCCCCCTGTGGACCACACATGATGCATCACCAGCATCATTGCCCAATGCCAACCCCCGTGCCTACCCCTGAACCGGAAGTCTATGTCGTGAAAAAAGGGGATACAATTTATAAAATTGCCAAACGCTATGGTACTACAATGCAGGCTATAATTCTTGCGAATAACTTGCGTAACCCGGATTTGATTTACCCAGGACAAATTTTATTCATTCCTGGAGTATCTGAGTTCAGAGGAGCAGGGTTAAGAGGGTAGATTACGCATATCGCTTGCACTAGACAATAATAGGTGTAAATAAGGGGACGGACAGACAAGAGAACCGTCCCCTTGTCTGTCTTTATTTAAGTACGCAAGAATAGGACTTTGTTCCTATCTTTTAATTTTTCTTTAAAAAAGTTAATAAGTGAGCAGGATTATGGTTATGTATGGAGAATAGTGGGAAGAAGTGGGGTAAAGTGGAGAGGATATCTACTGACAGTGGGGTGAGCACTATGTTTATGGGGGAATACATTCATACAATTGATGGGAAAGGTCGGTTGATAATCCCAGCGAAATTCCGTGAAGCCTTGGGGGAACAATTTATTGTGACTAAAGGCTTAGATCATTGTTTGTTTGTTTACCCTAGTTCCGAATGGAATGATTTGGAACAGAAGCTCCGTGCGCTACCGTTTACCCAACCTGATGTTCGTGCTTTTGTCCGTTTCTTTTTTTCCGGGGCGACTGAATGTGAACTGGATAAGCAGGGAAGAATTCTATTGCCGGCAAATTTGCGCGATTATGCGCAATTGGAAAAGGACCTGGTTCTGGTAGGGGTGTCAAGTCGAGTCGAGATTTGGAGTCAGACACTTTGGACAGACTACAGTCGGCAAGCTGAAAGTGCTTATGCCAGCGCAGCCGAATCCTTAGTTCAGCTCGGTATATAGAAAGGAACGGATTTACTTGGAGTTTCATCATGTTACAGTATTATTAAAAGAGACCATAGACTCTGTCGTTACAAATTCCTCGGGTAAGTATGTTGATTGTACACTAGGTGGAGCGGGACATAGCCAAAGGATTCTTTCTAAGTTAGGAACCACAGGAAAACTGATTTGTTTTGACCAGGATAGACAAGCTATCCAACACGCTGAAGAAATTTTGGGCCAGGATGAGCGGGTTGCATTAATTAATCGAAATTTTGAAGCGCTGGAGGTTTCTCTTCAAGAATTAAACTTACTTCCTGTCAATGGAATTATCTTTGATTTAGGGGTTTCATCCCCGCAGCTTGATGAAGCCGAACGGGGTTTTAGTTATATGCAGGATGCGCCCTTGGATATGCGTATGGATCCTTCAGGTACTTTAAACGCCCGGGATATTGTCAATACTTGGAGCGAAGCAGCTTTGGCGCAGCTAATTTGGCAATATGGGGAAGAAAAATGGTCAAAGCGAATTGCCCAATTTATTGTTCAAGCACGCCTTGTGCAACCCCTAGAAACAACGGGTGACCTAGTCAAATCGATCAAAGCAGCTGTTCCGGTGGCGGTTCGGCGTAGTGGACCTCACCCCGCAAAACGCACATTTCAAGCAATTCGGATTGCCGTTAACGATGAATTAGGAGTTTTAGATCGAGTGCTTGATCAGGCGATGCGTTGCTTAGATCACGGTGGACGAATTGGCGTGATTACATTTCACTCTCTTGAAGATCGCATCGTTAAAGAAAGAATGAATTCTTGGCTTGGACGGTGCACATGTCCACCAGAATTACCGATTTGTCGGTGTGAGGCAAAAACGATAGCCAAGGTATTAACGCGAAAACCTATTCTCCCCTCTATAGAAGAAGTTGAGCAAAATCCAAGATCGAGAAGTGCTAAATTACGGGTTGCCGAAAAAATATAATGTCTAAAGATTAAGGAGGAAGAATACCCATGGTAGTGGCGCAGGAAACTTTAGATTGGCAGGAAACAGCAGAATGGCAGGATACATTAACCCAAACTTATGCTGAGAGAAGCCTCCGATCCCCTAGAAAAAGGAAAGGTTACCATAAAATCAAGAGTATTGTGGCCTTAGCCTGCATCGTTGGGCTGACTGGGGCAATCGGTGCGGAAACAATCCAACTCACTGTCGTCAAAGGGGCCCAAGTTCGGAATCTTGAAAAGGAGATTTCTGCAATTAAAATGCAGAATGATCTGCTTCAAATGGAGTCTGATAAACTTCGGGCAGTGGGACGGATTGAGAGTGTAGCATTATCGATGGGTATGGAAAAACCAACCGGGAAAGTTTACATGGCAGGCGCAGTACCTGCGGTCAAAAATCAAAAGGGGGCTCCTACGACCCAAGCCGTAAATCAACCGACCGAGGCTAAACCAACGAAACTGCAGCAATTTTCACAGATTTTTACCAGTTTTTTTGCTTCAACGCAACGTTAAGAGAATGGCGCTTTGGGTACGCGGAGACCCCCTGAAAGGTGGGGGTGGGACTTTTGAGTCCTTTTGTCGTCATGCGTAAACGAATCGCTTTTCTTTTTTTGTGTGTTAGTATTTTTCTGATTGCATTAATTGTTCGACTAGGGTTTGTGCAGTTGAGTCAGGGTGCTGATTTGAGAAAAAA
>DAIEHY010000011.1 GCA_027353165.1 Desulfosporosinus sp.
ACTAGGAGAAAATGGCCCTATAGGACCTCTTAGTTCCGATTTCAGGGTAAACTCTGATGGCACAATTATAGACAACGGAGTAAGTCTCGATCGCTTGCGGGTTGTTGAGATTCAGGATGAAGCTTCACAACGTGAAGGGCAATCCCTTTACAGCTCGTCTCAACCAGTTCGGGCTTCGAATGGGGCACAAGTTAAGCAGGGTACGATAGAAACCTCTAACGTCGACCTTTCTGGACAAATGGTACAAATGATGTCGGTCATGAAAGCCTATGAAGCTAATCAAAAAATAATCCAGACCCAGGACGAGATGTTAGGTAAGGCCGTTAATGAGGTCGGGAAGATATAGTGTAGAGGATGTGTCAGGATGGCAGTGCAAGTTGTCGTTTTCACCTTAGGTCAAGAAGAGTATGCGATGCCCATTGAAGTTGTTCGAGAAATAACCCGTTTAGAAGAGGTGCGTACAATTCCAAAAGCCCCTTCGTATGTTAAAGGTTTGATTAATATTCGAGGTATGGCGATCCCTCTCGTTGATTTGCATGTGCGGTTTGGAATTGATCCTACAAAACTGAGGACGGAAAGTTCTGACCAGCAGGAGATTAAGAATACCTTTGCCTTAATTACAGAAGTTCATGGAAATTATGTGGGTTTTGCTGTGGATCAAGTTCGCGAGGTTCGAATCTTAGAAACTATTGATGCTCCCCCACCGTTGGTTACCGCTCCATTTATTGGTGGAGTCGTAAATCTTTCGGATCGTATTATTATACTACTCATTCCAGAACAAATTCTGGAGAGTAATGAGGTTCAGGGATTAAGCCAATTGACGTCTTAGTAACGCAATAGACACATTTTTACGACTAGGACAGTGATAGGAGGTCAAATTCAAGTGAATGTTGCCCAAATGCTTCTTCTATATCAACTTCAAGAGATGAATGGTTCTTGGCAGACCGCTCAAACGAATAAGATCGATCTGTCTGATGTTGGTCAAAGTGGAAGAACGAATCCGCTTCTATTTGCGACTTTACTTAAAGCTGCTCTTGGGGGAGAAGCAAATGCTTCCCAAGAATTTAACCGTAGCTTGCTGGACTTTTCTGGGGGAGCGCAAATTAGTGGTTACAATAAAGTCCAAACGCCAAAGGCGAAGGGTGATACTATTGGTTCTCTAGAGTACCTCATTAATTCTATGGCTCAAAAATATCAGGTTGATCCAAATCTTATTCAGCAGGTTGTCAAAGCAGAGTCAGGGTTCAACCCCAATGCAACGTCACCTGTCGGAGCAATGGGTTTAATGCAGTTAATGCCGGGGACGGCGGCTTCATATGGGGTGAATAATGCCTATGATACCACCCAAAACCTAGATGGAGGAACGCATTTCCTAAAGGATTTGTTGGATCGTTTTGAAGGAAATATTCCACTAAGCTTAGCGGCGTATAATGCCGGTCCAGGTGCGGTGGAAAAATACAATGGGGTTCCACCGTATAAAGAAACTCAGGCCTATGTGCAGAGGATTATGGCGGGGCTGAATCAAAATGATTGGAAAGCATAAAATTTGTAAGCACATCAAGGAAGGATGGTATCGTGGTTAAGAAAACTTGGTGGATTGCTTGGCTTTTAGTAACCAGTTTATTAATTCTATCCGTATCGCCAGTGTTTGCAGCTACTTCTACCGTGGGTTTTAAGATATGGCCCGCTAAAACTACGACAGAGGTAAATAAGGTTTGGACGATTTCGTTTAATGCTCCACTCTTGAGTACAAGTGTGAATAGTGATACTATTTATGTCACCGATAGTAAACAAATCAAGGTCGCAACAACGAGTAAACTGTCCTCCGATGGTCTCTCTGTAACAGTGACTCCGTCTAGTGCTTATACGGCGGGGGATTATCATTTATATATTACGAATGGACTTGCCTCCTGGGACAATGTACAACTTAGTGAGATGATTATCGTTCCATTCACGGTAACTGTACCTACCACATATTTGGCAAGTGTAAATCTTGTAGTCACTGTCACAGACGATTTCAAAGCCGTTTATCCAAATGATCTTTCAGGGTTACTAATGCTTGAAGGGAAGAGTGGCAACCGTCTTGGTTCGTCTACAAAGGATATGGTAACTGGGAAGTATACTTTTAACATTTATGCAGATGACGATTATTCTCTGAATTTGGTCAGCGTTAATAATGGTGTGATGAATACGCGAACCATAAAACTACCTACTATTAAACTACCTATAATTAAAATACCAACAACAGGAGCACCTACAACACCAAAACCAACAGTGAAGACTGCCAATTTAGTAATCTCGACAGAAGCAGGAGTAAGTGGCGGAAAATCAGGCGCTATCGGTGGAAGTATAATTCCAGAAAGATGGGGTGTGCCTGTAAAAATATCTAACTCTACTATGACGTGGACAACAACAACTGATATCGATGGGAAATTCAAGGTTTATTTGCCTACTGGAAGTTACCAATTAGATGTTAGTGGCAATGATTCTCTATATAAGAAGCATCGCTATAAACTGACTGTTGCTACAGGCCAAATGGCTTCTCCGTTAGGCACCATTAACGTGGAAGAACCTATAAACAAACTGGGACTAGAGCTTGTACCACCAGTAGTGGACATAGGATTAGCCGAGTTAAGCGGTATTATTGCGACAACGAAAGAAATACATGGAAGTGTTAACAAGGATGCAACGGTAAATATCTATGATACAGTTCCATTAACTCCGGTTTTAATCACAAGCGTTAAACCAGATTTGAATGGAAATTTCGTTGCAAAATTACCCAGTGCTTTGATTGGTAAGAAACTTCAGATAAAGGTAATTGATTCTGCAGAAAACGTTTATATATTGAATATGGCCTCTGTTATATCATAACAAACGAAAGTAAAGTCGTTGCCGACCGAAGACCTGCCCAAGTTGGGTGTTGGCAAGGAACAAATAGTTAAAGCGTAATAGCATGTCGTGGTTGAATTTGACAATTAGGGGAGCTGGAAACTATGGCTCCTCTTTTGTTTGATTTACAATATTTAAAAAATGTAAAAAGAAGGAGATAAGAACTCTATAGCGAACTAGAAAATATACTTATTATTTAAAGGCTATTACCTCTGATTAATCGTTTGGAGGGATTGAACATTGTTCAATAAATCTGCGCTGAAATATAAGCGATTTAAGCATCGTCCTTTTCTTTTTGGAATAGGTTGTATTCTCTGTATAACTTTACTACAGGGGATAACTAGTTATTGGCTTAGAACAGCGAGTGTGATATTAATGGCAGTCGGCTTTATGTTGGTCATCAATAAACTTGCCCAAGACCGTCGAAAGCTTTTACAATTGGCAACGCATGATGAGCTTACGGGACTCGGAAACTTCAAGGCATATCAGGAACGGCTACGATGTGAGTCGCAACGTGCGCTTCGAAGACATAATTCTCTAACCCTAATTCTTGTTGATTTAGATAAATTTAAGCACTATAATGACACTTATGGTCATCGTCTAGGCAATGAGTTATTGCATTCGGCAGGACAGGTCTTCAGGGATGCTGTTCGCACCATGGATGGGGTATATCGCTTTGGTGGAGATGAATTTGCGTTTGTATTGCCCGAAACAAATTATGAAGAAGCTTGTAGTATAGCGAAAAGAATTCGTCAATCGTTTGAATCTCTTCCGAATCGTGATTCAGTAACCCTAAGTATGGGGATGGCCATCTACAAGGATGAGCCAGTTGAGAAGTTTTTTGACCGTGTAGATCATCTGCTTTATGATGTTAAGGCAAGTGGAGGAAATTGTTGTCACTTTGAATATAGTGAAACATCCATGGCGGCACTCTAACCTCAAACGTCCTTGTTCAAGTCTTGGTGAGTTTTCTATGACTGGTTTGTAAAGGGGTAAGAAATGGCAGACTATTATCGTTATCTGTGGAGCACGACATGGCCTAATTTGATCGTGCTCTTTTTGATATTTAGTGTTGTTCTCTCTCGAATGGGATGGAAATTCGTAGGTATTTGGCGTTATGCTCGTGATGCCTGGAGCTTCATACTCTGGACGGGGAAAGCCTTAATCTGGGTTGGCGTATTAGGGATTTATACCGAATTATTGTTGTTTTCCCAGCCAGATTGGTTTGCTAAACCGGGTATTATCCAAGGTTCAGTCCAAGGAAAGGCCTTCGACTCAGGTTCAAGCTCCTATGTTGTGGATATACGTAGTGGGTCAGAACGAAAACAATTTTATGTCGATTTTTATGTCTATGAACAATTGAAGATCGATGATCAGGTTAAACTCTTGTATCTTCCAGCTAGGAGAGAGGTTGTACGCTGCGAGCTTGTGGGAAGCTTGCAATAGCGTGAGAATGCAAATAAGATAGGGCTGTACGAGGTAATAAGTGGACAGGGAGTGGTAATGTTGAGTTCGGAAGTTTATTTCACGAGTATGAAGACAAAACGGGGGGAAAGTCTCCTTAAGAAATTTGAGCATTTGATTATACGTGCAGGATTACTTGAGACGATTGCACCTAAAGACCTTGTGGCAATCAAGTTGCATTTTGGGGAACAAGGGAATCTTGCTTATGTCCGCCCCCAATTTTTACGACGTGTTGTCGAGCAAGTTAAGAAGAAAGGTGGGCGTCCTTTCTTAACCGATGCTAATACACTTTATGCTGGTTCCCGCTCGAATGCTGTCGATCATTTAGAAACGGCCATTGAGAATGGTTTTGATTACTCGGTCGTGGGGGCTCCTTTAGTGATTGCCGACGGTCTAAATGGGAAAGACTATGTTTCTGTGCCAGTAAATCTTAAACACTTTAATGAAGTGAAAATCGGAAGCGCCGCAGTCCAGGCGGATGTGTTACTGGCTGTTACCCATTTTAAAGGACATGAAGCGACCGGTTTTGGAGGGACATTAAAGAACATAGGGATGGGGTTAGGTAGCCGCGCGGGTAAACAACAGCAGCATTCAGATCTGTTGCCTGAGATTAATGAGGAGATCTGCATTGCCTGTGGTAAATGTGCTAAATGGTGCCCGGCAAATGCTATTGTCGTAAAAGGTAAAGCTAAGATTTCCCAGGATAAATGCATCGGGTGCGGTGAATGTACGGTCACCTGTCCAGTTAGGGCCATTGCGATTAACTGGAAGACAGAAGCCGATATTATTCAGGAAAAAATAGCCGAGTATACGATGGGTGTCCTTAAAGATAAAGTGGGAAAAGCCGGGTTCATAACTTTTGTGACCAATGTTTCGCCGCTTTGCGATTGTTGCGGTTGGAATGATGTACCGATTGTTGCAGATATTGGAATACTCGCATCCAAAGATCCAATCGCTATTGACCAAGCAGCTGTGGATTTAGTCAACCAAGCACATGGAGATCCGCACTCAGAGCTCGGTGAACGTCATGCTGAACATGATAAGTTCCGAGTACTATTCCCGGACGTAGACTGGACAATTCAGCTTTCCTACGGAGAAAAGATCGGATTAGGAAGTAGGGAATATAAACTTATTCAAGTGGGTTAAGTATGCTGTGGTTAATCTAGGGATAAGATGGTCAAGCCTTCTTCCCATGAATTTCACAGAAAAAGTTATGGCGTAATATGCTATAATGAGAATAAGATAAAGTAATAAGATGATGCGGAAAGGAGAGTGGGGATATGCGTGTCCAAAAGGTTAACGAGCATACCATCCGCATCTTTATCTCTTTGACAGAACTAACTGACAGGGATATTACGATGGCTGATCTATTTCAACGATCTGCTAAGACGGAGCAGTTGTTTTGGGAGCTTATAGCGCAAGCAAGAGAAGAAGTGGAATTTAATTTAGATCAACCTTTCTGGATCCAGGCAACCGTTGCCTCAAATGATGAATTTGTCATTACAATTATGAAGCAAGAGGAACAAGGCGAGGGTTCCGGTAAAGAAAAGGTGGGTCGCAAGATCCCTAAGGGCCGGGTTACTGAACTGGTCTATGTTTTTTCGGATTTTGAAGACCTTATTTCGGCGGTCGGGCGTTTACCAGATTTTAATCAGCTGCGTTCAAGCCTTTATGAGTTCGAAAACGAATATTACCTTGTGCTTAATCGCTTGGGGACGGGAAAGAAAAGGTTATTGGCTGAAGCAATTCTTGATGAATATGGAGAAATTGTAGCCACAACAGGTGTTTTTCTATCCGAACACGGGAAGAGTCTCATTTCCGTTAAGGCTGTACAAACGCTTAATGCTTCTTTCAATAAGCCTTCACTAGGCTAAAAGGAAGAAGGTATAAAAAAGGGAAGCGTTTGCTTCCCTTTTTTTATCCAAAGGAAAAGATAGCTGGGATTTGGCGCAAACAGTGTATGCACACGGTTTTACCTTTAAAATGATGGACTTTCATAGTTTGACCGCAAAAAATACAAGGATGGAACTGTGCTTTCGCGTGAGATGGTCTAAAGGGAATTATTACTGCTTGATGAACAGGCTGTTGGTGTTGGAGAGTTGAACGGATAGTTGACATGGAATACCTCCTTGAAGTCGAAAGTTAAAGTCAGCGGCCAGCGGCCAGATGGCGGATAACTTCAGCAAATAACAAAGTTTGGTTGCCACAGAATTATGTCCTATAAATTTGTGGCGTTAATTTCCTTTATCATATGCTAAACATGCTGTCGAAATCCTAAAAAGTGTGCGGGCTAGATTAGTAAAATTGGTCGATTATGATTATGGCACAAAAGGAGTCGAAATCGGTGGAACAAGAGAAACAAAAGCGATTAAGGGCACTTCCCGCAGTTCACGAAGTGGTCTCTCGGTTGGATCTTGAAGCGGAATTCAGTCCGTTTTTGACGAATGAGAGGCAATTGCCCCGTTTAACTCAGGGAGTTCGACAGGTTTTACAAAGGGCAAGGGAACAAGTCACTCGAAATTCGATCAATTCAACTTCGTTTGATGAGTTTGAATCCTCTCTTTGGCCGTGGATTTTAAACGAACTTCGTCGAGAGTTGACAGGTGCTGAATTTAATCTAAGACGTGTAATCAATGCTACGGGGGTTGTTTTACACACCAATTGCGGAAGGGCTCTGCTTGCCCCCGAGGTCGCTCGGTTCGTCGCAGAGCAAGCTGAAAGGTACAGCAATCTTGAATTGAATATCGAAACTGGGGCGAGGGGCTCGCGCTATGTTCATGTTGAAGAGATTCTTTGTCGTTTGACAGGTGCTGAAGCCGCTATGGTCGTTAATAACAATGCAGCTGCGGTATTATTAATGATGAATACGTTTGCTCAAGGGAAAGAGGTCATTGTTTCGCGCGGTGAGTTGGTGGAAGTGGGCGGGTCCTTTCGAATTCCAGAGGTCTTAAAAGCTGGTGGGGCTAAGCTTGTGGAAGTGGGAAGCACGAATAAGACCTGGCTTAGGGATTACGAATCGGCTATTGGACCGGAAACAGCGTTGTTATTAAAGGTCCATACAAGCAATTATCGGGTGGAAGGATTTACTCATTCTGTATCTGGAGCTGAGCTGGTGGAGCTTGGGAAAAAGCGAGGCTTACCGGTGATGGAGGATCTTGGGAGTGGTAGTTTCTTTGATGGTGCTTCTCTTGGATTTCCTATTGAACCAACTATCAAACAAACGATTAAAGCAGGGCTTGCTCTCGTGTCGTTTAGTGGAGATAAATTGCTTGGAGGTCCGCAAGCAGGGATTATTGTTGGCAAAAAAGAACATATTAAGCTCTTGAGGGCAAATCAATTAACTCGAGCTTTAAGGGTGGATAAATTAACCTTAGCAGCTCTTGAAGGAACCTTGCACTTATACGAAAACGGAGGAATTGATGAGATTCCTGTCTGGAGGATGCTCTCAACTCCTTTGGAGACACTACATAAAGCCGCGTCTGAACTGGTCACGGCACTTCTGGCGAATCCGAAAATTGCCGCTGAGTTGAAAGAAGATGCCTCTCAAGTGGGCGGCGGAGCTTGGCCCACGGTGGAGCTTCCAACATGGGTTTGTGCCATTCGTCCAATTCAAGGAAGTGTCATTGAGTTAGAAGCGTTTTTACGTTTAGGAACGGTCGCGATATTGTCTAGGATCCACAAGGATTGGGTACTTATTGATGTGCGGACTCTTTTGAGTGGGGATCGAGAGGATATTGTTCAGCGGTTGGGGGAATGGGGTTGCTAATCCGAGAGAGAGGAAGTTACTTAGCCCGCTCGCACATCCTCAGCGCGATAGGATTCGTTAAGAGCCGTGCGCTTCGGCGATACTCTCCCCCGGAGACTATCGTGTTGCATTGCTATTCACTTGAGGCTATGGCTAAAACTCAAAACCTCTGGGCTTTCTGCATGTGCGCCGCTCCTTGCCATCCTTGGCACCGCGGCATCAGTCCATCCATGGACAAGTCCCGTTGAGTTTCTTCACGCCATAGCCTCTGCGCTCATTGACGCAATTCCACTCACATGCTCACTAAGCTAAGAAACTTCCTCTTGGTCTTGGGTCGACTGGAGTTAGAACGGACGGGACGCCCGGGTACTGTTTGTGTCTATGACACAAAGGCGCCTCATGCGTGCTGTTTGCGTTTAGACGCAAAGGTGCTTTTGGGAAGATGTTGACGTGGGGTTGTATTTGGTTATAATAGAAGGGTGATGGCCTTGATTCGTAATTTATAATGGGTAACTTGACGATGGGTGGTGTGAGGATGGAATTTAATATGACAAATCAGATGGCGGATAAGGTCAGGTTAACGCAGTTGTCAACTAAGGCTGGTTGAGGATGTAAGATAGGTCCTGCGGACCTGGCGCAAGTTTTGCGCTTCTTACCTCCTAATCAAGAGGATGCCAACCTGATAGTTGGCATGGAAACCTCAGATGATGCGGGTGTTTATCGTATTAATGATGAGCAAGCTATAGTTCAAAGTGTTGACTTTTTTACTCCTGTAGTGGATGATCCCTATGCGTTTGGCCAGATTGCGGCCGCCAATGCTTTGAGTGATATTTATGCAATGGGGGCTAAACCGCTAACTGCGATGAACCTGGTCTCTTTTCCAGTTGGAAAACTTTCCATGGATGTTTTAGCGAAGATTCTTCAAGGTGGGAGTGAGAAGATTCGAGAGTCTGGAGCGGTCCTAGTTGGAGGGCACTCTATTGATGATCCTGAACCGAAATATGGGCTGTTGGTGACTGGAATCGTGCACCCGGACCTTATCCTTTCTAATGCTAAAGCTGAAGCTGGGGATATCTTAGTACTCACAAAACCGCTGGGAGTCGGAATTATTACGACTGGGATTAAACGGGGAATTGTATCACCTGAAGCGGAAGCAGAAGTTATTCAAGTTATGGCTACGCTGAATAAAGGGGCTGCTGAAGCTGCGATAATGGTTGGGGTTCATGCTGTCACGGATGTAACAGGTTTTGGGCTACTAGGGCATTTACATGAAATGCTCGAGGCCAGCGCCTGTAGTGCGGAGGTTTATGCTGAGTCTGTACCGGTTTTGAATAGTGTTTGGGATTGTATTCGCCAAAAGGCTATTCCGGGGGGAACTCAGGCTAATCGTCGTCATCTTGAGAATAAGGTGAATTTTGAAGCGGATGTTCCAGAAGAACTCCGAATTGTGCTCTTTGATGCGATTACCTCAGGAGGTTTATTATTGTCCGTTCCCGAAGACCGGGTTGATTTACTAATCAAGCAGTTAGAGGGGCATCAGACTCCAGCTGCAGCTATTATTGGGCGGGTCAAAAATGGTGAACCGGGAAGAATTGCGGTTTCTAGTCGTGCATGATAAAATACCCGTGTACTGGTAAGGTAGCGGGGGGATAGATAAGATGAGAGATCCAATGCAAACCATGGCTACTTGTTTTGAACAAGTAGCTTTATTTTTTCCAAGCGGAGATCCCAAACTTCAAAAAAGTTTTGAACGTCGAGCGACTTATTTAGACTCAAGGAATTATTCGAGAGAGGTTTTAGCTGATACCCTAATGGTGTATCATAAATATTTAGGGGCTAATGCAGAAACCCTACAGATGATTGAAGAGCTTAGGCACAAAGAGACTCTCACTGTGATTACGGGCCAACAAGCTGGAATCTTGACTGGGCCGTTGTACACTCTATATAAAGCCATGACCACGATTCGATTGGCTAAAGAGCAACGTGAAAGGCTGGGGCGTCCGGTTGTCCCTGTTTTTTGGATTGCCGGTGAAGATCATGACTGGCTAGAAATTCGCGAGACCTATCTCTTAAATTCTGAGGGAAAACCGATCCCTTGTCATCTTCCGGGTGATGGGGGTGGGGAATCGGTGGGTCATCAAAAAGTTCCCTCTTGGGAAACGATTGAAGCCCAACTTTTAGAGATACCTGATAGTGAATTTCGCTCGTCCGTCTTAAAAAAATGCCGTGAACTAACGGAACAAGCGGAGAATTTAACGCAGTGGTTTGCCTTGATATTACAGTGGCTCGTCCAAAAATGGGGGTTGATTTTCTTCGATCCTTTGTTACCAGAGTTTAAGCGCCTTGCTGCACCAATGTATGAGCAAATCTTAAAAATGCATCCTGATGTTCGGGAAGCTTTAGCAGAACGAACGGAGAAATGGGTTGAACTTGGTTTTACTCCACAAATTCAACCAATGGGTGGAGAGGTTAATCTTTTTCTTTCTGTACCTGAACGACGAGCGATTCTATGGAGTGATCAGGCGTTTTATTTGCGTGGACAAAAAGAGCCTTGGGATTTGGATGCCCTTAATGATTTGCTGGATCAAGCGCCTGAACGGTTTTCCCCCAATGTGGTAACTCGTCCGGTGGTTCAGGAATTTCTGTTTCCAACGTTAGCCTATGTCCCAGGGCCAGGCGAATTGAATTACTGGGCTCAACTGGGGGGAGTTTTCACAACGTTTGGATTTGATATGCCGATTCTTTTCCCCAGGCTGTCTGCGGTAGTGTTAACAGCATCTTGGCAAAAACTTTTGAACAAGCAAGCACTGACGGTTGAAGATGTTTATCGTGGGTTAGAGCAACACCGAAGACGCTGTGTGCGGGAACGGGATGATCAAGAAATTGATGAACGCTTCCAGCTTTTTAGTGAACAAATTGAAAAGGGATATGCAGACCTTAAACCACTGGAAGAGATTCATGTCAATGTATCTGAGTGGTTGAGTCGTAATGAAGCGAAAGTTAAATTTCAATTGGATTATTTAAGAAGAAAGGTTTGGCAGGCGCAACGCAAACGCTGTAGTGGCTTACTTAGAAGCTTACAACAACTTGAGGATGGGATTACTCCTCATCAATCTAGGCAAGAACGGGTTTTGAACCCCTTTAGTTTTGTTATTCGCTATGGGCCAAGCTTTGTGGATCAGGTAGCAGAAATACCGATTTATGATTTTTTTGAACATCAAATACTTTTATAGCGTTTATTTCATGATTTGTTTTAGGGAATTGGAATTTGTGAATGTTTTTATCTGCTAGCAAAGTTGGGCATAATGGTAGGAAGATGTTATTTAATGGAGTTGGCGATGTGCGACGAGCGATGAGGATAATCCTAATGGCGGTTACCTTTATGGGAGTTATAGCCGTTGGGTTTACTGGGTATAAGGTGTTCTTTGAATCTGGGAAAGTGACCCAGGGTGACGTCCTACCAGATTCAGCGAACGACAACTTTAAAAATCGGGTGAGTATTCTACTGATTGGAGCGGATCAGCGTCCTGAACAGAAAAAGTTTAGCACTGATTCGATAATTTTGGCTAGTGTGGATTCGGAAACGAAGCGGACTAGCTTACTTTCGATCCCCCGAGATACAAGGGTTGCTCTTTCAAAAAATGGTTACGTGAAGATTAATGAGATCGTAGCCTTAACGGATTTATCAACTCTGCAGAGGACCGTTGAGGAGTTAACTGGGGTAGAAATCTCGGGATATGTTCAGACTAACTTTCAAGGTTTTAAGGAAATCATTGACTCCCTAGGGGGAATTACCGTCAACGTGGAGAAAGATATGTACTATGAGACGGGTGATAAAGAGGATGGGGTTATCAATCTGCATAAAGGTGAGCAGCGTTTGGATGGTGCTAAAGCGTTGCAGTATGCGCGTTTTCGTCACGATGCTTTAGCGGATATTTCACGGACCGCGAGGCAACAAATTGTGTTGAAAGCAGTTGCTAAGGAGATGTTTCAATTAAGCACCATTCCAAAACTTCCTGTTCTCGTTCCTCAGGTGATGGGTATGGTAAACACAAATTTATCATCCTTGGACATTTTTAGGTTAGCCAAAGTAGCAGCCGGATTTCAAAGCTCAAATGTAATTCCTCAGACTCTTCCTGGAGCGTTTCTGGACCTAGATGGGGTAAGTTACTGGAAGGTCGATCCCATTGAAGTCAAGAAAGTGGTTGAAAACTTATTCCAAGGGAAGACGACAGATAAAATAATTGATCAAGAGAACGTTGATCTGTTAAAGCCCGTCACGCCAACTCCCAGTAAGCCGTTGCCTAAAGTTCCTGGTAATAGTCAAGACCCAAATGGCCGAAAATCACCAGGATATCAGGTATTACAGGAAGATATCACTTATAACATTAATTTCCCTAATGAATAAAGAGAATTTTAGATGTTTTTTAGGACTAAAGACCTATAGGGTTAGGGTAAAAATGTGATATTATTTAAATAATATCAATTTTTAAAAAGCGGGGTGTTATTATTCCAGAAAAGGTCGTTCAGGCACAATCCCTAGAAACGGTTAAACAAGAATGGGCTCTGAAACTCCAAATTTCGCCGGAAGACATTACACTTGAAGTGATAGAAAAACCCAGCTTTTTTTTTCGACAGTGGAAAGTTCGTCTCATTTGGAATGAGCAAACTCAAGCTTCTAAATTAAACTCGAGTCAAGCGATCTGGGACGGAACTAAGTATGTTATCGTTCCTGGTGAAGGGGTTAAAACATTAATTCCATCCTTACATGCTGGAGAAGTCTACTCTAATGGCGTAATTCAATATAATCCCTTTAAAATTAGCGTTGGAGATCTGCTTGAATTCTATCCGTTAGTCCAAGCAGGTCAGTTGATATGGGAGCTGGAAGTCCGTTTTAATGGATTGTCTGTGGTTGCCAATGTCACGCACGAACTCCCAGGGCATTATATCCTGGCGAATGAAATTATGACCTCAGAAGAGATTGAATTGAATCAATTTGCTACCTGGGAGAGCCTGCCTGCCCAAGGAGAAATTTGGGATGAGGCAAAGTTGAATGCGGATTTGGAACAATTAAAGATTGTCCATGGACTACATCAGGGAATTTGGGGGAAAATAATGGAGGTCAAGGGCGTGGGAGAGGTCATTATTGCTGAAGCAACTCTTCCAGTTCCGGCCGAAAACGCTCTGTTAGAAGATTTTGTAGGACAGCCACAGATTCTTTCTAGGGCGGAGGAAGAAAAAGTCGATTTTTTTGCCTCCAAAGTAAAATTAGTTGAGGAGGGCGCTATTCTCGCTCGTAAAGTTCCCGGAAGACCCGGGATACCTGGTATAGACGTACTTGGTAAAGTTCTTCCCGTGACATCAACCTTTAAGGATTTCCAATTCCGTCTGAAAAAGAATGTTTATCTTTCAGAAGATGAACTTGAAGTGGTAGCTGCTTGCGCTGGTCAGCCTGTACGTTTAGATGACAAGACGTATTTGGTTGAGCATGTCTATGTATTGAATAAGGATGTTGATCTGGCGACAGGAAGTATCGAATTCCCTGGAGATGTTTTCGTTAATGGGAATGTTCAAGATGGGCTTCGCGTATTTGCTGGAGGCAAGATTGAAATTAGGGGATCTGTATCACATGCAGAACTAAGGGCGGAAAAAGGGGCTAAGATTCATCAGAATCTTCTGGGTGGGAAAATTCTGATTGGAGAGAAATACGTGGTTCGTTCCGAACTTCTTCGCCTTATTGCTGAACTACAGGAACAACTGTGCTTCTGTCTACGGAATACTGCAGAGTTGGTTAAATCACAGGGGCCTAATGCTCATAAGCCGGGACAATATTTAAAACTAGTTCTGGAGAAACAGTTTACTGAACTTCCAAAACTATCTAATCGTGTGGAGAAATTTATTATAGAGCATAAGGATGATGAATTGATCACAGAAGGTCTAATTGTCTCCATCCGAACAGCAAAACGCTTTTTGACAGGGTTAGGGCCGTTAGAACTTCAATCGTTACCATTTTTACAGCGCGTAAATCAAGCCCTTGAACAATTTATAGCAAACTTAACCCTTGAGGTTCCGGAAAAACTGAGTTTTGTGGTTAGTTATGTTCAAGGGGCAACCATTGAATGCGGGGGATCCTTAGAATGCCAGAAAGGGGCTTATAATTCTGACATTAGGGTGGACGGTAATGTTACGATTGAGGGAGTATGTCGGGGAGGTAAGATATTCGCTGGGGGTATGGTCCGGATTCGTGAATTAGGGGGGTCGGAGGTCAGTTCAACCTTCATTCAGATTAGTCCTGACAGCCGTCTGGAAGTTGATTATTGCCACCCCAATGTCATTATCGCTGTAGGTAAGGAAATTATCCGAATAGAGGAAGCCTATCGCAAATTGGAAGTTTATCGAGAAAAAGGTCGGGTCCAGGTGGAAAAAATTCGTGCTAGTTCGATTATAAATTAACTTAGAACCTGTCGTTATGGCAGGTTCTTTTTGACAACCTTTTGAATTATCGCTACACTTAAGGCAAGTAGAAGGTCAAGGAAATTTGGAATTATTTTAGAAATCTGGAAAGACCATTAAACTATTAGAAGAGCGGAAGGAATAAAGACTCATGAGGATAATGATTGAATTAGAAGAAGCTTTGAAGTTTGTGCTTACTCGCATCCAACCTGTCGAAACTGAGTTCATTTCAATAGCGGATTCTTATGGCCGCGTGTTAGCCCAGGATGTAACCTCGCAAATTGCTATGCCCCCCTTTGCACGCTCGCCACTAGATGGGTATGCTTACCTTGCCGCTGAGATTGATCCCCGGCCGCTGATGCTTAACGTTGTCAGTGAAATTCCAGCGGGAACGTTCTCAAATCGAGTTATACGTATGGGTGAAGCGGCTAAGATTTTTACTGGAGCACCGATACCACCGGGTGCTAACTGTGTGGTGAGGATGGAAGACACTGAGTCAAACGGTAATCAAGTGACGATTTCTCGTCCAGTATTACCTGGTTCCAATATAGTACATAAGGGGGAAGAAATCCAAGAGGGAGATATTCTTCTTAGGCAGGGATTTTATTTAACTCCGCCTGCTGTTGGGTTATTGGCTGCAGTCGGCTTGGCTCAAGTTAATGTTTACCGACGTCCGCGCGTGGGATTACTTTCCACAGGCACGGAACTTATGGATGTGGGGCAACCGTTAAACCCAGGTAAAATTTATAATAGTAACAGTTACACACTGCGGGGTATGCTTAAGGAAGCTGGTTGTGAAATTTCGGTGATACCTATCGTTTCTGACCAAATGGAAGACACACTTGAAGCCTTGGAAAGTGTTTCAAACGCTGATGTGATTATTTCTACTGGGGGCGCGTCCGTGGGGGATTATGACATTATGCGCCATGCTCTTGCTGAGTTCGGTTGTGAAATGCTTTTTTGGAAGTTGAATTTAAAACCAGGTACCCCAGCTTCTGTAGGGCAAAAAGGAAACCAACTCTTTTTCTCGCTTTCAGGGAATCCCGCTGCTGCCATGGTTACGTTTGACCTATTGGTTCGTCCGGTGCTTAGGAAAATTGCAGGCCGTTCAATCCATGAGGAGAAGCAGTTCCTGGTTAAAATGGCTAGTGGTTTCGGAAAAACAGGTAGTCAACGACGTTTTTTGCGTGCCCAAGCGGTGTTCGAAAATGGAGAAATATCGGCAGATCTTACTCCAGCTCAGGGTTCCGGAATTCTGCGGTCCATGATTGGCAGTCATTTATTGGTGGATGTGCCAGCGAACCATGGGGCCGTAAAACCGGGGGAACTCTTGATGGCGCGCTGGATTGCAGATTGGGAGAATTAAAATGGAAATTTGTAAAGAACGATCTCGCATACCCGTGATTTCAATTGTAGGCGGAAAGTCTAATTCTGGGAAGACGACACTTTTGGAAAAACTTATTCGTGAAGCAAAGCGCCGTGGCTGGAGGGTAGCGACTTTAAAACATGATGTCCATGGTTTTGAGATGGACCAACCGGGTAAAGATACTTGGCGTCATGCTCAGGCTGGTGCCGATATTGTGGCAATCAGCTCTCCACATAAGATTGCCATTTTAGAAAATGTGGCTGAAGATCAACCCCTTGAAGAGGTTCTCGCACGAATTCAGGGGGTTGATGTAATTTTTACTGAGGGATATAAGCATGGTAGCAAGTCAAAGATTGAGGTGTTTCGCTCGGCTGTTCATGACGAGTTATTTTCTAGGCTTGAAGAACTAATTGCTATAGCCAGTGATATCTCATTTGATAATGGGATCCCTTGCTTTGGTTTAGATGATGCTGAAGGGCTGTGCGATCTGATAGAAGAGAAATATATGGTTAGCAGGGGAGTCTAAAATTAATCGTTGATTTTGGCTACTACAATAACGAATATTAAGGCTTTATCTAATGCTTTATCAAATATTCTTTTCAAATAGAACTATGGGTATATTTTTTTAAGGAAGCGGGTTGCCCAGGGTAATAAAGGAAAAGCCAATATCGACGATATAAGGTTAAAGAGAGTATGAGCATTAGCAACCTGACGCGAGAGGCTTCCTCCCATGAGTGTGAGTCCATAGGCTAGTGGTTCAACAAAGGGGAAGAAGAGTAGTACTCCAAATACGTTAAGTAAAACATGAAATAGTGCCACCCTTTGAGCCGCCCGCGAGGAGGCTAGGGCTGCAAAAACTGCGGTAAAACAGGTACCGATGTTTGCACCAAAGATAAAGGCGAGCGCGGTAGGTAGAGTTATCCATCCATCAGCCGTGAGTAGCATCACAATGCCCGTTGTGGCGTTGGAGGAATGAAGTAGGGCAGATACTACTGTCCCAGCGATAACCCCTTGTAAATGGTTGTCTCCTAGCTGACGAAGAAAGGTTTGAATTGCAGGTAAGTCAACGAGCGGGGCCATCCCTACTTGGAGCAAACCTAACGCAAAGAAAAGAACTCCTAGGCCGAAAACTGACTGGGATAAAAACCGCCACCGAGTCGGAATAAAGAGAAAGCCAAGGGAGCCAAACATCATTATGTAGGGGGTTATGTGGTCTAAAGGAAAAGCAAGGAGTTGTGTCGTTAGGGTTGTTCCGATATTACTTCCTAAGATCAGAGCGAAGGCATTGCTAAAGGGGAGGAGTCCGGCATCGACGAATGATACGGCCATCACGGTCAAGGCGGTACTTGATTGAAGAAGAGCTGTAGATATAGAGCCACTCCAGAACCCTCTCCAAGGAGTTGCGGTCATCTGAAGAAGTACTTGGTGGAGGTGATGCCCTGCAAACGATTGTAGACCATGGCGCAGGAGTTTCATCCCCCAAAGTAGAAGGCAGAGGCCAAGCACTAGGGTGGCGATATACAATAGTTTCACCTCTTTCGTGGGGGATGCGGGAGAGAGGAAGTTTCTTAGCTCGTTCGCACATCCTACGCCGCAAAGTATTCCTTTAGGGATCACTGCTTCGGCGATACTCTCCACAGGAGACTATCGTGTTTCATTGCTATTCGCTTGTCGCTAAGGCTAAAACTCAAAACCTCTGGGCTTTCTGCAAGTGAACCGTTGAGTTTCTTTACGCCTTATCGACTGCGCTCATTGACGCAATTCCACTCACATGCTCTCTAAGCTAAGAAACTTCCTCTTGCTAGGGGGTCGACAGAGGCTTTGGATGGTATTGAGTCTTGAGGGCTGTTTGCGTCTGTGACGCAAAAGCGGTTCTTTACAAGAGTGGGGCTCTGCACTAATCTCAAACATTGCGATTGAATCTCGGTGTACTACGTACCGCACTATTAATTCTATTGAATTAGAAGATTTCAAGAACTACAAAATTAGTCAAAGTAAAAAGACACTATTTTAGTCCTTAAAATAAAAATAAATATGGATGGCTGAAAACTTGACAGGGATGATTGCATAAGTTACCTAGGGGGTGATTATATGCGAGTTCGTGAGGGGACTGTTCGTGATTGGCCTTTTATGTATGCTCTCGGAAAAATAGGTATGATGGACAGTATTTCGCCATGGCGGAAACAGCCTATCAAAGATACGCTTAAATACAGAGAAGGGTTTCTTACCGGGTTTTGGACGTGGATACAGAACACCGGATCGGTTGTCTTTATTGTGGAGGTCCCGGGGAAAAATGGAAAGTCTAGCGCGGAAGAGGGGAAAGACCAACAAATTGGGTATTTAGTTCTGCACTCGGCATCACGGGAAGAGTTAACAGGTCTTGCTCAGGGGTGGATCATGGATATAGGAGTGATCCCAGAGTGGAGGGGCAAAGGTGCAGGGCAAGTATTACTCAAAGCTGCGGAGGAGCATTGTCGTGCTCAAGGGGTTCATTACCTAGGTCTTGCGGTTAGTAGTCATAATGTGGCGGCCCTTAAGCTTTATGAAAAGTTCGGTTTTGCCGAAGAACGAAAACTATTAGTCAAATGTATAGACTAAAAAAAACTTGCGACGTATCAGTGGTCGCAAGTGAAGTAAAAGAGAGGAGTGGGGATAAAAAATTAAAAACGTGAGACTATTTAAATCATGTCCTGAGGCCTCATTATTTATACGGGCTTCGGGATATGATTTATTCTGATGGTTATCCGGTATTAAAGTCTCCCAGCTCTTAAGGGGGTGATGAGTTTCCTTTCTTCTCGGCGTGGTATAATACCTTTATTAAAGTCTATCGATCAAGGAGGGCAATTGTGGAGCAATTAGAATTGAGGACATTGGTTCAGTCAGTGTTGGCAGAAACCAAGGAGTTAGAAGGTTATTTCATTGTGCGGGCTCAATCGCGTCGGGAATGGAGCATGCGCTTAAGTAACGGGCGATTTGACCGGGTTTCCACCGGAGGAGATCGTGGTTTTGGGGTTCAGGCCTTTACTAAAGAGGGGGCATCGGGTTTTGCCACCTCTGATGTTTTATCCCCGGAGCTCGGCCGGAAATTAGTTGAAAAGGCTATCGGTTTAGCACGTAGAAATGAGGAGATCGGATCAAAACGAAATCGTCAGATCTGGGAGGCTCCTCTGATTCAGGAGCAAGTTGAGAACCCTAGCCAAAAGCTATTTGGAGAAATCTCTTTGGTCGAACTTCAGGAGAAGGTGATGGTCTTGCATTCCCGTTTACGGGATGGTTTTCCAGAAGGATCATGGCAAACAAGTTATCGTCAAATTGAAGAGGTTTGGTGTATCGGTCGCTCCGATGGAACATTGATATCATTTGTCATTCCTAGAGCGGCCTTGATGCATCAGGGGACAGTTAGGGATCAGGGTAAGGCGCAAAGTACGTTGGTTCATCGCAGTGGCATGGATGCGACGGTACTCTTTGAGGAAATAACAGATCATACTTTAGAAACTAAAGCAATGGACAGGGCAACATTTGCGAAAGCGGTCTGTAGTGCTCCTCAGTTGCCGAGCGGTCATTATCCTTTGGTTATTGACTATGGATTAGCAAAGGGGTTGGCACATGAAGCCTTCGGACACGCAGTTGAGTCGGACCATATGAATGAGTCTGTCTTAGGAGAAGCTGGAAAACTGCGCAAAGGGCTTCGGGTGGCCAGACCTGGAGTCAATATCATCGATGGTCCGCTTCTTGGAGATTGGGCATATCAACCCTTTTCGGCCAATGGCCTTCTCAGGCAAACCGTCACGATTGTGGAAGATGGAGTGTTGGTAGCTGGTCTAGGGGACATTTTCTCCGCTGAAGATGCGGGAATGCCGGTGACAGGAGCGGGGCGAGCAGAGAGCTATGGACAAATTCCTTTGCCCAGAATGAGTAATATTCGTTTGCTGGTTGACCGGATGCTTCCGTTAACTGTAGAGGAGCACTTGATGGACGAGGTGAAGGGGGTGCGCGATACCCTTTTATGTCACGGAGAGCTACTTGAGGGAACGAAGAATCTACTTCTTTTGGGTTATCGCGGGGGACAGGTTAATCCTAAAACGGGGGATTTTGTTTTTCAGTGTGATGGAATTATTGATGTGGCTGATCCGACTCTTCCGATTTACCAACCCTCGATATTCAGTGGGAAAATTCTTTCTGCTCTGGAGGCAATTCGCGGAGGGCTGGGAGAAGGGACATTTGACGCGATCGGAACTTGCGGAAAAGGTGGACAATCGGTTCCGTCAAGCGGTGGAAGCCATCGTTACCTGTTAATGGACGCTGATCAACAAGTCAGTTTGGGAGGAGAACGCGGATGAAACTTGTCTCACAATTAGAGGATCTTCTCTATCATTCTCAGCAGGCCCCTAAGAAAGAGGAATTACGCTTATCCGCATGGCGGATTTTGGTTCATGAATCAGAAGCAGTCTCCTTAGGAATTAAGGATAATTCACCCGGGAGTGTCTATACACCTCCCAGTTATCGCCAGGGTGAAAGTGGCGAGGTTTTTTTGGTCTGGGCCGATGGGACATGCAGTCAGGCCGTTGTTCAACTTCCATTTCAAAATGAACGAGAGTTTTGGTCTAATGAATTGGAGCAATGGAGGCAGGCTTCTTATGCAGACCCTGATGCAGCACATATCCCTACACCGGAACCTCTTCCGTTAGTAGCTGTCGAGGACCGCGCTATCCAACAAATAATTGCCGGGCAGGACGAGGTTTTATTTGATCAAGTCAAACATTGGCTTACAGAGAAACCTTCTAATTCGAAGATGCAAGGTAGTATCCAAGCTGCATGGGGGTATCGACATGTTCGTACCTCGACAGGGCTTGCTGTTACATATCAACAGTCTCAATTTGTAACTTGGTTTTCCTTTGATAGTTTAGTAGGGGGCGGATTTGCTAAGCGCCGTCTGATTAGACCTGAAGAAAGGGAGGATTTATGGACCCAAACGGTGAATCACTATGAAGACATGAAAAAAGAAGCTCCCCCTGTTGGACCTCAGACTCAAGTGATCCTTTCTCCATCAATGACGGAGGAAATGTTAGGACAGTTTATACTGCCAAACTTTTCGGGAGATCGTGTGCTCGAAGGGCAGGGCGCTTATTCTAAGGAAAGTTTTCTAGAGCAAAAATTGGTGTTTCATCCCCACGTTTCCCTAATCATCGATCCGCTTCAACCCCTTGAATTAGGGTCATACTTGGTGACGCCTGAGGGAGTCCCTGCACAACGTACTATGTTAGTTCGCGAGGGACTTTTGCAGACTCCTTATCTGCGAGTTAAAGAGGCTATACGCTGGGGTGCGAAGCCGACGGCCTTACCGCAAGGAATGGGAGGACTATATCTTAAGCACCAGTCCGAGGTTCCTTGGGAAGAAGCGTTACAAGAGGTAGAGGATGGGGTACTTGTGTTATCCGTGCTCGGTTTACATACTCAAGAGGCAGTCTCGGGTTCGTATTCACTTAGTGCACCTCACAGTTTACGTATTTTAAAGGGTAAGATCGTCGGGAGAACGGATGTAAAATTGACGGGTAATTTCTTGGCGGATTTGGCTGCATCAACGACAAGGATGGCCCACTCAAATTTAAATGATCATCCTTATCTTATGCTAAAGACCGGAGTACAAACTCTTTAAAACAGAGGTCAGAGATCAGAAACCGGAACTCAGAGTCTAATGCTAGAGATACAAGAATATATGTGAAGGAGTCTGAATGCGGTAATGCTAGATATGCATGTTCATCTTCTCGGGCATAACGATCGAGAGGCAAACCGAGAAAACATTCGAGCGTTTTTAGAGGTTGCGTCCCGTAGGGGATTAAAGGAAATTGGATTTGCCGATCACGATTATTATTTTGAGCAAATGAATTTTTTGCTAATCCGGGAAGTGGCGAACGAATATCCCGATTTAGCAGTTCGAATCGGCTTGGAAGCAGAATATCGGCCCGAAGATGAAGGGCGAATCAAACAATTGGTGGAACAATATCCGTTTGACTTTGTGATTGGATCGGTCCATGAAATGAATGGTTGGATCTTTGATATTGCGGAAGAGGAGCCGATGCATTATAAGAAGGATGCAGATGAGCTTTACCGTGAATACTTTGAAGTTGTAACTCGGGCAGCTGGTTGTGGATTATTTACGACGATAGGGCACCTTGACCTCATTAAACTATTTGGAATTCGACCCAGAACAGATATCTTAAAGTTGGCGGATGAGGTGTTAACAGTCGTAGCGGAACGAGGTTTAACCTTGGAAGTTAACACCAATGGTCGGTATAAACCTGTTCAGGAGTTTTACCCTGAAAGACGTTTAATGGAAGAAATTTGGCGGCGGGGGATTGATTTTACGTTGGGGTCGGATGCTCATTGTTCCGAAGCTGTAGGCCGAGATCTAGAGGAAGCAAGTAAGGTTTTGCAACAGATTGGGGTTCAATCGGTGGTTGGGTTTAGTAATTTTGACAAAGTACGTCATGCCTTAGATTAGTCGCCTGGTATTTTCGGTAAGTGTCAATAATTTGTTGGATTAGTGCTTAATCGTAACAATTAAGAGAAGGGTGTTGGTGGTTGTATAACTTTACACGGTGGTGAAACACTAGATTATATGTGTTTGACGGAGTGTAAAGGAGACGAGCTAATGCCTTGGATTGAAATTGAACTTTCCCCTAGATCAGATTGGCATGAGGATGGCCTTGAAGATTGGGCGCAAGCCCTAGGGGCTTTTTTGACGGATAAAGGTACCGGATTAAATCCACAGATCCATGTGTTACCTGGATTAAATGTACTTCAGCTGGGGGAGGGGGGAATTGGAGAACTCACCTTAAGCAGTGCCGAACGGTTAGTTATTTTAGATGGATTGTCTTTGAAAGGAGCTACTGAATGTGATTTTGCCCGTTTTGTGGTGCGTTTTGCCCGACAAATGGGGGCTGTCGGAGTATGTGCTTCTATCAGTAGTTCGGATGATAAGAATTTTTGGCGAAAACTAGGTGGGATTATCCAACCAGATTCCGTACCGTTGGTGGGCCCTATTTGGCGAGATAAAGTGGCGATAAGGCAGCTCTCAAAGTTTTCGTTACTAGTGACCTATGAGGGCAAGCCGACCCTTTGTCTTGAGCCGATAACGTGTAATGCACATGCTCCTGGGTTAACGAGTCTTTCTCAACGTCGATTGGAGAAGATGTATGGCGGCTGCCCGTTGGGATTCGCCAGTCGTGTAGCAGTGCATTGTCCGTGGAAACTTGACCAAGGACAGTGGGATGACTTGCTCTCCTATAGCCGTTTGCAGGCTTTTGATCTTTTAGAGGAACTAGTTGGTAACAGTTAGTAAACCTGTAGTCGAAGATGTAATTTGTCTCTGCCTTTAAAATTATATATAATAAGACAATTATAGAGATAGAGGGATAGAGGAGAGGAAAAGGATAATGGCTGCAAACGATATAGCTTACGAATTGGCGCGGACTCTCAAAGAATCGGATCAATTTAAGCAATTTCTTAAATCAAAAGAGAAAGTCATGAGTGATGCTAGTAATCACAAGATGGTACGCGAGTTTCAATTGAAACAATGGGAGATTCGCGAGGCGCAAATGTTAGAACAGGAAATCAGCGAAGAGAAACGGCAAGAGCTGGAACGCTTATATAGCTTAGTAAGTATAAACCCTGCCGCGAGGGAGTATTTAGAAGCGGAATTTGAAGTTTCATGTATTGTCAACGATATTCAAAAAATCATTGGAGAGGCAATTCAAGACGCTATGCCGATAGGTTTTGAAGAGATGGCTCCCTGAACGCTTGCCTTTGCAGGCAATGATTTATGGGGATATGCTGGATTAAAGAAGGTTTGAATTGATGAAAATTGGAATGGTTTGTTACCCAAGTTATGGGGGGAGTGGGGTTGTCGCAACAGAGCTCGGGTATGCATTGGGGGAGCGAGGGCATGAAGTTCATTTTATTTCCTCTGCTCGCCCCTTTCGCTTGCATCGATTCCATGAGAATCTTTTTTTTCACGAGGTAACTGATGTAAACTACCCTTTGTTTAAATTTCCACCCTATACGTTGTTGCTCGCTAATAAGATTGTTGAAGTCGCCAATTATGTAGGGTTAGATGTGATCCATGCTCATTATGCAATACCACACAGTATTAGTGCTTTTTTAGCCAAACAGATGATGTCCAGACCACTTCCACTGGTGACAACACTGCATGGTACAGATGTTACTTTGGTTGGGGCTTTTGAAGAATTTTATAACTTGACGCGCTTAGGACTTAAAGCTAGCGACAGAATAACGGCTGTTTCTCGTTCATTAGCTCGGGAAACAGAAGAGACTTTTGGAGCAATAGATCAAGATATCAAGGTTATACCGAATTTTATCGATCCCAACGTCTATATGCCTATGAAAGGGTTAATGGACCGCTATAGGGGCCATTTTGCCCCCCAGGGTGAGAAGATTCTGGCCCACATCTCGAACTTTAGAGAAGTAAAACGGGTTGTAGATGTGGTAAGAATCTTCTGTCAAGTTGAAAAGGCCATTCCCTGCCGGCTACTACTGGTCGGTGATGGACCAGAAATGAGCCGGGTTGAACGAGAGGTCGTAAAACTTGGCCTTGAGAGAAAAGTCTGCTTTCTAGGGAAACAGGAAAGTGTTAAAGAAATTTTGCAGATGGTAGATGTCTTTATTCTACCTTCGGAACAAGAAAGTTTTGGCCTTGTTGCGCTTGAAGCGATGGCCTGTGGGGTTCCGGTCGTCGCCAGTCGAGTGGGCGGGTTACCCGAGGTTGTTCTAGATGGAAAGACAGGATATCTTGCAGACGTTCGGGATGTCCAAGGAATGAGCGAGGCAGTTCTTAAGCTATTAACCGATAATTTACGGTATAAATCCTTTTCTGAACAAGCTGTGACTTGGGCACGTGAGAAGTTCCCTGTGGACAGGGCCGTCCAAGAATATGAATCAGTATATGAAGACTTAGTCCAAAGTCGTAGTTTGTAGTTCGAACATCGATTAGAGGGGGTGTTTAGGTGCCAGATCGGATGACGCTAGATCAGTTTGAAAATGAGTTGGAATCAATTGGTTATATTACCGAACGGAATGATCGAATTGCGCTTACAGCGTTTTTAGCAACCGAACTAGGTAAACCACTTTTAGTTTCAGGGCCAGCTGGGGTAGGAAAAACGGAAATTGCCAAGGTGCTAAGTCAGGTCTTTGGGGCTCCGTTAATTCGCTTGCAGTGTTATGAGGGGCTTGATGAAACTAAGGCACTTTACGAATGGAATTATCAGCGTCAACTTTTAAAGATTCAGATGGGACGAGAGCATCTCTCAGAAGCAGATCTTTTTGCAACGGATTATTTACTACCTCGTCCCTTACTTCAAGCTCTTTTGAGTGAAAAAAGAACGGTATTGCTCATCGATGAAATTGATAAGACGGATTCGGAATTTGAAGCATTTCTTTTTGAACTATTAGGGGAGTTTCAAGTGACAATTCCTGAAATGGGGACCATTGTGGCCAAAGAACGTCCGATTGTCGTTTTGACGTCTAATGGGGAACGGGAACTTTCGGACGGGTTAAAACGACGCTGCATTTTCTTACACGTGGAACCGCCTTCCGTTAATAAAGAAGTTCGAATTCTGCGAGCAAAAATTCCTAATTTACCAGAACGATTAGCTTTAGATGTGGCAAGGGCTGTTAATATTCTTAGAGAACGCCTCGTTCTAAATAAGATTCCCTCGGTATCCGAAACAATGGACTGGGCTAAGGCCTTGCTCGTAATGGGTAAGACTGGTCTTGATCCCGCTTGGGTTGATGCGACTCTGACATTATTACTTAAGAGTCAAGATGATGTTGAACTTTTCTATCGGGAGATGGGTGCGGAACGCCTCCTTTTTGAGTCTAGTAAGTTAGCACAAGGAGAAAGACGTGTTCATGGACAGTCATGATAGAGTCAGCGAATTGGATCGTCATTTAGTGGAGTTTGCCCAATTGTTAAGGTCAGTAGGGCTTAAAATCAGTCCTTCGGAAATTTCTCATGCCGCAGATGGCTTATCTTTGCTGGGCTTAGTCGATCGAGACAGGGTAGAGGCTGTGCTCCAAGCGACGCTCGTAAAAGATGTTCAATATATTTCTGCGTTTAAAGAGGCCTTTCGGGCATACTTTGCGTCATTAGAACAGAAACAGGCTTGGCAAAAGGATGCAGAAGACAAGACAAGTCAATGGAACGAGCAGATCGAGAGTACCCGAAAAGACTTGCGTTTTCAGGAAAACGAGTTGGATCTTACGGAAGAACAACGAGCTATTTATGCTAGTCTTGCGGAGAAAGATAAACAACGTCTGCGCGATTTTTTAGAAAAATCATCGAATGGCACGCGAAGCGGAGTACCTGTGGACCATTCTTATCAACCAATGGTTGAACGTGTTCTCAGAGGGTCCTTGGAGTATTGGAGAAAGAAGTTAAATGAAGAAGAGCCCATTTTCTCCCCAGGGTCCACTGATGGCGTGCTTTCTGAAGTGGAACGTGCACTTCGCGATCGTGAAGCGGAGGTTTTAAGTCGGGATTTAAAGAAGATATCTGCCGAAGAGTGGCCAGAGGTGATCCGCTTGATTCGTCGCCTTAGTCAACGTCTTGCTAGTCAAGTAACTCGTCGTTACCGAGCAGCTCGAAGGCGGGGTGGACTGGACATGCGCTCGACCTTACGTAGAAATCTTCGCTATGGCGGGGTACTTGTGGAACGAAGCTATCGCAGCCGTCGGAGGGGACGCCCTAAAATTGTCTTGCTCTGCGATATTTCTGGTTCGATGCTCAAATACACGGAATTTATTTGGCAATTTATCTATGGGCTATCTTCAGTGGTGAGTGGGATAAAAACCTTCGCCTTTGGGGAAGTTCTGATTCCTTTAACTGAAAAGTTTAAGAAAGGTCAAAGATTTGAAGTCATGGTTAAGGAAGCTTTAGAGGTGTCTGGAAATGAATGGGGAGGAGGGACGAATTTAGCGAATGCTTTGGAAACTTTGCGGAGTAAGTTTCCGGATACACTTTCCAAGCAAACCTTACTTTTGATAGTCAGTGATGCACAGACGCTTGAGGGTGAGAAGGCGGCGGCCTTACTTAGTGGGATACATGGTCAGGTCCGTCTGGTGCTATGGCTCAATACACTTCCTGAACGTCGTTGGGTTGAAACTCCCTATGTCAAAGCGTTTCTTCCTTCCTGTGTAATGTATGAATGTTTCACCCTAGGTCACTTAACCCAAATTTTAAACAAGCAATTCTAAAAAGATTGCTTGTTTATTTTATAGCCTAAAAGAGCATACTATAGTTAGATTACTTGTACAGAAACACACAAAGTGTGGGAGGTATACTTATGTTAGAAAAATGTCGTGCTTGCGGGTTTGAACATGAAGATCTGGGTCACATCTTATTCAGAAGGAATCACGTGAGCAATCGTGTTTTACCCTATTGCTCACATTGTCTGCGTCGACTTTATCAAGTACCCTATCGACCGGAAAGAGATTTGTAAATCGTTGCATAATCTGAATTGTCAATGGGAAATACTAAAAGTTTAGTTATACTTGCCTTTTCTTCGAAGCTTTGGTATATTTGGTTTTGAAGTTGGGAGAAAAGGGGATGTTGTAACATGGCATACGTTATCAGTTCAGAATGCATTAGTTGCGGTGCGTGCGAAGGAGAATGTACAGTTTCAGCAATTAGTGAAGGTGATGGTTTATACGTCATCAATGCAGATCTTTGCATCGATTGTGGGTCATGTGCCACGGTCTGTCCAGTTGAGGCACCAAATCCAGCGTAATTACTTTATCCAACGTATAAACGCAAAAAAGGAGAGTGAAAATTACTCTCCTTTTTTGCGTTCATTAACAATTTTAGTATAAAATTATTGGGTCTGGTCGGGGCATCAGGATAATAGTTTACTGGATACTTATTGACAAATTTATTATCTTAATTTAAAATCTAAATAGCAATAATTTTAAATTACAATAACTTCAAATTATAATAAAGGGGACGTTGGTATGGATGCCATCGAAATTCTTAAACAGTTAAAAAACAAAGGTGTCCGTTTTACACCGCAGAGACAGGCTATTCTAGAATTCCTAC
>DAIEHY010000120.1 GCA_027353165.1 Desulfosporosinus sp.
ATTAATAATCCATTTTTTTAAAATTAAGAGGAGAATCGTATGTCTTTGGAATTAAGCAGTTTGGAAAAGGCAGTTGCCTCTTTAGAAAGGGCTTGGAATTTTACAAATAGAAAGCTCTCTGAGGGGAATATTGAGCAGGACGAAATTGAGGTTTATAAGGCTGCTGTCATACAGAATTTTGAGTTTTCCTACGAGCTTTGTTGGAAGTTTATGAAACGATGGTTGGAAGTGAATTTAACGCCGGGGATGATGGAGGGGGTCACAAGAAAGCAACTTTTTAGGTATGCAGCAGAAAACCATTTAATTACGGACTTTGAGGCATGGGTTGTATACCATGATTTGAGGAATAGAACGTCACATACTTATGACAGTGATGTAGCAGATGTAATTTTTCAAAAGGCAAGATTCTTTCTAGAGGACGCAAAAGAGTTTTTGAAGGCTTTAGAGGTACGAAATGATTAACGTTTCGGAGGGACAGTTAAAAATTATTTTGGATATTATCGGTAAATTTATTCCTCATTGTGAAGTCAGGGCTTTCGGATCACGTTATAAATGGACTGCCAAAGTATACTCCGACTTGGATTTATCGATTGCTGGGGAAGACAAATTGGATTGGACTTTGATGGAAAACATCCAAGAAGCCTTTCAGGAGTCTGATCTTCCTTTCCGGGTGGATATACTGGATTGGAATGCTATTTCTCCGGAGTTCAAGAAGGTGATTGAACAGGGGTATGAGGTGATTTACACGGCATAGTGGTGTTGAAATAATAGATTAAGTATTAGAACAGTGAGGAGACTCAGAATGAAAGATGTAGTTGAGATAGTCTATCATCCGTCGCCATCAATGGAACGCCTTTATCTGGAGTTGACCAACCGTTGTAATTTATCTTGCGAAATGTGTTACCGCCAGAACTGGCAAGAAACTTTGGGGGATATGTCTGCCGAGGTTCTAAGTTCTATTGAGGGTGAGGTAGCTGGGTTTCCTGACCTTAAGGAAGTAATTCTGGGGGGGATTGGGGAACCGACGATTGCGGATAATTTCTGTCAAGCCGTGGAACTATTCGCACCAAGATATGAAGTGACTGTGACGACAAACGGGACGACTTTGGATGATCAGATAATTGAATTTTTAATTTCTCGTGGTGTGGCTCGAATCGTCCTGTCCGTTGATTCGACCGATGTTCAGGCCTTCGCTGCAATCCGGCATCAAAATGTACAAGGGCTTTTAGAGAGCACGCGTCATATAGCAGAGCAGCGGGTGATGGGAAAACCAGAGATTATATGGGAATTTGTGGCAATGAAGAGTACTCTTCCCTTTTTGAAGGAAACCGTGCGCCAGGCTGCACAACTGGGGGTCAATCGGATCTTTGTTTCCCACATTTTACCGATGCGGCAAGAGATGATGGCGGAAACTCTTTATTACCCTGCGTTAAGTCCAGAGACCGAGAAAACGTTTCAAGAGGGTTTTTTGCTGGGCTTAGCCAAAGGGATGGATGTTATTTTACCCCAAAGTCAATTAAGAACAGATCGGCATTGCAGATTCGTGGAAACTCAAAGTGCCGTTGTACGCTGGGATGGACAGGTTTCCCCCTGTTATCGGTTTTTGCATTCTTATCCAGAATATGTGTTTGGAAGACGCAAGCAGATTGAGGCCCACAGTTTTGGTTCACTCAGAGAGGCATCATTGTTAGATATTTGGAGCTCGCCTGAGTTTATGAATTATCGCTACAAAGTGATAACCGGCGGATACCCTTCCTGTACGGATTGTGAGTTTGTCAATGGGTGCGACATAGTTGCTCGCACAGACATGGATTGTTTGGGGAATGCTCCTTCTTGCGGAGATTGTCTTTGGGCACGAGGAATAACGGTCTGTCCGTGAGTTGGATATAATCCTTGACAATCCGCTCTGGATTCATCCTCAGAGTGTAGCTAAACGGAATCTAAAAATTATCCCTTGAGAAAGACTCAAGGGATAAAATAAGTGAGCTATTCAGAAATTAAGTAAAAAGGTTGGCCCCGGTTAGAAGGGTGGTTAGTTGCTGCTCGTGGCAGGCGCGGGGACTGTGCTAGGTACGTATCCACCCCAGTGTCCGTAGCCGCCCATTCCCATGCCAGGAACAAAGGTGCCTTTTGCAAGGGCATCTTGTTGCAATTTTAGGCGTTGCTCCATGAAATCAGTCAAGGCCTTTTGCTGGTCCGCCGTAAGTGGTTGACCGGTGGTGCCCATATAGCCATGACGCCCCATTCCCCCCATGCCTGGGCCCATAATTTGCCCGCTATCTAGGGCTTGTTCTTGGTATTTTTGACGAAGATCCATCATGCTCTGGATAGTATTAGCCTGGTCTTGAGTTACTGCGCCAGTCTCGACTTCTTTTTGTAAAATTTGTTTCTGGATTCCGAAGGTTTGTTGGTAGAGGGCTTTGATGTCAGTGAGGGCTGTTGAATCGGTAGCCGCGAAGACTGTTGTGGCTCCACCGATCAAGAGGGATGCTGTGAGGATTCCCGCTGCAAGTTTCTTTTTCATTAAGACATGACCTCCTTAAAATATTATAATACTCTAAACCGGGGCAATTATAGTATAAACAAAGGTTATGAATTTCAGATGAATGAAGTGTGAAAAGACAGTGAAGATGATAAATTCACAAATTATTCATGGGTTCTTCATATCTGTGATATATACTAAGGGCATAGAAAACAGTAAAACCAAATGAAATGAAGCTATAGTTCGAAGGGGGAATTTATTTGATGGGTCATTGGGGCAACCCTTACATGATGGGCGGATGGGGATATGGTGGATATGGAAACGGTGTTTATGGTTGGATGGGTATGTTAATGCCTCTGATCATGGGAGCTGCTATTATTTTGCTAGGGATCTATGTATTTCGTCGTTCTACTTGGCAGGTTCGGACAGGAGTACTTAGCGATCAGAGTGCCTTGGATATCCTCCGTGAACGCTACGCACGTGGTGAGATAGATTCAGCCGAATATCAAAGTCGGAAACAGGATTTAGAAGGTAAATGAGTAGGCTGCAAAAAAGTGGGTGAGGATTTAATCCCCACCCACTTTTTGTTCCTTAGGAAGTTTGACAATAAATTCAGTCTCTTGCTCGAATTTACTCTGTACGCTAATGGTGCCTTGATGGAGGGCTGTAATTTGATGGACAAGGGCTAGACCAATCCCGGTTCCCCCGGTTTCGCGGGTTCGGGATTTGTCAGTACGGTAAAAGCGCTCAAATATAAAAGGGAGATCTTCTTCAGAGATGCCGATACCTGTGTTTAGGATTCGGACTTCGGTAACAGTTGATGTTTGTGTAAGTGTGACGGCTACCAGACCGCCGTTTTCCGTGTACTGATAGGCATTGTGAACTAGATTGTAAAAAAGGCGGGTGAGAAGGCGCTCATCTCCGGACGTAGTTATGGGTTCCTCAGGAGCGTTCAAATTCAGAGTCAATTCCTTTTCTTGGCTGAGCGGATGGAGGCTATGGATGATTTTTTCAAGCAGATGATTTAAGTTCACAGCTTCTAAGCTTAGCTTTAAAGCGCCCATTTCCGCCACGTTCAAGTCTTTAAGGTCGCTGGACAAGTCTACTAAACGGTCAATTTCCTCATGAATAGAGGAAAGATTTTCTTGATCGGCAGGAAGGACGCCGTCTAGGAAAGCTTCAATATAGCTTTTGATCGAGGTTAAGGGTGTACGGAGCTCATGGGCAATATCGGCGGTTAATTGTTTGCGGAGGTTCTCTTGACGGTTTAAATTGTCAGCCATCGCGTTAAAGGCGTTCGCCAATTGTCCTACCTCATCTTTGGACAGAAGGGATACTCGTTCATCAAGGTGTCCCTGACCAATACGTTCGGCGGCTTGCATTAATCTCTTCAACGGAGCGACGAGTCGGCGGCTTGTGAAGTAACTGAGGATAATCCCAAATAGAAGCGCCAACCCTCCAGCTAAGAGAAGAAAACGAAAGACTGAGGATTGGAAGAGGACATCCTGGGGATTGAGAATCTGGGCGGTCGCTGGGTAGCGGACCAGGGCAGTTGCTAAAGTCCCGAGAGGTCCGGACACCGTAATGGTCTTTGTTTTAAATTTCGTGATGGGAGAGGAGGGCATCCCCATTCCCATTCCGGCACGACCGTGCATCATGCTGCCCCTAGAGCTGTTTAACGTGGCAATGAACTTACCGGTCGGATCGGACAGCGTGACAATTGTACCGACCGGGAGGGATTGGCTTACTTGATCTAGAGTGGCGGGATCCCAAGTGCCCTTACTCAGATAAAGGGCGCTTAGACGAGAAGGTAACTCCTCAAAAATCGTTTCGTTTGTTTTGGTTAGATAATCAGTAAATTGTTGTTGGAAGACGAGATGGACGGAAAGCATGCTGAAGGTTAGGGTGATAAGCACGATGATTAGCGTGGAGAGAAATAGTTTTTTGCGCATCTTATCCCCCCATACTCGGATTAAATTTGTAGCCGATACCGAAAACGGTTAGGATGATTTGAGGATCGCTAGGAGTGGCCTCGATTTTTTGGCGGATCTTTCTAATATGGACATCAATCACGCGGTCATCTCCATCAAAGTCGTGTCCTTGAACAATTTTCACCAACTGACCTCGAGATAATACTCGTTCGGGATGTTTCGCCAAGGCGCCAACAATCCTAAACTCGGAGGGGGTTAAACGGACTTCCTGATCGTGAAGCAGAATTTTATATTGTAGGTTATCAATAGTGAGGCCATTATCATAGGATATCACGTTCGCAAGCGGTGAGGTCTCGTTATTAATGCGTCGTAGAACGGCTCGGACACGGGCGACCACTTCGCGAGGGCTAAAGGGTTTAGTTATGTAATCATCTGCACCGATATTTAATCCTCGGATGCGGTCCTCTTCTTCGACTCGAGCGGTGAGCATAATTATGGGTACGGAGGATATTTTGCGGATCTCGTGGCAAATCTCTATCCCCGACATGCCAGGGAGCATTAAATCAAGGAGGAGTAAGTCGAAGGGGTTTTCTTTAAACATGGTCAGAGCGACAAGGCCGTTAAGGGCAGTGCTGACCCTAAACCCCTCTTGTTGGAGATAGGCTTTGAGCACAGTTGTGATCTTTTTCTCATCATCAACTACTAAAATCCTCATAAAGCGTCAAACTCCTTTGCCAAACATTTGGGTTCATGCAGTCCAAATAAAGTATAATCCTATAAGAATTAAGACACTGCCGGCTAGTCTATCAAAAAGAACAGCGCGGCGTGCAAGACCCGGGTGATTTTTAACAAAACCTGTAAATGTACCGGCAAGAACAACTGGTACCCCTCTTCCGAGTCCGTAAACAAATAGGAGCAGTGCCCCAAAAAGGATTTGCCCTTTAGCCATAACTAAGGTCAGGATGGCAAAGAGAACGGGAGTACCACACTGGGAGCCAGCAAGACCCATGGCAAGGCCCATAAAAAAAGAGGCGCCCAAACCCTTGTGCTTGGGTGGGCGGAGTCGATCTGATCCAAAAGAAGGAAGAGAAAATTGAACGATTCCCACCATTTTTAGGCCTACAGTGATGCTAACGATGGCTGCGACATAGAAAAGAATTTGTTTGGACGTGCCAAAAAAGCCGCCAACCAAGGATACGATCACACCGAGCAAGGCAAACGTCGTCGATGTCCCTAAGGTAAAGAAAAGGGATAAGAGAAAACCCCGCTTTTTGTTCGTTGAAGACCCGCCGACATAAGCCATTAAGACGGGAATCATCGATAGATTACAAGGGCCAAAACTTGTAATGATGCCGGCTAGTAAAACAAGGACTATGGCCAGAAGTGAATAACCTTGGAGATACTGGGCAAAAGTTTGATTGATCCAAGTTTCCAACATGGTGGTCTCCTTTCGAAATAGATTAGCATAAATTACTTTCCGCTTAATAAGGCGTTCAGTTTTCCACGCATTTCCTCAATCGTTAGGACGCCGACATATTGGGTAACAATTTCCCCCTTCCCACTTAACAGAAAAGTAGTCGGGATATAATTTATCTGGTACTGTTCAAGTAGTCCTTTTTCGAGGGGGTCATTCACATCAATATTAACAAAAGCAATTTTCCCTTCAAATTCAGGCTTTAAAGCCTGATAGACTTTTTCCATCTCTATACAAGAGGCACAGGTTTGGGAGTGAAATAAAAGCCAAGCCGGGCGATGATTATTCTTCGCGTCTGCTATGAGTGACTGTGAAACTTCTTTTGAAGCAGCGGGGGTGGGCACCCCAGGAATCATTGATCGATACGCAATAAGACCTAAAACGACCGCGATAACCGTTATTAAGATAATTGGTTTGATTTTCAAGTAAAGTTTCTCCTTTCTCACTAGTTCATTTTTTTTCTTTAGATATAATACCCATAATATATTATAATATCCTAATAGTATCATACCTATTTAGTATAATCAAAAGTTATGAATGTTATATTAATGAAATGTGAAAAAATTGTGAAGAGACTGGGGAGAAGTAGAGGCTATGGTTGGGGATTTTTCTTCAACCATAGCCTTTTATCTATTTAAATCTTCGGGAAGTTTGATGATAAACCAGTCTCAGGAAAAACCTGATCTTAACAGTCTGTTCACAATTAATTCATTTGAGATTCATAACCCTTTTGTATACTAGAATTGTTTTTATTTATTT
>DAIEHY010000121.1 GCA_027353165.1 Desulfosporosinus sp.
ACGATCCAAGTCTTGGAGAATGCCGTTGCTCGTGTCCTTAGCTCGCTGGATGAGAAGCAGGAAGGGCAGGCCGTGGATATTCATGATCAAGAGGCCCTGAAAGGAAATGTGCCTAAAGGTGTAACCATTCAATTGACCTCTCTGCAAGGGGTAATCCTACAAGAGGAGGGTACTATCCATGTTCGGCTGCCTGTGGAACCACAGGGCGGCCCGGAAATCCGTGCCATAAACGGTAAGGATGTTTATTATATGACTCGTCCTATTCTTTCCAGCGGCAAACAAATTGGGGCACTTCAAGCTGTGGTGGACTTGGAGGATGTCGAACTAGCCCAGACGGTCCTTTTTCGCCAGTTAATGTGGTTGGGCGGATCGGCTTTGCTTTTAGCTGCTATAGGGGGGTACATATTGTCTCGTCAGGTGCTGGCTCCTTTAGAAGACTTTAATCGAGAAATTTCACTTTTAACAGCAAACGATCTCAATCGTAGGCTTCCCTCACGGGGAAATGGAGATGAATTAGACCTCCTGGGGAAAAATTTTAATCACATGTTAGAGAGGTTAGAAGGGTCCTTTAAGCAACAGAAACAATTTGTAGCGGATGCTTCCCATGAACTACGAACCCCGTTGATGGTTATTCGAGGACATGCAGATATTTTACAGCGCTGGGGAGCTGAAGATCCAGCGATTGTGCGTGATTCAGCAACCGCTGTGCTTGAGGAAACCAAGATGATGACGAAATTAGTGGAAAACCTATTGACGTTGGCCCGAGACGAATTGCACTTAACCTTGCTTTTGCTTAATTTAGGTGAACTTATTCTTGAAAGCACAAAGGGTTTGCCGTTTTTACGTTCGTTCGTGGTTAACTATGATTTGTTATCGGACATCAAAATTAAAGGAGACGCTCTCTATCTGAAACAACTTATTAGAATCATTTTGGAAAATGCGGGGAAATATGTGCCGCCGGGTGGGAAGATACGAATAGGTCTTCAGAGCGACACGGATAACGTGAAAATTCTGATTGAAGATAATGGTCCAGGGCTTCCAGCCGATGCTCTGGAAGTGATTTTTGAGCGATTCTACCGGGTCGATGAAGCGAGATCACGTAAGGTTCCAGGACATGGGCTGGGACTTAGTATTGCCAAGAGAATTGTGGACGCTCACGGCGGAAGAATTTGGGCGGAAAATGTAGAACCGCAGGGGGCGCGTTTTTGTGTAGTACTTCCCCTAAATAACCGTACCTAAAAGCCCTAGTTCCAATCTCGTGTCCGTGGTTAATTAACCTATAATTGGAAACGCAGTAACGAGCTATATACATACGAAGAAATTAAATCGGCTAATACTAAAACAGTCATATCAAGCTGAGCGGATTAGAGCCTTGAAACCCGAGGTCATGCATCGTTATTTCATTGAAGTATAAGCTGTTTTTAATAATCGTTTAATCTTGCTAGGGTAAACTATGAACTGATGGTTCTGATCAGCAAGAAAGGAGTAGCTAATGTCTGCAACTTTAGTAATTCACTATATAACACAATATGGTTATCCGGGATTATATGTTATCTTATTGGTTTCAATATTAGGGTTGCCGCTCCCAGATGAATTTCTGTTGACGTTTGTTGGTTTCCTGAGTTTTTCTGGGCAACTTAATCCTGTATTAGCCATCATCTCATCGGCCGCAGGAAGTATGACAGGAATTACGATTGCTTATTTTCTGGGACGCTTTTTCGAAGCAAAAGTTTTGTCCCATCTGAAAAAACATGCCGGTGTTGAGCGCCTAGAAAAGGTGCTCGGCTGGTACCATAAGCATGGGGGGAAGCTTCTTGCTGTAGGATATTTTATTCCTGGGGTTCGTCACCTTTCGGGTTATATTGCTGGCTTGAGTCGGTTAAGCTATCGGCAATTTGCGTTTTTTTCCTACCTGGGAGCTATAGCCTGGACAAGCTTATTTATTGTATTAGGAAGGACTTTAGGAAGTCGCTGGGAAACGATTCTCCCGGTCATCCACCGTTATTCGATCCTGCTCGGGGTTATTTCTGCCATACTCTTGCTGGCGTTTTATCTCTTGTATAAGAATCATGAACTGTGGGGAGCTTGGCTGACTGCTGAGTTTTTACGCTTGCCGAGTCGGTATCGTTCGTTAGGTAAGCTGCGCTTCCTGATAACAGTTAGTGGAGTTGCTTTCTTGGGACTTTTTATTTTCCTAATGAGTTTAATTCAAGATTTTGTGGCTAATGATGTCGCTGAGTTTGATGAACTGGTCGCTTCAGGGCTGGAACTTGCTTCGCCACCGTGGGTAATTCACTTGATGCAACAAATTAATACCTTGAGCACTCACGTGGTGATACTCTGTGTCTTCTTAGTTGCAATATTTGCTTTTAGGCGTGAAACAAAACAATGGATACATGTTCTTCCGCTGGGTCTTGCTTGGGGTGGAGGGGCTCTTGTGGATCACCTTTTCCGATTTATTTTTCGAGGGGAAAATATTAGTATCTTTGAAAACCTTGTGCCCTTTCAAGCTCCGAACACAGGGTTTTTGCTGGCCGGTTTATCCTTTTATGCAGTCCTCGCCTATCTTCTGGCGCGGGAAAGATCGCGGTTATCTCAATTGAGGCTTTTGATCGGGGGACTTATATTGTTGCTGCTCTTAGGACTAAGTCCGATGTTTCTCCAGATTCATACTCCGAGTACTATGGTCACGGCCTTAACGGTCAGTGGTCTGTGGGCTTTTGTTTGTGTCTTTATCTATGAGTTCCGTCTTTATCGATATAGGATTGAGCACAGCGGAACTAAGTAAGCGAACTGAGCAATGATCTTGACATCTATTTCTAAACAGATTTTAAGAAAGACATGTTAAGTTATTACTTATAAGTGTAAAAAGAGGAGATGAGGTACTTGGTAATGATTACAAATAGAGGTATCAGTATTGTCTTTTTTACATTAGTGTTACTTGCATCAACCTGGTATTACATAATGAAAGCAAAGCAACAAACTAACGCTGATGAACCTAAGAATAGATTCAAAGATTGGGGACTTTGAGGTAAAAGGGCAACAATGTTAAAGGAATCTTCAGTGGAAAAAGTTGAGCAAACCTCCGTGATGCAGTATAATACGGAAAGTGCACGTGTAAAGTTACGTCTGCTGGTGAGCATACTATTAAGATCAATCCATATGTTTAAAGAGGTGCCTTATGACAACAATCTCCGTCACATTAGGCCCGCGTTTGCAAACGGTTGCATCGTTTGTGCCAGAAGGGGCAGATCTTGGGGATATCGGGACAGATCATGCCTATTTACCCATAGCCCTCTATGAGACTCAGAAAATATCAAAAGCGATTGCAGTGGATGTTCATGAAGGGCCTTACCAATCCGCTTTAAATGCCGTTAAAGCCAGACACTTAGAGGCTTACATAGATGTGAGATTTGGAGATGGCTTAATGCCACTTAAGTCGGGAGAGGTCGATACCCTTACCCTTGCAGGAATGGGTGGTAGAACCATGTTGGAAATTTTATCCGCTCGTCCTGACGTTATGGAGTCCGTGACTGATCTTATCTTACAACCACAAGGTGCGGAGGGAGCGTTACGGTTAGCTTTGTTGGAGAGTGGCTGGCATCTAAAAGAGGAACGGTTGGTGAAAGAAGAGGAACGAATTTATGGGGTCATAGCTCTTTCAAAGAAAAAGGGCCGGGACATCGTTCAATTAAAAGAAACCATACGCGCTTGGATCTTGCGATTGAACCCACTTCAGGAAAAGCTTAGTATGGATGTCATGGAATTTGAAAGCTTAGTAGATAGACTTGTATGGCATTTTGGACCTCTTGTCTTAGAAGAACGAACGGATCTCCTGAGTGAGTTCCTTAACGAATATAGCGGTATGTTACAGAGGCGTATAAAGCAAATGAAGAAATCGAAGAGCCCAGAAGTTATGACCAAAATCAATGAGGTTAGCAATGAAATAATGTTAGTGGAGGGACTTCAGATATGGCGGTAACGATAGGGTTAGTAGCTCAATTAATTGAAAAGATTGCCCCTAAATCGTGGGCTGAGGATTGGGATAATGTCGGTTTACTCGTTGGCAGCGGATCGAAGCCCCTTGAGCGCATACTGATTACTTTAGACGGAACGTTGGAAGTGGTCGAAGAAGCAAAGAATCTAGGTGCCCAACTCATTGTGGCCCATCACCCCATAATTTTTCGTCCACTGAAAAACTTAAGATCCGATAATGCTGGGGCACTCGTCCCTCTTCGACTTTTGCAACATGGGATTGGATATTATGCTGCCCACACGAATTTAGATCAGTCAGTATTCTCGGCGAGCCGTATCCTAGGAGAAATTCTAGGACTGGAAAGAATGGAACTGTTAGAGGGTGAAGAGCGGGGCTATGGTGTATGTGGCTATTTACCTCATCCGGAAAAATTAAGAGTTTTATGGAAACGTTTTTTAGAGGGGTTAACTAAGTCTGGAGTTTATGCCCAAAACTATGAATTATCCGGAGTTCGCTTGGCAGGATCACTCGAGAAGGAAGTCCGCAAAATTGCCATTGTCAATGGCAGTGGGGGACGCTTCGTCTCTAATGCCTTGTTTAAAGGCGCAGATCTTCTTATAACAGGTGATGTTGACCATCACTCCGCTCTCGATGCACTTGAGGGAGGGATGGCTATTGGGGATCTTGGGCATTTCTTGAGCGAGGCACCTATGTTGCAAAAAATCTTTCACTATTTGACGACTCAGAAATCCCTTCAGGGCATCGAGGTTAAAGTGAGTTCAATTAATCGTTCACCATGGCTTGTATAGGGCGGCTTACAAGCATACCAGTAGATGGAAACGGATAGCAGTTGTTTCATAATAGATTACGGCTATTACAATATTAAGATATACTTGTGAAAGTAAATATTACCACTTGACATCAATTGTGAAATATATTACTATAATATTGCAAGGAATAATCTGATAATAAAGTCTTTTCAATGAAATACCCAAGGCTTCTTTAGAAGAATTACTGATCCTTCGATAAAAATAACATTACGAAGAAAGGAGTCGATAGTATGAACCGAACCGAAATCCTACGTCTTCAACGTGAAAAGGTATTAATAAACATCTCAGAAGACAATACTAATCGTACTAAATGGTTAATCGAGCTAATGGACATTGATGATGAAATAGAAGAAATGACGGAAAAAAAGTCCACTGTAAATTAAACCAATACTCTCCATTTGACCAAAACAAAGTTTTCTAGTAAGATAATTAAGCGAAGCCAACTAGATGATCGCGGGGGTAAGGACCGAAAGGTCGCCTCTGAGGAAAGTCCGAGCTCCATAGGGCAAGGTGCTGGGTAACACCCAGTAGGGGAAACCCTAAGGAAAGTGCAACAGAGAGATACCGCCGATAACGGAAGTCAGTTGTCGGGGGCCGGAGGTCAGAATAAGTTTGTTCTAATCCGACTTCCGGCTTCTGACGACTGACTTCCGAGTAGGTAAGGATGGAAAGGCGAGGTAAGAGCTCACCGGCAGTCAGGTGACTGGCTGGCCATGTAAACCCCACCTGGAGCAAGACTGAATAGGGGAACTATGAACGGCCCGTTTTCGTTCCCGGGTAAGGTCGCTAGAGGCTGTCGGTAACGGCGGTTCGAGATAGATGATCATCACCTCCACACGGAGGAACAGAACTCGGCTTACAGGTTGACTTCGCAATGCTTATGGGAAACTGGTTACTGCATAATTCTGCATAGCCGTTTCCCTCCAACTTTATATGTAGCCAAAACAGAGGCCGTTCGCCGTCCGTTTTGATATTGTGACCAATAAAAACCCTGGGATTACCTAGGGTTTTTATTGGTTATCTATATCGCCATGTTAACACCCAATTTTCTCACACCCCTATAGCCGAAATTTACTCACTGCAACGTGAAGTTGCTCGGCTAAACTAGCTAAATGTTGGCTAGCTGATGCAATATGTTCAATGGAAGCTGTTTGTTCTTCAGTCGCGGCTGATACAGTTTGAGTATGGTCTGAGTTTATTTTACTAATAGTTTCAATTTCTTGAACTGAAGATACGACTTGCTGACTACTGCTAGCCATTTGTTGTGTTGTAACAGAAATTGCTTGCACTTGATTTGATACCTCAGTAACTGAGTCAGCAATTTCTGCAAAAGCTTCCCCAGCTTTATGGACTACCTCAATACCTATTTGCACATCGCCAGTTCCTGCTTCCATTGCACAAACTGCTTCACGAATATTTACTTCGTTTTCGTGAATGAGGGATGTTATCTTTGAAGCCGCTTCGGCCGATTGCTCGGCCAGTTTACGAACCTCTTCTGCTACTACGGCAAAACCTCGACCTTGTTCACCAGCCCTAGCTGCCTCGATGGCTGCATTTAAGGCCAATAAATTCGTTTGGCCTGCTATATCAGAAATGACACTTGTAATCTCGCTAATTTGCTGAGAACTTGCCGATAACTTATTGACAGCCTTCTGGACCTGGGAGGTACCACTAGCGACAGCATCCATTTGCTTAACAGCATTTTCTACTGCCTGTCGCCCTGCGTCTGTGGCAGAAGAGGTGGAATTCATCTGCTGGGCAACGATACTGGTGGTGGCTGCCATCTGTTGGATACTTGCCGACATTTGTTCGATG
>DAIEHY010000122.1 GCA_027353165.1 Desulfosporosinus sp.
TGGTGGGGCTATTTTGGGAGATAGGATTCGTATGCAGGCTCATGGGACGGATCGGGATGTCTTTATCCGAAGCATGGGGACTCGTGGACATTTAGGGGGGGTCACGCGTTCTACGTCCGATGTCTTGCGTATTTTAGAGGGCGGGGGCTATGGGCGGCTTCTTTTAGAAACGGTTGGGGTCGGTCAATCTGAACTAGAAATTATGCAAATTGCAGATACAGTCGTGGTCGTACTTAACCCGGGGACCGGGGATGGAATTCAGGCTATTAAAGCAGGGATTATGGAAGTCGCCGATGTTTTTGTGATTAATAAATCAGATTTACCAGGGTCGGAACGCATGAAGAATGATATTGAAATGATGTTAAACTTAAATTGTGACGGGAAAGCTTGGCGCCCACCTGTCGTCCTAACGAGCGTTATTGACCAAAACGGGCTGGAGACTTTGCGAGAAAAGATCGAGGCCCATCAATTGTATATGGTGGAGTCTGGGCAAAGGGATGAGCGCCGTAAGGAACGCCTTCGTCAGCAAGTTTGGCGCCATTGGAAAGATAGACTACAGGTAACGTTCGAAAATGTTTGGCAAGCAGCTCAAGAAAAATATGGAGAGCTAGAAAATGGGGATTCATATGAAGTAGCTGGGGAGTTATGGCGAAAGGTTTTAAGGGAGGATAAATGGCATGAGTAATAACTTCTTGAGCTGGAAAGCGAACTATGACGCCAAAAAGGAGCGGAAAGGCCCCTTCTTTACAGTGTCGAGTGTTCCGATTGACCCGCTTTATGCACCGGGTCATACAGCAGAGATTGATTATGAACGAGATTTGGGAAATCCGGGGGAGTATCCCTACACACGCGGAGTTCGATCAAATATGTACCGTGGTCGACTTTGGACGATGCGGATGTTTGCCGGGTTTGCCACAGCCAAAGAATCCAATGAACGGTATAAGTTTTTACTTAGTCAGGGGCAAACGGGTTTGAGTGTGGCTTTCGATATGCCAACCATTATGGGTTATGATTCCGATCACCCGCGCGCTTACGGAGAGGTTGGTCGGGTGGGTGTTGCTATTGATTCACTGCAAGACATGGAAACGTTGTTTGGGGATATCTCACTGGATAAGGTCAGTACATCAATGACCATCAATGCGCCCGCTTCCATCATTTGGTCGATGTATGTGGTGGCCGCGGAGAAACAAGGGATCTCGGCCAATAAATTAACCGGAACCATTCAAAATGATATTTTAAAGGAATACATTGCGCAAAAGTCTTGGATCTTCCCTCCAGATCCTTCGATGCGTCTGATCACGGATATTTTCAAGTTTTCTAAAGAACATGTGCCGAAGTGGAATACCATTAGTATCAGTGGTTACCACATTCGAGAGGCAGGGGCGACCGCTCTTCAAGAACTTGCCTTCACGCTTGCCGATGGCTTTGCCTATGTCGAAGCAGGAGTTAAAGCTGGATTGGATGTAGATGACTTTGCTCCACGTTTGTCATTCTTCTTTAATTCCCACACGGATTTCTTCGAAGAAATTGCTAAATATCGGGCTGCTCGCCGGATTTGGGCGCGCCATATGAAGGAAAACTATGGTGCCAAAAAGGAAGAGAGCCTGCTGATGCGCTTTCATACTCAAACCGCGGGCTGTTCTTTAACAGGTCCTCAACCAGAAAATAACATTGTGCGTACTGCGTATCAAGCAATGGCAGCCGTCCTTGGGGGTACTCAGTCTTTGCACACTAATTCAATGGATGAAGTTTTGGCGTTGCCTTCGGAAAAGGCCGTGCAAATTGCTCTTCGAACCCAACAAGTGCTCGCTTATGAAACGGGCGTCGTAAATACCATTGATCCGTTAGCGGGGTCCTATTTTATGGAGACCTTAACTAATCAAATGGAAGAAGGCGCTGAGGAATACTTCCGTAAGATTGATGAATTGGGAGGGGTCCTAGGTGCTATTCGGGAAAACTTCTTCCAGCAGGAAATCGCGGATGCCGCTTATCGCTATCAAAAAGAGATAGAAACTAAAGAACGTATTATTGTCGGGATTAATGATTTTGTCAATGAGGGAAAAGACAAAATCGATTTATTGAAAATTGATCCAGAAGTTGAGCTTTCACAAATAGCTAGGCTTAAGGATTTAAAACAAAGCCGAGATAACATCCGTGTTCAGACAACCTTGTCAGATTTGAAGGAAGCGGCCCAAGGAACGGATAATTTAATTCCGAAGATCATGGACGCTGTACGGGCTTATGCCACTGAGGGAGAAATGATTGCTGTCCTCAAAGAGGTCTTCGGAGAGTATCGAGAACAAGCCGTATTTTAGGATAGTTGGGAGAAAACAAAGATGAATAAAGCTCGAATACGTGTCCTCGTAGGTAAACCGGGATTGGACGGACATGACCGAGGTGCTAAAGTTATAGCCCGGGCACTACGCGATGCCGGAATGGAAGTCATCTATTCCGGATTACATCAAACCCCTGAACAACTCGTGGAAGCGGCGATCCAAGAAGATGTCGATTTGATAGGGGTAAGCATTCTATCTGGAGCTCATATGACGATTTTCCCAAGAATTAAGGAACTACTCAAAGAGCAGAATGCTGAAGACATTCTACTCATGGGTGGAGGGACGATTCCCGAAGAAGACATCGTTACCTTGATCGAAGCGGGTCATGCGGAGGCCTTGTTTACACCAGGGGCAACAACGACTGAAATTGTGAGTTGGATTAGGGATCGATTATTAGCAAGTAAAGAGGTTAGTGTCTGAGTAGAGATAAATTGAATATTGTTTATAAAAGGGAGCTTTTTCAATCAAAGTGAAAAGGCTCCTTTGACAGTTAAAAATACGAGTTGAGTTCCTGATTGACAGGAAAGTTGAATGTGTTATTATAGGAGTGAGTAATCACTCATTATTGAATTGGTATTAATTTTATTGAATTGGGAGGACTTATGAACTCAAATCATGTAACTAAACGAATAGAAAACGGTAGAAGGAAAACAGCGGAAGAGCGACGCCAAGATATTCTCGAAGCAGCGCTCAATATTTTTACACAAAAAGGGTATAATGGCTCTACCACAGCAGAAATTGCCCGCGCAGCGTCTGTCGCTGAAGGGACCATTTTTAGGCATTTTGCTACAAAGAAAGAGATACTAATTGCAGTATTAGAACCAAAGATTCTGGTCGGATTAATCAACTTAGACAAAGAACACAGAGAATACACCCCCACTGAATTTTTCAGGTGTTTTCTCAAGAATCGCCTGGAGCTGATAAAAGAAAACAACGGTCTTTTTCGGTTTATGTTTGCAGAAGCTCAGTACCACAGTGAAGTGAGGGAGGCCTTATTTAAAGCGATCCTTGAGCAGGGGATAGGTATCATCAAGCCCTGGTATGAAAAGGGTGTCGAACAAGGTGAGTTTAGACCTCTCCCATTTATACCGACAATGCGAAGCTTTATGGGGATGGCTTTGTTTTACGGGATATTCAATGGTGCATTCCCCGGGTTACCTCAGGAAGAAACCTTGGAAGAGGCGGCCGATCAGATGCTTGAGCTTTTTTTTAATGGGCTGCTCGTTTAAGTAAGAATGAGAGACCTTAAGCCCTCGGGAAGATTTTCGGAGCGATGTTCAAGGAGCGGGAGGAGAAAACCATGAGAAAAAAGGTAGGAATCGTATTCATAGTTCTTGTTCTTATTACTCTGGCGGTATTGGGAAATCGGTATTTTAACCGTTCTACAGACTCAAACACCTATTCTGGTACGATTGAAGGAACTGAAATTCCGGTGCAACCAGAGCTTGGTGGCAGAATCGTGGAGTTGTTAGTGAGAGAAGGTCAGGTCATTAAGACCGGAGATATCATTGCTAAACTAGATGATACTCAGGCTAAGATTTCATTGGATATCGCGAAGAGCCAACAAACCCAGGCCCAAGCAAAACTTAACGATCTTTTAGGGGGAGCACGGGTGGAAGAAATCCGACGTCTTGAGAACGTGGTGACCCAGGCGAAGGCAAATATGACCGCTCTGGAACCAAGTCTTAAATTTGAAGAAGATACTCTGACCATTGATCAGAAATTGTATGAAAGTGGTGCAATGAGTAAACAGGTCGTTGATGCTCAGCAAAATAAACTTGCTACCCTAAAGTCCCAATATGAGGGTGCACAAGCCGGTGTAAATGTAGCACAGGCTAGTCTGGACCAAGCGCAAGCAGGGTATACTCAACCGACTATTCAAGCTCAGAAAGCGGCGGTTGATATTGCGGCTCAGTCTGTTAAATCAGCTGAACTAGGTTTAAGCAAACTTACTATTAATAGTCCTGCAAATGGTCAGGTACTCTATCAGAATGTCGAATTTGGACAAGTAGTCAATCCCGGCACATCCTTGGCGACGATTTTGGATGCTAATGATTTATGGATTAAAATATATATCCCTGGGGCTAAGCTGAGTCAGATAAAAATGGGTGGAACGGTATCGATTGTTGCGGATTCATACCCTAATAAGACGTTTAAAGGGCAAATTCAATATATTAGTAATCAATCGGAATTTACTCCGAAGAACATTCAAACAAAGGAAGAACGAACGACGACAGTTTATGCAGTTAAAATAAGTATTACTGAAGGCAAAGATCAGTTGAAAGCCGGTATGCCAGCAGATGTAACCCTGGATTAAAGGAGTGAGCAGAATGAGTTTAGCGATTGATTGCCAGGGTTTGCTTAAACGGTTTGGCTCGTATACAGCGGTTCAAGGAGTAAGTTTCCAACTTCCAGCCGGAGCCATTATGGGCTTTGTGGGACCAAATGGTGCCGGTAAAACGACACTCATCCGCATGTTATGTGGAGTTTTGGTGCCGACTGAGGGTCAGGCTACGGTGCTGGGTTATGACGTGTTGACTCAGCCGGAGGAAATCAAACAGCGAATTGGCTATATGTCCCAGAAGTTTAGCCTCTACGAAGATCTAACCGTACGTGAGAATCTTGACTTTTATGCCGGGGTATATAGTCTTTATGGGAAAAAAGCTCAAGAACAGAAGAATCGGGTCATTGAACGGATCGGCTTGGGTGAGCGAACCTCTCAGTTAGTTTCTTCCCTCTCGGGTGGTTGGAAGCAAAGAGTGGCTTTAGCTTGCGCGCTACTGCATGATCCCCAACTGCTCATTCTTGATGAACCGACTGCAGGGGTAGATCCAGTTTCGCGGCGTATCTTCTTGGATTTGATCCACCAATTAGCTAAAGAAGGAATGACGGTTCTTATCAGCACCCACTACATGGATGAAGCGGCCACCTGTGACTATTTGGGTTTCGTTTTTTACGGGCGATTAATTGCCTTTGGGTCGCCTGACGATATGAAGAAAAGAGAGGCTAAAGATAATTTAGATGATCTCTTCATCTATTATGTCGAACATGAAGCCTCGGATGATCCTCGCAATTTCGTCCGCAAGAAAGGAGGACGAGGCTAATGGGGGGATTTTCTTGGGTGCGATTTTTGGCGGTCTTAAGAAAAGAATTCATTCATATCCGACGAGACCGAGCCAGTTTAATCATGGCTATTGCAATGCCGATTGGAATGCTCCTCCTGTTTGGGTATGCCGTCAATACGGATGTAGACCACCTTTCTACCGTTGTTTGGGATCAATCTCAGACTGCCGATAGCAGGGATTTTATAACCTCAATCCGAAACACTCAATACTTAGATCCTGATGAATATGTCCAAGGCTATCATCAGATCGAAGGCTACCTCGATAGTGGTAAGGCTCGGGTGGCAGTCATTATCCCGCCTGATTTTGGCAAAGAACTACAAAGGGATAATGGTCAGGGTGACGTACAAGTTTTAGTGGATGGATCAGATCCTACAATTGCTCGGGCGGCTATGTCCGCGGTTCAAATGCTGGGACTTAATAAATCTCTGGAGATTCAGGGGGTAAGACTTGCAGCTCGTGGTGCAGCAGCGGGTACCAACATGCCGCTTAATATCGAGACCAGAGTCTGGTACAACCCAGACATGAAGTCGATGGTCTTTAACATTCCGGCTTTGATCGGTTTGATCCTTCAGAATGTGATAGCTATGTTAACCTCGTTCTCGATTGTAAGAGAAAAAGAACGCGGTACCATGGAGCAAGTAGTCGTGACTCCTATTCGTTCACTTGAGTTGCTGATGGGTAAGCTTCTTCCGTTTGTGTTGATCGGATTTGTTTCTCTGACCTTGATTTTGGCAACGGGAATATTCTGGTTTGGAGTTATGCCAGCTGGTAGTATCCCACTACTAGTGTTCTTATCCACCATCTTTCTATTTACTATTCTTGCGATCGGGCTCTTGATTTCCAGTGTTGCTAAGACTCAACTTCAGGCCATGCAAATGACCTTCATTTTGATCTTGCCCTCGATCCTATTGTCGGGTTTTATCTTTCCTAGGGAAACGATGCCGATCCCGTTAAAGATTTTAGGAGGTTTATTTCCGTTAACGTATTTTCTTAATATCGTGCGGGGAATCTTCCTCAAAGGGGTGGGGATGGAGTACCTTTGGCAGGACACGCTCATTTTATGTGCGTTTGCTATTATCTTGGTGGGAATCGCCGCTAAGAAGTTTAAGAAGAA
>DAIEHY010000123.1:0-334 GCA_027353165.1 Desulfosporosinus sp.
GAACGAATCACCAGTGGAAACGTTCTTTATTCCTACTGCTCTCTTCCCTTTATCTAATTCTATAATCCGATCGACTAGCAGAAAGGGATAACGATGAGGAATAATAGCCTGGATTTCTTGACTCTCTAACAAATGAAATTCCTCCTTGCAGATATGAACCCTTTTGTCTTATGATTAAGTACGATTAAACATTTACCTACTAGCAAACAGTATAACCAAGTTTCTGGCCGAAGGGAAGATAGTGAGGACATGAAAAAAACCTACAATATTCTACATATTATTGGAGGCGGAGAAGTTGGCGGAGCTGAACAGCACGTGTTATCTCTGATCAAGG
>DAIEHY010000123.1:344-6499 GCA_027353165.1 Desulfosporosinus sp.
TGCCTTACATCTTGTCTGTTTAACACAAGGGCCCTTCTCAAATTTGGCTATGAAAAATAACATTCCAGTCCAAACCTTCCCAATGTGCTTTCCTCTTGACCTTACTCCCCTGCCCCCTCTGGTCCGCTGGATTAGACAACATAAAATACAACTTGTTCACACCCACGGTTCCAGGGCTAATCTCTTAGGTCGCTTAGGCGCAAAATGGGTGGGAATCCCTACCCTTACCACCGTTCATAGCTCCTTAGCTCACGATTATCTTTCCCCTTGGGCTGCCCGAATAGCTTTAGGGCTTGACCGACTTACCCTCCCCCTGACATCTGGAATTATCACGGTATCCGAATATTTAGCAAAGGAGGTTGCCTTAAGAGGCGGACGAAATCTGGAAACCATCTATAATGGCCAATCCCCCATATGCTTAGCAGATCCGATTTCTTCTCGGCATCAGTTCCGCAGGCAATGGGGAATTCCAGCGGAGGCACTTGTTCTTGGAACAATCGGCCGCCTTCATCCGACAAAAGGTCAGATTTATTTAATTAAAACGGCAATTGAACTACTTAAGAGATTTCCAAACCTTCACCTTTTATTAATTGGAGAGGGTCCGCTCCGTCAAACCCTAGAAGCCGAACTTAAGCGCAATGCCATTCCTCATACTCTGACAGGCTTCCTTCCCTCAGCTTATCTTGCGCTCCCTGCAATGGACCTTTTTGCCTTACCTTCAATGAGTGAAGGGATGGGTTTAGTCCTTCTTGAAGCTATGCAAGCAGGAGTTCCGATTGTCGCAAGTGATGTTGGCGGAATTCCTGAGGTTATTCGTGCCGGACAAGACGGACTACTCTTCCCTCCTGGCGATGTTGCAGCATTTACAAAAGCCTGTACTGATATTCTCGAAAATCATACTTTATCAACCACTCTTACCCAATCAAGCCAAAAACGATGGCCAATGTTTTCTATTGATAGTATGGTCAGAGAAACCGAGCAAGTATACACCCGCTTAATAGAGCCGTGATTGGCCAATTTTAAGACTCCCACTTTTTGTAAGTGGGAGTCAATTTTCTGTCTCGGTGGGTCAACGCCCATAATTCGCTCTTTGGAATTGCTAATTCGACGATACTCTCCTCAGGAGACTACCGTCACCGACGTCTCAATGTCCAGCTTCTGCTGGAAGAATTAATCTATCTAGATTTCTCAGACCGTTCGTTCTCGTTTATAGTTTTCTCTTTAGTATTATCATTAACTTGGCCATTTTTTCTGTCATCTACTTCATCATCCGCTTTTCCATCCACTTTTCCATTTACTTTTCCATTTACTTCATCATCCACTTTTCCATTTATTTGGCCGTTTAAGTGATCACGTACTTGATTGTTCATTTTATCGTGATCGCTCTCAGTCTTAGTTTCCGTTGGCTGTTTCTGGCTTGCCACTGGTTCTTTATCCTTTTCGCTCCTAAAATTTGGTGGTTTTATTGCGGAGGGGGACTCTTTAGGTTTCTGTTTCTCAGGACCTTTTTCAATAGGGTTATCTAATGCCCTAGATTTCTCCATCGATGTCCCAGGTGTTAGTGGCAAATTAGGATCGATTTCCTTCTTATCAGCTTTAATTAAAGCTTTAACCTGTGGGTTTTCAAGTAATCGAACCCGTTCCATGGTATCTTTTAGTTTTCCTGATTCAGTTATCACCCCGGCCTTTTGAGCAGCCTGCCAAAGTCCAAACTCTCCTAAACTCAAATCGCCTTTTTGCGCTAGGTCCCTTTCTTGGGGAGTCAAGGTGAAAACTGCCACTTCAGGGGTAAGTCCTTCTTTCGCAATGGGTTCAGTGACCCAATTACTAATTTGAAGCTTGTTGAGTTCCTTTGGCATTTTCTCTATACTTTTATCTGTCATCGGAGAATATCCCACGACAATCCAATCATGTTCAGGGTTAATAAAGTTCTGATTATAAGCCAGAGTGACAATTTTCTCTAATACTTCGTCAATCGGTTTGCCTTTGAGGGCAATCTGAGCCAGCATTTGGCGAGCATCTTCATTTTGATTTTGCAATTCTAAGAATCGTCCTTGAGTATCTACCGTAAATTGCAAACTAGGATTAATATCGACTGAGACTAAGGCCACCGCTGTAGGTGCTTGATAAAGATTCCAGCCCAAAAGCGAAGTTAAGGTCATAAGGAAAAGGGCCGCTACCCCCACCCAGACGCGTAATCCCCGAAAACCGTCTCTAGCAACATTCAGTTCGATTTCGTCTCCCACCTCAGCGTTAATTCGTCTCTTAACTTGGCGAAAGGTGCCCTCCCTATCGAGAACCGTGTAAGATGTCCCCGATTTTTCTAATACTACAGCTTTTAGTTTGCTCAACCCTTCACCCCCTCGTCCTGACGAAGTACATATTCCCTTAAATAAACGTAGTCATGCTGGTTTGCTATCAGCAGAGCCACCGCTAAAATATATTTTCGTCCCCGTTCCAACACCTTTAGACTAACCTGTGTTTTTAACGCTAACGCTTGCATAGGGACTTTCCCCTTTCGTTCTACTTGGAGCCACAAATCGGGATCTAGTGCTAATTCCCGAGCCACCCTCAGCAAAGTTTCACGGGAATCCCGATGTTTAGGAGATACTGCGACTAAGTCCTGAAACGTTAGCTGAAACACTGACAAAGCCTTAGAAAATTGTTGGATTTCCGCAGCCCTCTCATTGTTCTGTTCTCGTATGCTATATTCATCTATCCCAAGATGAATATCTACTACCCGCCCAAGGTCCTCTTGGTCGAGGGAAATTGCCTGTCTCAGACGTTGCTTACGGTAATAATCAATCAAGCGGCGTTTAATTAAAACCCTAGCATAGGCTAAAAATGGGACTCCCTTATCCTCAACAAACAGATCGATAGCATCATTAAAAGCTATTAAGGCTTCCGATAATTCGTCATCTCGTCCCCATTCCAGAGTGCGAAAACACACTTGGCTCGCTACATGACGAATAAACGTTTGAGATTCGGCTAAGAAATCCTCTCGGGCTTCTAAGTCCTCCTTCAAACGATGCCATTGCTGTTGTTTTTCCCATTCTGGCATGTTTTCTTTCCTCCTAATTTTCTATACGAGTAAAGAACTCTCTTTCAAGGGGTCTTCCTGCCTATTCCTTGTAATAATACTTTGATTACAAAACGTGGTAGGACAGTTTGTCGTTTCCATCGCCAGGGTTCCTTCCATAAACGATAGAGCCATTCCAGATGAAACTCTTGGAGACGTTTGGGCGCGCGTATTACGATACCTGCCAGAGCATCGAAGCTCCCGCCTACTCCTATACTCACCGTTGCTAATTGGGGATGTTGAGCCAGCCAATATTCTTGACGAGGTGCTCCCAATCCTACGAGTAAAACATCCGGTTGAAAACCAAGGATATCTCTTAACACACAAGTTTCCTCTTCCAAACTAAAGTAACCGTGATGCCCTTTTAAATCAAGTTCAGGGTATTTTTGCACAACCTGTTTGATCGCCTTTTCAACCACTCCAGGCTTCCCTCCTAAAAAGAAAACCCTCCATTTCTGGGCATTGGCTATAGGAAATAACGACTGGACTAAGTCAATCCCTGTCACCCGTTCTTGAACTGGGGTCCCTAATTGACGTGCAGCCCAAACAACCCCAATTCCATCAGCAGTTATGATATCTGCTGAATTAATAAGTTCTCTAAGCCGTTGATCTTGGTTAGAAGCATAGATCATCTCAGGATTGGCAGTCACCACTCTTGTCCTGACCTGATTTTCTACCGACAGCCGAATTTTTTCAACAGTCTCTCGCATGGTATATGTATTTACGGTGATCCCAAGAATATCAACCCTCATGAAAGTCATTCCTTTTCGTACAAGTTGGGGACGGTTCTTAGCTTGTAAATTCCTCTAATCTTAACTATAAAGTCCAAGGAAAGAAGACCTTATCCGAATTTTCGGATCCAGTCACTAGCCTCGGACAATTTCAATGCCTTAGTATATACTTAAAACTTTATTTATGCAGGTATTTCCCAGATAGTACTTTTCCGGTGCCTAAGGCAACGCATGAAATTGGGTCCTCGGCTATACTTACCGGCAGTCCAGTCTCACGAGCCAAGCGGATATCAAAACCGTACATTAACGCCCCTCCACCTGTCATAATAATCCCTTTATCAAGAATGTCCGACGATAATTCAGGCGGGGTCCGCTCCAATACTTCCTTAACTCCGACAACTATGGCATCTACCGACTCCTCGAGGGCCACATAGCACTCTTTGGAATTCACTTTAATCGTTTTGGGTAATCCGGTAATTAAGTCACGACCTCTTACATCAATGTCTTCGCAGGGGCGACCTTCTGGGATTGCTGAACCAACTGCAATCTTAATTTCTTCGGCTGTACGTTCCCCAATCATGAGATTATGCTCACGTCGAATGTAACGACTAATTGCCTCATCAAATTTATCCCCGCCAACCCGAAGACTGCGTTTTGCCACTATGCCATTAAGCGAAAGTACTGCAATATCAGTAGTCCCTCCGCCAATATCTACAACCATACTTCCTGTTGGTCCAGATATATCTAAGCCCGCTCCCAAGGCTGCGGCATACGGCTCTTCCACGACTTTAACATCTTTAGCACCTGCTTGATAGGCGGCCTGTTTTACTGCCCTTTGTTCTACCTCTGTTACCCCAGAAGGAATACAAACTACTACCCGCGTTCTATAAAATGGCCAGCGCTTGGCACCTGCTTTTTCCAGAAAGTATTTTAACATAAGTTCTGTTGTCTGATAGTCAGCAATGACACCATCACGCATAGGACGTACAGCTACAATATTACCAGGTGTTCGACCGATCATTAACCTAGCTTCTTCTCCTACCGCAATTCGCTTATTAGTATTACGGTCAATCGCAATCACCGAAGGCTCATGCAGCACAATTCCCTTGCCTTTGGCGTAAACCAAAACACTGGCTGTGCCCAAATCTATTCCTAAATCAATTCCAAAATCAATTCCAAACATTAGTAGAGATACCCCTTTCGTCATCTGTAGCTTGTCCATCTGAATACAAACTATAAACAAATAGCACAATCTCCCTCTCGGGAGATTCGCTATTTAAGTTAGTACTAAAATTATTCGTGATCAAATTGATAATCCCTTTTGTTTCTACAGGTTTTTTTTAATTCTCCAGATCCATTTTACTTTATCACGCTAAATTAGCTAATTTTCTTGGTATTTTTTCCGAGTCGCTTCCCCCCCTCTAATATGTCGTTCTGCTTTGTTGGTCTCCAGAATGTGCTTTACTTCCATAGATAACTTCTCATTGACCAAAGGTAATCGTTCTGTCACATCTTTATGAACCGTGCTTTTCGATACTCCAAAGACATCAGCCGTTTGCCGAACGGTTGCGCTCGATTCTAATATGTAAGTTCCAATATCGAGCACCCGTTTGCGTATATATTCTTGCACGCAGAGCCCTCCTTCGTCCACAAGTGTAGTACATTTATATGCGTGCTCCATAAAAAAAGACATCCGCAAAGGATGTCCGTTTGTTGGTAAATACTGTGATATTTATTTGGAGTTATTTCCCTGCCCTATTTCTAGGTACTTTTTGAGCGTTGTTCATTTTGATTGGATTTATGTAGACTTTCCAATCTCCATTTGTTTACCCTGCTCCAACTTGATAATCTGGTCTCCAAGCATTTCCGCTTCCTTAACATCGTGTGTCACTAAAATAAAGGGAATCTGCCATTGGGCTTGAAGCCTAAGCAACTCTTGTTGGAGAGTACTCCTCGTATCCTGATCAAGTGCCGAAAGAGGTTCATCGAGCAACAAAAGTTCGGGCTCGGTCATTAGCGCACGTGCGAGAGCGACTCTTTGTTTTTCCCCACCCGAAATTTGCTTTGGATAACGGTTGCGCAGATGTTCAATCTTGAGCATCTCTAAAACATTAGAAACAGTGAGAACTTTATTAGGGTTACTCCCTTTAGAGGGCTTCCCGTACATCACATTCTTCTCAACGGTCATGTGTGGAAAGAGGGCATAGTCCTGAAATACATATCCTATGCGCCGGTTTCTGATTGGAATATTTTCACGATTCTCTGAAGAAAAGACGGTCTTGCCATGGATATTAATCTCCCCCCAAGAAGGGGTCTGAAGACCCGCTAAGCACTGCAGAATTGTC
>DAIEHY010000124.1 GCA_027353165.1 Desulfosporosinus sp.
TGTAATGCCTAATACGCTACAACCCAACCCCGAAAATACCCTCTCCACATTTCGGACAACACCCATGCTTTAAACGATTAACCAAGACAGGTTCGCGATGAATCACAGCATCCCCACACCGAGGGCAAAACGTCGTACCTCCACCTCTGACATTTCCTAAATACACATAGGGAAGGTATTCCTTAGCAATATTCCATGCCCGTTCTAGAGTCTTTCGTTCCGTAGGCGGAGTCGAGAGTCGGTAAGCCGGATGGTAGGCACTCAGATGCCAAGCCAGTGGAACATTAAGCTGACGTAGCCAGCGGGCCAACTCAGTAAGCTCTTGCGGATTATCATTTGCCCCTTGAATGACGAGAGTTGTAACTTCCAAATGAACCCGACCTGCCAAACGTTCGACATTATCTAAAACCCAAGCTAGCTTGCTTCCACAATAGTGTTGATAGAAATCCTCCGAGAAAGCTTTAATATCAATATTCACAGCATCCAGCCACGGAATTAACTCCTCGATAAAACGTGGCGAGATTGTTCCGTTACTCACCAAAACCACCTGCCCCCCTTGAGCTCGCACCAAGGGAGCGGTATCTCGGATCATCTCAAACCACACACTCGGCTCTGAATACGTAAAACAAAGCCCTATTGAATTCTGTTCCAGCCTAGCAAGTTCGGCTAGCTCAGCAGGGGAAGCCTTTCTTCCGACTTGATGGTGCTGGGATATTTCGTGATTTTGACAAAACGAACAACTTAGGTTGCAACCAAAACCTCCTACGGAAAAAATCCAAGATCCAGGATAGAAATGATAAAGGGGCTTCTTCTCAATCGGATCCATATTCCAAGCCGCTACTTCGCCATAAGTTCGAGATACGACCTCGCCCTCTCGGTTCTCCCGGGCATGACATCGACCCATCTGCCCATGTCTTAATTGACAATGCTGGGGACACAAGAGACAACTTGCACGATAGGAGTTGTCATCTGTCTTACTCATAATGTCTCTTAACCTCAAAGCGCCAGAGTTCCGTTATGCCGTCAAAAATACCCGCCTTTTGTTTAGCAATACTGATTTGCTCTGCGACAGTATCCACCCCTTCCAAATGAGGGAGTAGCAATCCGCTCCTTCCACGCTGACGAACAACGACTCCATACCTCCAGGGGTCCAACTCCTCAGGTCCTGCAATTTTCTCAAGTTCCCCTAAGACATCCACTGTGAAGCTCAGGGAATCTAATTCCTCGGCTCGAACTGGAGGAAAACGTGGATCTTGGGTTCCGGCAGCAATCGCATTATGTTGAATTTCTAAGGCTAGATTTTCTTGCCAAGGCTCGGTTGTACCTATACACCCGCGTAAATGTCCCCCCTGTTTTAGCGTGACAAAACATCCCCTCCGCACATCAAACTCAGGTGCGTGCATGTCTGGTAAATCCAGGAGACCGCGGTCACCTTTTTCTAAATAGGTCGTTAGACAACGTCGTGCCCACTGCGGCAAAGGTGAAGAATGGTATAAATCTGCCACCAGATATCCGACACCAAATGGCCCCTCGTAGGACAGCACTTCAGGCGCCCCCTCTTTAGCCGCCAATGCCAAGCGAAGACTCCGGTATCCACATTCGCCTGCCTTTTCAACAAGATCATCTGGTAAATCAGCCATCTTTTTGGTATCCCTCTGCAGTAAATTCACGACAAGTTGGTCAAATTCTGGTCCGGCAGAATCAAAGCCATACGGCCCGTCCTCTTTCAAGCGATGGGAAAGATCCCCACTGGCCACAAGAGCGTAGCGTCCAGGTAAGTTCTCAAGAATTTGCCTCATAAGCTCACCATATTCCTCAGGTTGTTCCAAGGGCATTCCCATGAGAACGACCTTACCGTTCCACCCTGCTTCATGTAAAAAATATAGTGGTACAAAGGCGCCGTGATCAAGCCCCCCGCGCACCGGAACCACGCCTGAGAGGTGTTCTTTAAATAACGCAATGATCCCTGCGTCACTAGCAAACGATAAGTTCACTTGCCCAGCCCCAAACTGAGAGAAGTCCCCTTGAACTCTATCTTCAATGGTAAGAGTGATCCCGTTTTTAGTAAGCTGTGCATGCGGCGAAACCATAATTACAGTCTCTACCTCGGCCTGGGAAAGACGATGTGCTATCTCACGGTAAGCATCCAAACTTGCTTGGCACTTACGCTCTTCTCCCCGTCCAACTTCTGGGACGAGGAGGGGCGGATGCGGAACAAATACCGAATAGACTAAACTCATAACCCCAGCTCCTTTAACACTTAATATCCTTATTTTACCCTGAACCCCAGTAAACATTCGAAAAATCAGTCTCACCTTTTCGTTCTTGCCTAGGTCACGAATATCCTGCACAGATGTAATAAATAATTATGGTGCCATATTTCCATATGTTTTAGAGTTAGAAAATCGTATCGCGGTAAATTTCCTTGTGCTCACTGCTTTTAAAAAAGATAGGGCTAGTAAACCATTAACTAAATTAATGGTTTACTAGCCCTAAACGATCCTATATTTGAGGGAGACCTAATTAATTAACCTTACCAACCACGGTCTTGCATGCGTTCTGATTTAAGAAGAGTTGATATCTCAAGTCCTGGCATTGATTCTCCCAAGTCCTTAGATATCTCCGCTAAAATCTGACTGTCACGGTAATGGGTCGTTGCCGCTACAATCGCTTTAGCGCGTGCAGCCGGATTCGTTGATTTAAAGATTCCCGATCCTACAAAGACACCATCACACCCCAATTGCATCATCAACGCCGCATCTGCCGGGGTTGCAATTCCTCCCGCTGCAAAGTTAACAACGGGCAGCTTGCCAAGTTCTGCAACTTGAACTACTAAATCATAAGGTGCACACATATTTTTGGCGGCGGTCATCAATTCTTCCTTCGGAAGGTTTCGAAGAAAGCGAATTTCGCTCATGACCTTTCTCATGTGCCGAACCGCTTCTACAACGTTACCTGTTCCAGGCTCTCCTTTGGTTCGGATCATAGCTGCCCCTTCACCGATCCGGCGAAGGGCTTCTCCTAAATTTCGTGCTCCACAAACGAATGGAACTTGGAAATCATGCTTATAAATATGAAATTCTTCATCAGCTGGAGTGAGGACTTCGCTTTCATCAATATAATCTGCTCCAAGTGCCTCTAAAATCTGAGCTTCAACCATGTGCCCAATCCGGGCTTTAGCCATTACTGGGATCGTAACCGACTCCATAATCCGCTGAATAATCGATGGGTCAGCCATTCTAGCAACCCCGCCATCTGCACGAATATCCGAAGGCACCCTTTCCAAGGCCATCACCGCGCAGGCGCCCGCCTCTTCCGCAATCCTTGCTTGTTCAGGAGTCGTTACGTCCATGATGACTCCACCCTTAAGCATTTCAGCCAAGCCTCTTTTCAAAGCCCAAGTACCTTTTTCAGACATTATTTTATTCCTCCTAAACATGACTTAGCGTCATTATTTAAACCCCTTAGTAAACTTTATCAACTGTGCACATGGGCATATCACCTTTAGCCATCGAGTCAACCAATGGGTTCAAAACAGCGCACAAGCGCAGTAAACTTTCACTGCGCTTGTGCATAAGTTTCTTGCTCGTTCTTGCAAGCTTTAGAACCTAGTCCTCGATCGGTTTAAGGTTACAAAGGAAGTGACGGAGCACTTTCGGCTCATAGGTAAACTCCAAGCCTTTAATTTGGTCCCGACGTTCCCAAATCTTCGCTAAACCCTCCACGACCACATCCATATGGTTGTCTGTATAGACACGGCGTGGAATAGTCAAACGCATGAAATCAACATCGGCCTTCTTTTGAATTCCGGTCACTGGGTCACGACCCAATAGTAAAGAACCTACTTCAACCGGACGGACACCGGCCTCCAGGTATAGTTCGTTACTAAGAGCTTGGGCCGGAAACTGTTCTGCAGGAATATGGGGAAGGAACTTTCCAGCATCCACGAAAACAGCATGTCCACCAACGGGCCACTGGATGGGAATACCACGCTTGCGAAGTTCTTCTCCGAGGTATTCTACTTGTCCAATTCGACTTTCGAGATAATCAAAGTCCATACCTTCATAGAGTCCAACCGCTAAGCATTCCATATCACGGCCAGAGAGCCCGCCGTAAGTTACGAAGCCTTCCATAGGAACGCAGGTTGTGCAGGCATTTTGATACAATTCCTTTTCATTCTTAATGCCTATCAGCCCGCCCATGTTGACGATGGCATCCTTCTTGGCACTCATTGTAAAGTAGTCGCCCATATCATACATTTCTTTAACAATCTCTTGAATGCTCTTATTTTCATAACCCGGCTCACGTTTTTTAATAAAATAGGCATTCTCGGCAAAACGAGCGGAGTCAATGTCAATCTTCAGGGAGTATTTATCCGCGATTTTCCGAACCCCTCGGAAATTTTCCATGGAAACTGGTTGTCCCCCTGAAGAGTTACAGGTTATTGTCACGATAATGAAAGCAATGTTTTCCGGACCTTTTTCGATAAAATTCTCAAGTTTTTTTAGGTCGAAGTTCCCCTTGAACGGATGTTCTTTTTGAGTATCAAAGGCCTCTTCAATAACAAGGTTTACAGCAACCATACCGTTCATTTCAATATGAGCCATCGTCGTATCAAAATGCATATTGCCGAGGACAAATTGTCCATCGTGTTTCTTCAAATGAGGAAAGAGGACTTGCTCTGCTCCGCGACCTTGGTGTGTCGGAATTGTATAATCATACCCAAAGATTCCTTTTACTGCGTCCTTAACTTTAAAGAAAGATTTACTTCCAGCATAGGACTCATCTCCAAGCATCAAGGCAGACCACTGTCTGTCACTCATAGCGCCTGTACCACTATCAGTGAGAAGATCAATATAGACGTCCTCAGATTTCAAAAGAAAGGGGTTATACCCAGCTTCTTTTAGTTTTACCAGACGCTCTTCACGAGAAATCATGCGCATGGATTCAACCATTTTAATGCGATAAGGTTCTGCTTTTCTAGCCATTATAAAGTTCCTCCCTTTATTCCAGATAATTTGGATATGATTAGAGTAATGCAAGTTTCGTGCCACTGCCGAAAGGGTACATAAAAATTGTCAACTTCTGATGGGCGAAAAGAAATACTGATCATTTATGCATTATTCTGATTTTCCCATGGTCTTTTTAAGTTTAAAGCCGACCCAGAGAATGAATAACCATAAGGGGAGAATGTAAACAGCCATTTTCATATCTGGCATTGTGGTCATCAAAACCGCAATCATCAATAGGAAGGCTAAGGCAAGATAATTACTATACGGGTGTAATGGAGTTTTAAACTCTAGTTTATCGGCATTTTCCCCTTTAGCTTTGCGGAATTTCAGATTCGTAATAATGATCATAGTCCAGTTAATAATCGCTGCAATGACCGCGATCGAGATCAAGTACATAAAGACCTTTCCCGGAATTAAATAATTTAGGACTACTGCCGCAAGCGTTAGAGCCGAAGAGGCAAGAACTCCAGCTACAGGAATTCCTCTCTTATTCAATTTACCAAATAATTTAGGAGCATTCCCTTGATGGGCTAAGCTATAAAGCATTCGACCATTACTGTAAATACCACTGTTATAAACTGAGAGAGCAGCTGTCAAAACCACAACATTTAAGATAGTTGCCGCAGCAGGAATCCCCATCTTCGAGAAGATTTGAACGAAAGGGCTTCCATCCATCCCGACCAAATTCCAAGGAAAGATAATCATCATAACAGTTAAAGCCCCAACATAGAAGATTAGGATACGCCACATAACTTGGTTAATGGCTTTTGGAATCGTCTTTTTCGGGTTCTCTGCTTCTCCGGCCGTGATCCCGATTAGTTCAATCCCGCCAAAACTAAACATAACAACCACTAAGGAAAGAATTAGGCCCCCAACTCCGTTAGGTAAGAAACCTCCATGAATCCAAAGATTGCTAAATCCCGTAGCTTGTCCATTAATTCCTGTGAAGATCAACATTATTCCAAATATAATCATCCCTAAGATGGCAACCACTTTAATGATAGCAAACCAGAACTCAAATTCTCCATATAATTTAACATTAACCAAGTTTGCCAGCGTAATAAGAACCAAAAATATCAAGGCAGACAACCACTGTGGAAAGGTTGGAAACCAATAATTAATATAAATACCCACAGCTGTCAATTCTGCCATGCTGACGATAATGTAGTTAAACCAGTAATTCCAGCCGGAGAGAAAACCGGGAAACTCGCCCCAATATTTGTACGCATAATGACTAAAGGAACCGGAAACAGGTTCATCCACAGACATTTCACCCAACATTCTCATAATAAAGAAAATAACTAAACCTCCGATGAGATAAGACAGTGTGATACCTGGTCCAGCTAATCGAATAGATTCGGCTGATCCGTAAAACAGCCCAGTTCCGATAGCTCCACCTAAGGCAATCATTTGGATATGCCGGTTCTTCAGTCCTCTTTGCATACCACTTTCAGTTTGTTCTTGGATACT
>DAIEHY010000125.1 GCA_027353165.1 Desulfosporosinus sp.
TAGAGAGCGGTTTGATCAGAGCATTGCTCAGGGAGATTATGAGGAGGCTTATGACTTAGCATGGGAACTTGTCCCACAAATCGAAGCCCTTTTCCTAGCGGTCATGATTATGGTGGAAGATGAGACTTTAAAAAGGGCTCGCTTGGCATTGCTGAGTCAGTGTGTGGAGATCTTGGGTTGTTTGGGAGATTTAAGTGTTTTAGCATAAGTGAAGCGATAACGATAGGACTTGTTAACGATGAAATCTAATGGGTGGTCAAGAACATGAAATATTGAGGGCTGTAACTACATGTGTTCAAACTTTGTTCGCATGTAAGTTACAGTCCTTTTTTCGGTTAGAGTTTTTATTAATAGTGAGCATATAAAAAATATAGGTTTTATATGCTCACTATCTAGTCAAAAAATAATATAATATGATATAATCAAGCGCGTAAGACTTCATTAGTATGTCACATTACGGTTTGATACAAACATTAAGGGGTGAAATGGGTTGGAATGGACGGAACGTCAACAGCGAATTGTAGAGATCGTGAAAGCCTCAGGCCCCATCACTGGTGAAAAGATTGCGGCAATGCTGGATTTGACGCGAGCCACTCTCCGCCCGGATTTAACCATTTTGACGATGTCCGGTGTCTTAGTGGCCAGACCGCGCGTTGGGTATTCCTATCGAGAAGATCTCGCGCCTTCCCCGATTATGGAGAGAATGTTACAGCTACGGGTCTGCTCGTTTAAATCTATGCCTGTTACGGTTCTGGAAAATGCCAGTATCTATGAAGCGACGGTTGCCATGTTTACGCAAAACGTCGGAAGTTTAACCGTAGTTGGGCCAGACAGGATCCTTTTAGGAATGATCTCTCGGAAAGATATTATGAAAGCTTCTTTGGGGAAAATTGACCTTCAACAAGTGCCTGTCGGTGTGATTATGACGCGTATGCCAAATATTTATATGACGACTTCGGATGAACCAGTCTTAAGTGCTGCAAAGAAATTGGTCCAACATCAAGTTGACAGTTTGCCAGTGGTGGAAGGGTATGTGGACGAGAAGGGTAATGAATGCTATGAAGTCGTCGGCCGGTTTACCAAAACAAATGTCACTAAGCTCTTTGTAGAAATTGCGGAAATCAGATAAGCCGTTGCCAGAATTCAGATAGCAGAGGCAAGAGGCCAAAAGTCAAAAAAGGAAAGCGGGAGTCTACGACTGAATGAAATTCGGAGGTGTGTATGTGACGACTCAAATGGCGGTAATTTATGTCATTTCAGATGCACTTGGAGAGACGGCTGAGTTTGTAAGTAGGGCTGCGGCAGCACAATTTATTGGCGTAAAGACTCGGATTCGCCGGGTTCCCTATGTGCGGGATCAAGCCCATTTGGAAGATATCCTGGAAGAGGCAATTGCCGAGCAAGCGATTTTAGTCTATACCCTTGTACTTAAAGATCTTCGTGATTATTTAGAGAGAAAGGCCTTTGAAAAGGGGCTTAAAACGGTTGATATTTTAGGGCCGTTGATTGGTGCTCTAAGTTATCAAACGGGTATGGATCCCACTCATACACCGAACATTATTCATCGCCTAGATGAACAGTATTTTCGCAAGGTAGAAGCGATCGAATTTGCTGTTAAATATGATGATGGGAAAGACTCACGCGGGGTACTTTATGCTGATGTGGTGCTGATAGGTGTTTCACGAACTTCGAAAACTCCACTCAGTATGTATTTGGCGCATAAAGGTCTCAAAGCAGCTAATATTCCGCTGGTTCCAGAAGTTAATCCGCCTGAGGAACTTTTCCAAATTCCATCACGGAAGGTAATTGGTTTGACTTTGCGGCCGGAATTGCTTAACCAGATTAGAACTGAACGTTTAAAGACTCTAGGGCTGGGAGCAACTTCTGATTATGCTAATCTTGACCGAATAATGCGCGAGTTGGAATATGCACGAGGTATCATGAAACGTATAGGCTGTCCCATCATCGATGCTACGGGTAAAGCAGTTGAAGAAACCGCGAGTATTATCTTAGAAATTTTATTTAAGGGGGATCGAAATGAGTAAAAAATATGTTTACTTATTCCAAGAAGGTAAGGCTGCTATGCGTGATTTGTTGGGTGGAAAAGGAGCCAATTTGGCCGAGATGACGCAAATTGGTTTGCCAGTCCCTCCAGGATTTACGATTACTACGGAAGCTTGTAACGAGTATTACACCAATGGTGAGAAATTACCGGATGGGGTATGGGAAGAAGTTTGGCCAGCTTTGGCTGAGGTTGAAGCAGCGACCGGAAAACTCTTTGGAGATCCGAAAAACCCACTGCTTGTTTCTGTAAGGTCTGGAGCGAAGTTCTCAATGCCTGGTATGATGGACACAGTGCTCAATTTGGGGCTTAATGATGAGACTGTGGTAGCTTTGGCCGAAAATACACAGAATGAACGTTTTGCTTGGGACTGTTATCGACGTTTTATCCAAATGTTTGCGGATGTCGTTTTGGAGGTGGAGCATTACAATTTCGAACAAATTCTTGAGACTGCCAAGGAAAAACAGGGTGTTCAGTATGACTCCGAACTTTCTTCGGAGAGCCTTAAATGGATGGTCAGTGAATATAAGAAGAAAATTGAACGTAAAACCGGGAACCCGTTTCCGATGGATCCTAGGATTCAGTTAGAGCAAGCGGTTTTAGCAGTTTTCCGTTCGTGGAATAATGATCGTGCTAATGTTTATCGGAAAATCAACAGTATTCCTCATGACATCGGGACTGCGGTGAATGTTCAGTCTATGGTCTTTGGCAATATGGAAACTGATTCAGGCACGGGCGTGGCCTTTACTCGTAATCCTTCGACTGGAGAAAGTGCACTTTATGGCGAATACCTGATGAATGCTCAAGGGGAAGACGTGGTTGCCGGGATAAGGACCCCGAATCCGATTGCTACTTTGGCTCAGGAAAATTTGGAGATTTATAACCAGTTTGTGGAGATCTCCAAACGTTTGGAGTTCCATTATCGGGATATGCAAGATATTGAATTCACGATCGAGCGCGGGAAGCTTTATATGCTTCAGACTCGAAATGGGAAGCGAACTGCCTCGGCGGCAATCCGAGTGGCTATCGAACTTTTTCATGAAGGTGTGATTACTAAAGAAGAAGCAGTTATGCGGATTGAGCCGGATCAATTGGATCATTTATTACATCGCCGCATGGATACGGGTTCAAAGCTTCAAGTTCTGGCTAAAGGTTTGCCTGCTTCACCAGGAGCTGCGTCAGGAAGGATCGTCTTAAGTGCTGAGGAAGCGGAACGGTTGGGAAATCTTGGTGAGAAAGTGATTTTAGTGCGTACTGAAACTACCCCTGATGATATACGAGGCATTTTGGCAGCACAAGGGATTCTAACGAGTCGGGGTGGTATGACAAGCCATGCAGCGGTTGTATCCCGTCATATGGGCAAACCAGCTGTCTGTGGGTGCGATGCCTTGAAGATAGACTATACCCAAGGATTGTTTGTGATTGATGGAGTTGACTATCCTCAAGGAACGATTATTTCGATCGACGGCTCAACCGGTCGAGTGATTAAAGGGGAAGTATCCATGGTCGATCCTGAACTTAGCGAAGGCTTTAAGGAATTCTTAGGTTGGGCGGATGAAATTGCTCGACTTCGTGTCATGGCAAACGCTGATAGCCCAACCGAAGCAATGAATGCTCGTGATTTCGGAGCGGTCGGGATTGGGTTGACTCGCACCGAGCATATGTTTATGGACCCTGAGAGAATACCCATTGTTCAAGAGATGATCTTGGCTCAAACGCTTGAAGAACGTGAATCGGCTTTGTCTAAACTCTTACCTATGCAGGAAGAGGACTTTTACGGGATTTTGAAGGCCATGCAGGGACTTCCGGTAACCATTCGCTTGCTCGATCCTCCCCTCCACGAGTTCCTTCCACATTCTGAGGAGTTAGTGGTGGAGATAACAAAACTGAGGATGAGTAAAAGTGATTCGACCACGTTACATGAAAAGGAATCTTTATTGCGTAATGTTCGGGCTTTATCGGAATTAAATCCAATGCTTGGTCACCGGGGTTGTCGTCTTGGCGTGTCCTTCCCGGAAATTACGGTCATGCAAGCTCGGGCTATTTTCCAAGCCAGCGCCCGTTTGATAAAAGAAGGGTATGACATTCATCCTGAAGTCATGATTCCGCTAATCATGGGAAAAGAAGAATTTTTGATGATGCGCAAGTTGGTAGATGACACTGCAGCAGAGGTTATGAACGAACAAAACGTACAGCTTCACTATAAAGTTGGAACCATGATTGAGGTGCCGCGAGCAGCACTTTTGGCTGATGAGATTGGAAAAGTAGCAGATTTCTTCTCCTTCGGGACTAACGATCTTACCCAGATGACTATGGGCTTGTCTCGAGATGATGCTCAAGGAAAGTTCCTCCCGGTGTATCTTGATAAAAAGCTCATGACAACAGACCCCTTTGTCGTGTTGGATCGTGAAGGGGTTGGCAAGCTAATTGGCATAGGCGTAAACTTAGGGCGTAGTACAAACCCAAATCTAGGTCTAGGGATTTGTGGCGAGCACGGTGGGGAACCAAATTCTGTGGAATTCTGTCATATAGTCGGTTTGGATTATGTTTCCTGCTCTCCGTTCCGCGTACCGATTGCACGGTTGGCCGCTGCCCAGGCAGCGATTAAACATCAAGGGAAATAGTACAGACATAACTTTCTAAGCCTCATACGTCAAGGCTTAGAAAGTATACGTGCAAAATAAAGTATGGGTATTGTCTTTAGTGATTTTAAGAGACAGTACCCTATTTTTATTTATTTTTTTATTCTGGTGCAAAATATTGATGGCGTAATAGGTATTATGAAACACACTCTTGATATTAATTATAAAAACTTTTGTGGTAAAGTAGCATAGTAGGAAAATTTGCGCTAGGTTGGAGGGGATTTATCTCATTCTGACTGGTATTCATATTCGACTTCATTGAAAGTGGAGAATGAGTTTCTTTATAAACTTATTGTTTGGCGGCTATCAGATAGTCGCAACGAACTTTGCCACTCAAATTGCATGTATCAGCAACGTGTTTTACTATGAAAATTGATTAGCTTAATGCGATGGAGGAAAGGCGGCTCGGCAATACTCTCCACAGGAGACGATCGTGACCGAAGCGCAGTACGAGGTACCACTCCCACTTGTAGAAGTGGGAGTCTCACGATTGGATAAGCTATAAACGAGACCTCCACTCATTTGATCGGATGGAGGTCTTTTACTGGATTGGGTTAGCTCTTTGGGTCTACAAAGATGCGGGTAGAAGGAAGCTGAATGCCTCTTTATGGGGATTGCTGATTTTAATTACGAATTTAGTTGGGTTCATTGTTTATCTGATTTATAATAAAATAACCGAACCTGTTACAAGTGCGGAGCTTTGCAGAGTAGGTTCAACGCTTTCTGCAGTCATTGTGGAACTGAGATTAAGGAATCCTGTGATCATTGCAAGTCGATGATCAGTAAAGAGGATAATTACTGCTGTCGATGCGGGAGCAGGGCTGACCGATTTTTAGGAGGCAATGAAAAGTGAATTTTATAAAGTACGGCATCGATGGGTTACCTCATCTTGACAAGTATTTGAACGCGATTATACTGAAGTATGGAGAAGACAAAGCATGACTGTTATACAAAATTTGGATTGGTTAGTTTTAAATTTCATTAATAACTATTTTCATAATCCTTTTCTCGATAAGTTGATGATTATCCTAACTTCATTGGGAGATATGGGATTGATTTGGATTATAATTGCCATAGGTCTATTGCACACCCCCAAATATAGAAAAGTGGGATTCATGACCATTTGTGCTTTGGTATTAAGTTCTATTTTGGGTGAGGGATTCTTAAAGAATCTAATACAGAGACCAAGACCCTTTATGGCTGATCCTGCGGTTCAACTTCTCATATCAAAGCCTTTATCCTTCTCCTTTCCATCAGGACATACTGCCTCCGCATTTGCAGCGGCAGGAATACTTGTGAAAAAGGTAAAGAAATACAAAGGCTTTGTGACCACTTTGGCTTTGTTGATTGCTGTTTCAAGGATGTACCTATTTGTCCATTATCCTTCAGATATAGTTGGAGGGATTATCGAAGGTCTTATCTGTTCCAAAATCGTGTTGTATTTCTTTGAGCTTAGAAGTCAAAAGTCTATTCATAAAGAAGAGGGCCAAGGACGTATTAGTATATAGCTTGAAATAAAAATTCATAAAAATATAAAGAGAAAAGAGTTAAGTTTTGCAACCTGACTCTTTTTTTGACGTGTAATAGAGGTGACCAAAAATAATTTTAAGGGGCCGATGGATAAATGTTTATGAATGAACCTGTATTTAAGGCAATTAACGGGGTTGCCCATGTGAATGGAACGCTTGACGAGATCATGATTGTGTTTTCAAACTATAGTCCACTTCTTTTTGTGGCTGCACTTACAGCGCTCTATCTTTATGGA
>DAIEHY010000126.1 GCA_027353165.1 Desulfosporosinus sp.
TTGAAATGTGATATGTGTGAAGATAACGATGGAAAGCCTTTGTGTGTTGAATGGTGCTACAATGAGGTCTTGGTTTACGAAGAAAAGGAAGAGGAAGTCGAAGAAGAAGAAGAAGTCATTCTGGGCGAGATTGAGATAGGATTGGAATCATTGGTAAGCAAACATGGTTTGCAGAAACTAGTGGATAGCATTGCCCGAATGTCACAGAAAGGGTCATAACATTAGATGAAAAAGAAAGAAGGTCATTAGAGATTTGGAGACCGAAGCCTCCAATCGTCAGAAGAAGGGTTTTTTTCGACGGGCAGACGTCGAGCCGTCAAATAAAGAACCGAGTCGTTAAAGCATCGGGATGATGCAGATATGACTCGGTTGTTTAATTATTAGTCTTGTGGATTCTTTACACCAGAATAATGATTACACTGCAATTTGCCGGTGGTATCTAGCATTCTTTTATTTTAGACAAGTTGACGACGCAAACCGTTGGTTATGGATTTTGGACGGTTAGACTATCAAATTCGACTGATCATACTCAATCGCTTCAAGAGCAAGCAAAATGGCATAATACTTGCATTTAAAATAGTCATTATTGGAAATATTCAAAAAATGTAAGGAAGATCTGTCCCGGTGATAGCAATGGATTTACTAATATTATCTGATTGAAAAGGAGGAGAAACGGTATAGTTTAATGATTCTTACGCAGGAGGATGTCGTTAAAAGTTGGGAAGATAAATTCTACCTAAATTAAGGAGGTTAATAAAATCATGGATTTAAATAGTTTAAACAGATGGCCCCGTCAAACCGATATAAAAAATCATGAGTTATATGGAAATGAGCACTTTGGAACGGATGCACCTTGTGTAATATATGAGACAAAGCCCATTATCGACCCCAAAGGAAACATCATACCGGGCCTTAATTCAGCCTGGGTAACCCTGAACAACCCCTCACAATTTAATTCCTACACTACGGAGATGGTTAAAGGAGTTATCGCCGGAATGCAAAAAGCGTCGACTGATCGCTCCGTTGTCGCTGTTGTCTTTACTGCTGTAGGAGACAAGGCATTTTGTACAGGTGGTAACACCAAGGAATATTCCGAGTATTATAGCATGAATGGGACAGAGTACGGCTCTTACATGGATCTCTTCAACGCGATGGTCGACGGTCTCCTCAATTGCAAAAAGCCAGTTATCTGTAGGGTAAACGGCATGAGGGTTGCCGGTGGTCAGGAGATTGGTCTGGCTTGCGACCTCACGATCGCTTCCGACCTAGCAATTTTTGGGCAGGCAGGCCCGAAACACGGATCTGCTCCGGTTGGCGGTGCCACTGACTTCCTCCCCGAATTTTTAACCATTGAGCAGGCTATGTGGAACTGCATTTCCTGCGAAATGTGGAGCGCTTATAAAGTGCATCGAATGGGCATGATCAGCAAAGTAATTCCTGTCTTGAAAGTCGACGGCAAGTTCATCCGCAACCCATTGATTAAAACCGAAAATTATGTTGAGGACGGGGAGATTGTTTATGGGGACTTTAAAACAGGAGAAGCTGCTGCAGAGGCTAAAAAAATAATCAGTGAAGCCACTACAGACTTTACCCTGTTGGATAAAGAAATTGATAGGATTCTCTATGTATTTACCAACTTGTTCCCCAACTGCCTGATGATGTCCATTGACGGTGTCCGCGCCAAGAAGAAATTCTTCTGGGATCAAGCAAAACTACTGAATCGTCACTGGTTGGTCGCCAACATGCAAAGCGAGGCGTATATGGGTTTCAACGCTTTCAACAACAAGAAGGCAACCGGCAAAGACACTATTGACTTTATTAAGTATCGTCAGTTGCAGGTGGAATGCAAGCCATATACCACGGAATTCTTTGAAGAAGTTATGGCACCTCCCCTGGAAAAGTAATCTATGTTACTTCAGTAAAAAACATAGTTAGAGGGGTTGAAAAATGAGATACGCAGAGACGGGGTATAACTTAGAAATTGATTTAACCCGAGGAAATATTGAAAGGGTAGAAACTGACCCAAAATTAGCTGAACTTCATCTGGGCGGGCTTGGTACTAACGCCAAGATATTATGGGATAGGGTTCCCCCTGAAGTTGAACCCTTTTCTCCGGATAATCTCCTGATATTTAGTGCGGGTCTTTTAACGGGTACTCCTGCACCTGGCGCTAATCGTACCATTGTTTCTACCATTTCTCCACAGACTAAATTAATGGCCTATTCAATGATGGGGGGATTTTGGGCACCAGAATTAAAGCATGCCGGTTATGACAAAGTAATCCTGCGCGGTAAGTCCCCTGAATTGGTTTATTTGTGGATCAATAATGACAAAGTAGAACTACGTGATGCCAGTCATCTCCAAGGGAAAGGCACTCTAGAAACCGCAGAACTCATTCGACAGGAATTGAAGGAACCGAACGCCCAGGTGGCTTCTATTGGTCTGGCTGGTGAAAATAGGGTCTTTTTTGCTTCCATAGAGCAGGGTAGGTCCAGTTGCAGCCGATTAGGAATCGGCGGCGTTATGGGAGACAAACGGTTAAAAGCGATAGCGGTTCGGGGCACAAAAGACGTCAATATTGCCCGCCCGGCTGATTTTATAGAGCATTGTAATGACGTACTGAGCTATGTGAAAATTCGAGAAAAAAATCCATTGGGAATGGTGCCACCCATTTTAGCTGGACTTGGGTCACCGCAAGAGATGAAAATCCATGATGAGGAGTGGCACACCACCAATTTCGCTTGGGGTAATGCTCGTCATCGGAGAAAAGATTTTTGGACTAAAGAAGTCGAACAGAGCTGGAAAGAGACCCAAGAAAGTGCACGGGAGCGGTTCTTAAGTTGTTATAACTGTCCAATGAAATGCGGGGCCTCAGTCTCTTATCCTGGAGTTTCAAAATACATGATGAAATGTTACTCAAAACTCACCTATACCATGGCATCCATGTCAGACCTGGATTTTGGGTTTAGAATTGCTGGTCCTGCTCAAGAGTATGGCGTGGACGGATTTACAACCCCGCAAACGATAGCCTTTGCCCTTGAACTTTATGAAGCTGGCATCTTGACGGATCAGGACATGCCAGGTATGCCGTCCGATACCGAAGGAAGATTTTTCTGGTTACTGGACAGAATTGTTCGACGAGAAGGGATCGGAGATATTTTAGCGGATGGTACCTATTGGGCGGCAGAACGGATTGGTAAGGGCGCAGAAGCCTTTGCTCATAATAACATTAAGAAACACGAACAGCTGCCTCTCAAGCTTGGAATGATGAATCCCCTTTATTTCCTGATGTATTGTACCGGTGAGAAGATAAACATTACCCAAATTGAAGGGCAGTTCCCCCAGGCGCCTTTTGCTTCAAAAGAGGAAACAGAAGACTTCCTGAAGGATTGGATCCAAGTGCCTGATGAAAAGTTTAAGCAGTATTTTCGGGACTGGGAAAATCGCGGAGACCACTCAATCCCACATTATCCAACTGTTGAAATGTCGTGTGAAATTGTTGATTGGATGGAGAAAATGCACTACATTGATGACGCTACAGGAATGTGTGCCGGCTTGTCATCGTTTCCCCTGAAGCCAGCGTATCATATGCACAATTGGGCAACGATCCTCTCTGCAGCGACTGGGATTGACCTTGATGAAGCCGGGCTATCCCAAATAGCCAAGAGGAACCGAACCTTAATTAGAGCCTTTAATGTAAGAAGAGGGTTAAGAAGAGGGGATGAACGTCCACCAGAGGACCATTGGAAGAAACGCTTTCCCGAACTGGAAGCAAAGCTCTTAGATGAATATTACAAATTTAAGGGGTGGAACAATCAGGGTATTCCCACTAAAACGTCTTTACATGAATTAGCTATGGATTACGTTAGCGAAGACTTAGAACAAAGAGGGATTATATGATGAGCAAAGTAAAGAAGAAAGTTAAGGTAATCAAGATTGATGTTGATAAGTGTAATGGTTGCCGAGCATGTGAGATAATCTGCGCATCCTTTCACGCTGCACCAAAATATAGCAGCAATAATCCAGCAAGGGCACGTATTCGGCTGATTCGTGATCCAGTAAGAGACGTATTTGTTCCTGTATACGCAGGTGAGTATACGGCCTCCGAATGTATGGGCAGAGACAAATATGTGATTGATGGAAAGGAATATGACGAGTGTGGTTTTTGCAGGGCTTCCTGCCCATCAAGGGACGTTTTTAAAGAACCCGATTCTGGGCTTCCTCTCAAATGTGATATGTGTGAAGACGATCCGTCCCTCAAAGAACCTATGTGTGTACAGTGGTGCTTAGCTGAAGCCCTGACTTACGAAGAAAGGGAAGAGGAAGTCGAAGAAGATGTGATGCTGGGCGATATGGAGCTGGGTTTGAAATCATTGGTTGACAAACATGGATTACAGCAGCTGGTGGAAAGCGTTGCCCGAATGTCACAGAAGAGTTAAAAACTTTAATCTGAAAGGAGGAGATTAAACTCGTGGAGACTGTAGCCCCCTTAAAAGAGGCAATTGATGAAATAAAAGAGAGCGGTGCAGACGCCGTCAAATTCTGCTATCAATGTGGGAAATGTGATACTGTTTGTCCTTGGAATAGAGTTAGAACGTTCAGTATGCGCAAGCTAATTCGAGAGGCAACCTTCGGCTTGACTGAGATAGAAAATGAAGAGATCTGGCGGTGCACTACCTGCGGAAAGTGCGCTCAAAGATGCCCTAGGGACGTAAAGCAGATCCAAGACATGATCGCCCTGCGCAAGTTCGCCACGGGATATGGTGTTTTTCCTGAAGCCGTCAAACCAGTCCGCGCCGCAAGTTCAGGTCTTCTTGCAGAAGGTAACCCCTTCGGTGAAGAACGATCAAAGCGGGCAGATTGGGCAGCGGGTCTTTCTGTAAAGCCATTTGTAGAAGGGATGGAAGTCTTATATTTCCCTGGGTGTTATCTCAGTTATGACTCAAGATTAAAGAAGGTAGCTGCTGCCACAGTCAAAATCCTCAATAAGGCAGGAGTAGAGTTCGGAATACTGGGTACTAAGGAGAATTGCTGTGGAGAAAGCATCCGCAAGACAGGTAATGAGGAATTATTCAAACGCCTGGCTAAGGAAAATATCAAGACCTGGATCGAAAACGGAGTCAAAAAAATCGTTGTTAATTCCCCTCATTGCTACCACACCTTTAAGAACGAGTATCCTGAATTCAAGGTAAACTTTGAGGTGGTTCATATTACCCAGTACTTATTTGAGCTTATTAAAGAGGGAAGGCTTCAGATTAGTAAGGAGTATGAGAAGAAAGTAACCTATCATGACCCATGTTACCTGGGTCGACATAATGGCATATATGACGAACCGCGAGGGATCTTGAAGAAGATACTTGGTTTAGAACTGAACGAGATGGATGAGGCGCGGGAAGATAGTCTCTGTTGTGGAATGGGGGGAGGGAGAATTTGGATAGAAACTCAAAAGTCTGACAGATTCGCCAACCTCAGATTAGATCAAGCGATTGGGGTTGGGGCTGAGGTGCTGGTAACTTCCTGCCCTTATTGCATCACTAATTTTGAGGATAGCAGGTTAGTCCTGAACTATGATGATGTCATAGAGGTGAAGGACATCACAGAGATCCTTCAGGAAGTAATTTAGATGTCCAAGAAGTTAGAAATGCAAGAAGCGATTGATCGTGTTGATTTAAAACATCTCTCTCCCTGTGGTCTGGATTGCCAGAGATGTGCCGATTATGAACACGGGGAAATCAAACAAATAAGTTCAAGGCTCGCTCAACTGCTTGGCAATTATAGACCAGTAGCGAAAATGAAAACAGAGAAAGAACCTATTTTTAACGGTTATTCTCAGTTTGAAGAAATTCTGACCTCTTTTTCCAAGGGCTCATGTAGCGGGTGCAGAGGGGAAAATATCCAATGCCCGATAACGACTTGTTCAGCTAAAACCTGCCATAAAGAGAAGAACGTAGATTATTGCTTTCAGTGCAATGAATATCCTTGTGAAAAGCAGTTTACCGGTCGTTTAAGAGAACGCTGGAGATATATAAATGACCGCATGAAGGAAATTGGTATAGTCGAATATTACGATGAGCAGATTAAGCTACCCAGATATTAAATTATGCACTAATCGTCGCTGGTTAAGTGCCGGACGAACCGGGACAGTACGGTCAAATGAAAACCGCGGAGGTGATAGAAAGTGGAAAAAGAACGATTGCTTAAAGAAGAAATTCAACAACTTTGCAATAGTGTTGGAGACAGTAATTTCGGAGATGTAATGGTTGTAGGCGGAGGGATCAGCGGTATTCAGGCCTCTCTTGATCTGGCTACGGCGGGTTATAAGGTATACCTAGTTGACAAAGCACCGAGCATTGGGGGGCATATGGCCCAGCTTGACAAGACTTTCCCAACCAATGACTGCTCGAGTTGAATACTCAACCCCAAACTGGTCGAGGTCGACCGGCAGCCAAATATTGAAGTCCTCACCTAT
>DAIEHY010000127.1 GCA_027353165.1 Desulfosporosinus sp.
AGGCATGGGATATCATTCACAGCCATGCTATCAATTTTACCCCTTTGGCGTATACCCTGTCCCAAGGGGTTGTTCCCATTTTATATTCCGTTTATTCTTTTTTGCGCAAGGAGTTAGAAGACAGATCAGAGCCCGAATTACAAGCACAGTTTAAGATCCAGGAAGAGCTTCTGATGCGTTGTAGACGTATTCACCTCATTAGTCAGAGCGAAAGAAACTATCTCGCACGGCGTTTTCCAGAATACCTTTCTAAAACAGAAGTCTTACCCCTCGGTATTAGCATACCAGCAGAACGTTGGCAGAATAGGAACCTGAATGAATTTCTGTATGTAGGAAGGTTGCTTGATTATAAGGGGATTGAGGATTTGATCAAAGCCGTTTCAATCCTTCAACAAAGCGGTCGGCAAATTCACTTAAATATTATCGGTATGGGCACAGAATCCTATGAGGGGTTTTTGAAGCAGCTTATTCGCTCACTGAAGCTAGGGCCTTACGTTCAGTTACATGGCTGGAAGCCGAGTTCAGTGGTCAGAAAATGGATGGGACATGCAACAAGTCTTGTGGTTCCTAGTCGACGTGAGGCCTACGGTTTGGTGGCTTTAGAGGGAATGGGGATCGGGACGCCAATAATCGCTTCAAATGCTGGGGGTCTGGCAGAAGTCGTTTCCAATTCCTGTGCCTTAACCTTTGAGGCGGGTAATATTAGACAGTTGTCAGAAGTTTTATCAAGAGCCCTTAATAACCCAGCTCTTTTGCAATCCCTTTCGGCTAGAGGGCAGGAACGGGCCTTGATGTTTGAGTGGACTCAGCTTGCGCCAAGTTATAGGGCCCTTTTGGAGGGTGTCAGATAGACAAAGACTGACATAAGATATATCAATTACTGCAACAGAGGGGATGGGAGAACGTGATGTGGGAGCAAAAGCAGGTCTTGATTACTGGAGCAGGTGGATTTATCGGCAGTCACTTGACAGAGGCTCTGGTCAAAGCAGGGGCAAAGGTTCGAGTCTTTATTCGATATAATTCCAGAGATGGTCGTGGTAACCTAGAGGATTTAGAATCCGGGATGCTGGAGGAAATTGAGATAATTGCTGGAGATTTACGGGATGCGGATGTCATTGAACGATCAGTTAAAGGGTGTGACGCCGTTTTCCACCTAGGTGCTTTGGTGGGAATCCCATATTCTTATAAGAATCCTCGTGAGGTTGTGGAAACCAATATTATGGGGACGTTCAATGTTCTTACAGCAGCCCGTGATCATGGAGTGGAGCGAATCGTGCACACTTCAACCAGTGAAGTTTATGGATCTGCGCTCTATGTCCCGATTGACGAGTCTCACCCTCTTCAGGGCCAGTCCCCTTATTCGGCCAGTAAGATCGGGGCAGATAAGTTAGCCGAAAGCTTTTATGCCTCCTTTGATTTGCCGGTTGTTACGGTAAGACCGTTCAATTGCTATGGACCGCGACAATCCGCCCGGGCCGTCATTCCGACGTTAATTACTCAGGCTCTGGCCTGTCAAGAAATACGTCTTGGGAACACAGACACCCTGCGTGACTTTACCTTTGTAACGGATACTGCTGAAGGGTTTATCAAGGCAGCTCAGAGTCAAGAAGGGTTTGGGAAAGTGATAAATATTGGTTCAGGGCGAGAGATTTCGATTGGCCAATTAGCTCAGATTATTATAACAACGCTCCAAAGTACGGCCGAAATTGTGGTGGATAAAGCGCGAATTCGTCCCAGCCGCAGCGAGGTAAACCGTCTTTTGGCAGATAATCGTTTGGCTAAAGATACCATCGGGTGGGAACCCCGTGTATCACTGGAAGAAGGAATTAGAAGAACGGTATCTTGGGTTGCGGCCCATATGAATCGATATCAGATAGGGAAATACCAAATCTAATGGTAAAGGGGAATTTTATGCAAAGCATTATTTTAGCGGGTGGTAGAGGTTCACGCCTTGAACCGTACACTCGGATATTACCCAAGCCCCTTTTTCCAATTGGGGAAAAACCGATAGCAGCTATTTTGGTTCATCAACTCTATAAGGCAGGATTTAATGAAATCATTATGTGTCTTGGGTATCTTTCTGATCTCATCAGGCTTTATTTTCAAGATGGCAGTCAATTTGGTCTGACCATCCGGTATTCTATTGAAACCACTCCTTTAGGGACAGCCGGCCCTTTAAAGATAGTCGACAATTTAGAAGACAATTTTTTAGTCGTCAATGGGGATGAGTTAACCACTTTAGATTTTAGGGCGTTATATGAACATCATATAGCAACACAAGCAGATATGACGGTCGCTGTACACAAGAAGACCGTTTATTCATCGTTTGGTGTTCTAGAGATTAGGGACGGCCAAGTGACGGCCTATTCAGAGAAACCTACCTTGAACTATTGGGCCAGCATGGGCATTTACGTGATCAATAAACGGGTTCTTTCCTTAATCCCAGAAAATAATCGTTATGATATGCCAGACCTAGTTCAGCGCCTTCTTTCAGAACAAGCTCGGGTTGTAAGTTATGAAAGTGAGGATCTTTGGTTTGATATTGGGACGATGACGGACCTCGAGAAGGCCAAAGAGGAGTTTAAAAATTTAAAGCTACCTTAAAGAGAAAAGAGAAAGAAAACAGAAAGAGAAAGAAAAGCACGCGGTAGCGAAAAGTGTGCATTTTTATTAAAAAACAGCTTGCCCCTGAAAGGTGTGATTAGGGACATGAGAAAGGTATTGATCTTGGGAGGGTCAGGAATGTTGGGGCATACCTTGTTTCGTTATCTATCAAAAGATACAAGGCTAGATGTCTATGCTACGGTCCGATCTCCAAAGGAGTTAACTGGTTGGATACCGATCGATTGGATGAGTAAGGTGCGCAGTGACATCGATGTTCTAAATTCAGATAGCCTAACTAAGGTCTTCGCGGATGTGTCACCTGAAGTTGTGGTGAATTGTATCGGAGTGATTAAACAGGTGGCAAAGGCCCAAGACCCCATTGCAACAATTACAACTAACGCACTTTTACCGCATAGGATTGCCTTGCTTTGTAGTGCGACAAGTTCGCGCTTAATCCATGTCAGCACAGATTGTGTTTTTGATGGAGAGAAAGGTGGCTATTTAGAAGGGGATGTTTCTAATGCCGATGATCTTTACGGCAGAACAAAACTTCTCGGCGAAGTAACTTACCCTCATTGTGTTACCCTGCGCACTTCAATTATCGGGCATGAGTTGAAAGGGAATTATGGTTTAGTCGAATGGTTTCTTAGTCAAGAAAAACCGATTAGTGGCTTCCGGAACGTAATTTTCTCTGGTTTTCCAACCGTTGAATTAGCTAAAATTATTCGTGATTATGTAATCCCTAATACAGAAATGGTGGGGCTTTACCACGTATCGTCAGAGCCAATTTCCAAATACGAGTTGCTAAAACTGATCAAGGTCGAGTACGGAAAAAAGGTGCAAATCAAACCTGAGGACAGTCTTCGCCTCGATCGATCGTTAGATTCAGGGCGATTTCGATCTCTAACGGGCTATAATCCACCTGCGTGGCCAGACCTAATTCACGCAATGCATCTGGACTATTTGCAGGGCCCCTATCAAGACAGCAAAAGCAAGGGGGAGTGAAAATTGAATCTTTTTGATAATAAAGTAATTGTCATTACCGGGGGTACAGGTTCACTCGGTAAGGTGTTAACCCGTCGGCTTTTACAAAAGGAACTTGGTGCTCCGAAAAAAATAATTATTTTTTCGCGTGATGAAGCTAAACAACACGCAATGAGAGTTGAATACCAGCATAAACAAAATGTTACCGATGAAGTGATCTATGACAATTTTGCTCGACTGATCGAGTTTAGAATAGGGGATATCCGTGATTATCATTCCGTATGCGCTGTGTTAAGGGAAGCAGACATTGTGATCAATGCCGCAGCCCTCAAACAGGTTCCTTCTTGCGAGTATTTCCCGTTTGAAGCGGTGCAGACCAATGTGGTAGGTCCGGAAAATATCATCCGCGCTATTCGAGAAAACAATCTTAAAATCGAGACAGTAGTCGGAGTCTCTACGGATAAAGCTTGTAAACCGGTCAATGCTATGGGGATTTCAAAAGCCATGCAAGAGCGGATTTTCATCGCGGCCAATATAACGCTTCCCAGGACAAGATTCATTTGTGTGCGTTACGGGAATGTGCTGGCCTCAAGAGGATCTGTCATACCTTTGTTCCATGAACAAATTAAGCATGGTGGTCCGCTTACTGTTACGACCAAGGAAATGACGAGATTTTTATTACCTTTAGATAGCGCCGTAGATACCATATTTGCTGTCTTAAAGGGTGCTAAACCCGGAGAAATATTCATCCCGAAAATTCCCGCAGCCCTTATTCAAGATGTCGCAAAGGCTTTGATGGGAGAACGAAAGATAGCCATCAACTACACGGGAATTCGCCCGGGGGAAAAGGTCCATGAAATTATGATTTCTGAAGAAGAGGCTTGGCGAACGTATGACCGTGGGGATTATTATGCAATTAAGCCTATGCTTCCGGAACTGGTCATGGCGGAACCCGGACTGCAAGCTTTATCCAAAGAGTATAGTTCGGGGGATTCCCTCATGACTTATGACGAGACAGTAGCCTTGTTGCATAAACATCATTTAATGGTAGGGCAAGAAAATCAAGAAGCCGAGGAATTTTTACGATGAAAGAAAACTATCGGATTGCTTGTATCTGTCAAATCTATAATGAACTTTGTAAAGACAATCTAGAGCGGTTTGTAAAGTATGTTTTGCCGGCAGTGAGTGATCTCGTTGTCTATGATGATGGCAGTACTGATGGCAGCTATGAATATATGCTCAAACAAACTCCGCACGTCCTCAGGGGGACCAAAAATGACTTTGTCAATGAGCGAAGTCATAAGCAACTCCTGCTCCAAGAAGCTTTAAAGCTGAATCCGGATTTTATTTTGTGGCTAGATGCGGATGAAGTGTTAACCGCTAATGCTGCCGAGAAGCTTCAAGAACTATGTGCACTTTGCGACAAAAATAACACAGACGCTGTAAACATGCATGAAATTAACCTTTGGCGCAGCTATTCCTGGCAACGATTGGACAGTTTATACGACAAAGGTTGGTTTTGTCGTCTCTGGCGAGTGGTTCCCGGGATTTGCTTTACGGAGACAAAACCCGGACTCCACCAACCCCTTTTTCCTTCGACGATTCGTAACGTGATGTGGACTCTTGATGTTCAAGTATTGCACTATGGTTTTTCTTCGCAGCAACGTTTAGCTTATAAATATCTGGTTTACAGGTCTCACGGACAACGAGGGTATGATATGCTAGATCGTTTAATCAGCGAGGAAAAGCTTGTTGTTGCAAAAGTCCCACAAGAACTTTTTCCGGAAGGTTCGTGGGTTGATGATGAAGAACCAAAGCCCTTGGAATTTATGGAGTCCTTAGCTTATGTCGAAGACTACCGGGAAGAAGTGTTTAAACCAAGATTCTCCATTGTATGTCTAGTCTATAAAAGTGTGGAATGGTTGAAATTTGTTTACGAGCAGGTCTTCAAATATACGGATATGACAGACAAAGAATTTTTCTTTGTCGCTAATGATGCCAACCCTTCGGTGCTCAATTATTTGAAGGACAATTATATACCTCATTATGTTTTTACGAATACCCCCGAGCAGCAAATGGAATGGTATGTCAATAATGTTTATCGTGCTTATAATTTTGCAGCCAGTCAAGCTCAGGGAGATTTCGTTGTTTTCATTAATTCGGATATGGCCTTTACACCAGGTTGGTTGGATAGTTTATGGCAGGCTTATAACGGAGAAAACTGTGTCACCTCTCGATTAGTAGAGTCCGGGAAGTTACGTAGTGGTCAATACGGTGTGGAAAAGGATTTTGGTCGGAATTATTCATCGTATCAAGAAAGTGAATTTCAGCAGTATGCTCGTGATTTAGCGGAGTCTAAATTGCTTGACGGCGGTCTATTTATGCCCCTCTTAATTCGTAAGGAACATTTTGAAAAGGTAGGGGGCTATCCAGAAGGACAGGTTATTCTGGGTAGTGATTTTAATCATCCGAAAATTGCCCGATGGGGAGAGCCCTGTATATCTGGGGATACTGTCTTGATGCTGAAACTTCAGACCATAGGGATCAAGCATCAAACGGCGTTTGACAGCTTGGCTTATCATTTTCAATGGGGGGAACTCGACAGTTCGGAGGACGCTGTAGCTGCACCAAGGAAAATAAAAGTCGCGATCTGTAATGATTTCGCCTTAGGATCAATGCGTGAAAAGCTATTCTGGAATTTCCTCCAAAAATCCTTACCTGCTTCAGTAAATATAGATAGGCAAATTGTTGGGGCCAAGGGAAATTATGCGGTAAATTCCCGGAACTATATCCAAGAACATTATCCGGAAGTAGAAGTGATTCTTCAAAATGCAACCTTCATCAATACAA
>DAIEHY010000128.1 GCA_027353165.1 Desulfosporosinus sp.
TATGTCTTTAAGTTTGCCCTCCTTATTTTGTCTAATTTTTGACACCTTTGATCAGTCTATTCCGAATATATTGAATTATATATGCAATTATTATACCATTGATTATATTATTATTGTTATAATGTTCATTCTTTTTTAATCGCAAGGGTTGCGGCCCCATTGCCTTTGGGAATGTTGAAAATGCCAATATTCTCAAAATGTACACTCTCGTATACTTTTAGAGGCTTAGACTTAAAAATCTGCATTAGTGCCTTGACTTCGGAAGCATGTCAACAAACAGATACGTGTACCCATTTGTTGACATAAAATCCAATTGGAGTTATAGTGTATTAAGTGATATAATACACTTGTGCAGGTAATCTACCCAGGGGAGGCGCGAGGTTGGAAAGTATTCAAGTTGGTGATTTTAGGTTTCTATTGGATTTGTCCAAACCGTTGTATGAACAAGTCTTACAGCATATTCGCCATGCCATTGCCAGAGGGGATGTCCAGTTAGGCACAAAGTTGCCCTCCGTGCGCGACCTAGCGCAACAACTGAAACTCAACCCCAACACTGTGATGCGCGCCTATCAAGAACTCGAACGCAATCGCTTAACGGAAACCCGCCGGGGACAGGGAACCTTTATCACCTCAGATTCTGAAACCGTCAATCAAGTGAAAAAGGCGCTGGCCAGTGAGGCCGTTATTGCCTTTGTCTCGGCGATGGAAAAACTCGGGATTGATCGGTCTACTGCAGAGTCCCTACTAAAGGAGGTTGCTTGGCATGAGTAATGCTATTGAGATCCAATACTTAAACAAATCCTACGGTTCCAAGAAAGCTCTCGACGACTTATACGTTTCCTTTCCAGAAGGACAAATCACAGGACTTCTAGGTCCCAACGGTGCCGGAAAATCGACGCTTTTCAAAGTCATCGTCGGACTCGTCAAACCGCAATGCGGTAACATTTCGGTTTTTGGTCAACACCCCCACTGGAAGCTAAACGCGGAGATTGCCTACCTCCCTGATCGCGCTAAATGGCACAAAGTCCATACTATTCAACAAGCCTTAACCTATGCTCTCCATGTTTTGCCAGGTTTTGACCTACCACGTGCGCTCCAAATGGTCAACCTCATGAAACTCGATTTGGATGAACAGGTTTCAGCCTTGTCCAAAGGTCAAGAAGCCCGTTTACATATCATTCTTTGCTTAGCACGGAAGGTTAAACTCGTGCTTCTCGATGAACCGTTTTCCGGGATCGACCTATTGTCCCGGGAACGCATTATTCAATCTCTCATCGATTCTATGATGGATCAACCGCAGTCTATAGTGATCAGCACCCATGAAATCCACGAGGCGGAAAGTTTGTTTGATCATGTTGTCTTTCTCAACCAGGGTAAGCTTATTTTAGAAGGGAATGCGGAAGCTCTACGCCAGGAAAAAGGGTCCATCGAATCCATTTATAGGGGGTTGTTTCGATGAAAGCATTTTGGGCTTTGGTGAGAAATGATTCTAAGCTCGAGCAAGGAGATCGCCGTCAGAGATCCCTTTTAAATAGTATTTATTTTGCTATTGCCTTGACCTTAGGCTCACAAGGATTGACCTGGGCCGCTCACCAAGGATTTATCAGCGGTGGCTTTTTTATCTGGTGCTTTTTAATTTCTATCCCTTATGCAGACTCCATCTACCTTAACAGTAAAGAATGGCAAGAAGGAACCACCGGGTGGTGGTTGACTCTCCCTTATTCAAGAAGCATACTGCTTAGCGCCAAAATTGTTGCTAGTTTCTGGCGCGTCCTAAAGATGTATGCCATCTTCTTTGTTTCAACACTCGTAATGACATTATTTTATAACTTTATTTTGCCTGATTTTCTCTTTCATCCTCAATTACTAGACCTGTTTCAGGGTTATGCCAACGTTCTAGCTTGGTTGCTAGTTATGAGTCCTTTCTCGATTCTTCTAGGTAGCCTGATAGTTATTATCGCAAAATCCTATTGGGCGCCTGCCCATTCCCTATCCTGGATTGGGTTAGGTCTTCTGGCTAATCTGTATGTAGCTATGGCCTTTGGTCTTGCACCAATTAATACGTCCTCTGCCCTCCTTAAACAAGGCTATTTCTTAAGTGTTAACGGAACTAACTATTTTACAACCTTACTTATATCTCTCGCGGCCTCAACACTATTGTTTGCTTTTTCAGTGTACCTTCTTAAGCGGCATGTTGAGGTGTAAGTTTTAAGGCCTTACCCTTCACATCCCCACTTTTGCTTCAACATAGCAAAATCGTCCTCACTCCACTTTGTTAGTGAAATGGGACGATTTTTGCTTGTTGCAACTACTTAGAGTTTCGGGGACTTAGTTTTCCCTACTTAATTGGTGACATCAGACCTTCTCAGGATTACAAAAGCAGTCGAGAAAAGGTTAATTCCACACTTCGTTACACAAAGTGGAAGACGCCTTGTAATAAGATAAGAGTAAAAACGGTTCCTGTCTTGAGAAGAGTAATAGCAAAGATATCTTTATAGGATTGCTTATGTGTCAGGCCTGCAATCCCCAACAGTGTAATGACTGCTCCGTTATGAGGTAAGGTGTCCATTCCTCCGGAAGCCATCGATGCCACACGGTGCAGCAATTGAGGGTCGACATTAGCTCTGGTCGCCCAATCCAAGTAAGACTTACCAAACGTGTCTAAGGCAATACTCATCCCACCAGAAGCGGAACCAGTCACCCCTGCTAAGGCATTGACAGTGACTGCCTCGGACAGTAATGGGCTACCTCCGCCATTAATACCCATTAAAGCATGAGCAATGGTTTGGAAGCCAGGCAGGGATTTGATAACATTTCCAAAACCGACTTCAGAGGCCGTATTCATGACTGCGAGTAACGAACCGATAGCACCCATATTGATCGCTTTCGCTAGATTCCCTTTAATTCTGGAAGGATTAATGACCAAGGCAAGAACGATACCCACAACAAGTGCAATCATGAGTGCCCAGTTATTCATTGTTCCCACAACCCCTGCTTTGGCGATGTTATAAGGGGCTTGAGTTACCCATGAGGTGATATTCCAACTCGGAAAAACGAGCTTTTGCAAAATGAGAGTAACCGCGAGCACCGCAATCAATGGAAGTGTCGCTAATATTGGGTTAGGCAAGTTACGATCATCCACCATTTCAGGTTCGTTCTTATGATCTGTCCCGTAACCTTCTCCCGCTGCTTGAGCCGTACGTTTACGCCACTCCAAATATGCAATGCCACACACTAAAACAATAATAGCGCCCAAGGTCCCGAAGATCGGAGCAGCATAAAGGTCAGTGTTAAAAAATTTCATCGGAATTGAGTTCTGAATCTGTGGTGTCCCCGGAAGGGCATCCATCGTAAATGTGAAGGCCCCTAAGGCAATCGTCGCCGGAACAAGGCGTTTAGGAATATCTGCTTCTTTGAAGATCGAAGCCGCAAACGGGTAGACGGCAAACGCTACGACGAAAAGACTTACCCCACCATAGGTGAGAATTGCTGCGGACAAAACCACGGAAAGCATTGCTTGTTTCTTTCCCAGTTTATTGACGATAGCTTTAGCAATTGCTTTAGCTGCACCTGATTCTTCCATCACTTTGCCGAACACGGCTCCGAGCAGGAAGAATGGAAAGTAAACTTTCAGATAGTTCGCAAGATTGGGCAAGAATATTTCCGTATACGTCGGCATAATTGCCATTCCCGAAAATATGGCCGCTAATATTGCAAATACAGGGGCAAAGAAGATAACTGAGAAGCCGCGATATGCCATGAACATTAAAAGGCCTAAGCTTAGAAGAATTCCTAGAACTGCCATTATTACCCCTCCAATAACTTTTTTCTTTTCTTCTGTTTTTCTGTTTTTCTGTTCCTTTTGAATCTTCTTGTTGTCGTTGATTACCTTTCGACAATCAGAGCAGTACCCTGCCCTCCACCGATGCATAAGGTGGCCAGACCTCGTTTAACGTCTCTCCGCTTCATTTCGTACAAAAGCGTTACGAGAATTCGTGTCCCACTGGCACCAATCGGATGACCTAAAGCAATTGCCCCACCATTAACATTGGTTTGATCATTTTTTAGTTGCAGTTCTCGGGCAACTGCGATCGTTTGAGCTGCAAAGGCTTCATTGGCTTCGACCAGATCGATATCCTCGATGGTCAGCCCGGCCTTGGACAATGCCTTACTGCTGGCCGGAATCGGACCAGTACCCATAATTTTAGGATCTACACCAGCGGAAGCAAACGATACGATGGAAGCCAGCGGTTGTAACCCCAATTCAGAGGCCTTTTCCTTCGACATTATGACCACTGCGGCAGCTCCGTCATTAATACCCGAAGCGTTCCCCGCGGTCACTGTCCCCTCCTTTTTAAAGGCTGTACGCAGTTTGGTCAGTGAGTCTAAGGTTGTGCCATGCTTGGGAAATTCATCTTTATTGAAGACGATGGGTTCCCCCTTACGCTGTGGAATCAAGACAGGAACAATCTCTTCGTCAAAAGCACTGGACTTCATGGCGGCTTCTGCCCGGTTTTGACTCAGCAACGCATAAGCATCTTGTTCGGCACGGGAAATTTCAAACTGCTCAGCAATGTTTTCTGCCGTAATCCCCATGTGAATCTCATCGAAGGCATCCATTAACCCATCCTTAAGAATGGTATCAATCATAGTGCCATTTCCCAATCGATAACCCGTACGGGCCTTTTCCAGGACATACGGTGCCATCGACATACTTTCCATTCCACCGGCAACAATGATCTCGGCATCGCCAGTCATAATAGCCTGAGCAGCACTCTCAACCGATTTCAACCCGGATCCACAAAGCTTATTGAGGGTCCATGAAGGTACTTCCTGAGGAATACCCGCCTTGATGGCAGCCTGGCGAGCAGGATTTTGTCCTAAGCCCGCTTGCAAGACATTTCCCATAATCACTTCGTCCACCTGTTCGGGCGATACACCAGCCCGCCGTAGGGCTTCTTTAATGACCAGTGCCCCCAATTCGACCGCCGGAATCTGTCCCAACGATCCACCAAACGAGCCAATTGGCGTACGAACAGCACTTACAATCACAACTTCTTTCATGTCTCATCCTCCTTGAGTATCATTTAAATGAAACTTCCACCATTGATATCCAGGACTGCCCCTGTAATATAGGCCGAAGAATCTGAGGCTAAAAACAAGGCTGCATCCGCTACTTCTTTCGGTTCAGCAAAACGCCCCACTGGAATCGAAGCGATCAGAGCCTTTAACTGCTCTTCCGGGTATTTATTCATCATGTCCGTATTGATATAGCCTGGCGCTAAAGCATTACAGGTAATTCCTTTACTTACATTTTCGACAGCTGTCACTTTGGTTAAACCAATCAATCCAGCTTTGGAAGTTGCGTAATATCCCGTCCCAAAAATCCCTATACGAGCAGTAAGCGAGGAAAGATTGACAATTCGTCCGTATCCTTGCATGCGCATGGACGGTAACACCGCTTTAGTACAGATAAAAGGTCCATTCAAGTTGACCGCCATGACAGCCTCCCAGTTCGCGAGAACCCCTTTGTGAAGAAGTCCATCCCGATTGATTCCGGCGTTATTGACAAGGATATCTACTTTTCCGAACCGTTCGATAATTTTTCCCACCATGCTGTTCACTTCGTCTTCTTTACTGACATCAGCTAGGAAAAGCTCTGCCTCTACTCCAAGTTTCCGGAGTTCCTCGACAGTTTCCAGCGCCTTGACCTCGTTAAACGAAATATCGTTGACCGCAATTTTTGCTCCTTCCTGGGCAAAAGTAAGAGCGATGGCCTTGCCAATCCCTTGACCGCTTCCCGTAATTAAGGCAACTCTGTCTTTAATCTTCATTTTGCTGCACACCTTTCATTCAGTTCATCACCGATTCTCATCTGTTCCGGATAAAATAGTTTGGAGTCCATTGTTTTTAACGATTCCGAGATAATGGGTGTAAAATCCATCAGGTCTAAGACGTCTTTTTGAAGATCGATACCTGGGGCAATTTCTTCAAGCACAAGCCCTTGCTGACCAAGTCTAAACACGGCTCTTTCAGTCACAAACAACACCATCTGACCTTTCTTGCTGGCATAGTTTCCACTGAAAGTAATATGCTCAACCTCTTGAATCAGCTTAGAAATTTTCCCCTCTTGAAGGAGAACGAGCTTACCTTCCTTAACTTCTACCTTTAAGCCATTGGCAGTAAAGGTCCCACAAAAGATTACTTTTTTAGCTGTTTGAGAGATATTGATAAACCCGCCTGCCCCAGCAATGCGCGTCCCAAACCGACTGACGTTGACATTACCTTGTCTGTCCAACTGAGCCATCCCCAGCACTGCGATGTCCAAACCTCCGCCATCGTAAAAATCAAACTGATACGGTTGATCCACAATACAATCCGGATTAAAACTAGCTCCAAAACTTGC
>DAIEHY010000129.1 GCA_027353165.1 Desulfosporosinus sp.
TTATGTTGATTAATATTACTGTTTTTGGATTTATGGCTAAAGGGATCCCTTGGGTTGTGTTATTGGTAGTAAATTTTTTCCACTGGGTTCTTGATATGGTTAAGTCTTCTATCCTGGCGAGCACTGGTCAAACGGAAACAAAGCCTAAAGATAAACTGACTATCTGCTTGTTTATTGGTGACCAATTGTTACATATAATCAGTATTTTTATCGCAGCTCATGTACTATATAGTTTTGATGTAAACCATTACCTCAGCTTTTATGATCAACTTGTTAACGGAACGGTTACTGTTACTAAATCGTTGACTATCATGAAAAAAATGCTACTAGTTTTAATCTACTTATGTCTTGCAACGTCTGTATCGAATGTTATTGTTAAGATGTTTTTGAGCGGGCTTAGAAAAGATTTAGGGGCAGATGTTAAAACGGGAAGGTATATCGGTGGAGTTGAGCGTATTTTAACGATTAGTATTATTTTGGCGGGTGCATGGCAAGCGTTGACCGTTCTGTATGGTTCAAAAACTGCTATTCGATTTGATCAAGCCAAAGATAATCCGGATTTTGCAGAATACTACATTCTGGGAACAACATTATCAGCTTTGTTGGCTGTTATTATTGCGGTTGCGGCGAAAATAACACTGCTTTAATAGGGACAATCTTTTGGGTCAGTAATGCGAAATGGTAGTAATTACAAGGGCAGTCTAACAGGTTATTCAAGTTAGACTGCTCTTGTGTTGAGCAGAAAAGGGTTTATCCAGGTTCGGCAGATTAGTTGATAGAGCCTTTTCTATTGACATAAAGGATACAATTCAACTATACTTAAAAAGTCATAAAAAGGCGAATATAGGGAAATACTTACTTAATACAGACTATTATGTCAATTAATGAGGGGGAATGAAAATGAGAAAAAAGGCTTCAGTTCTTGTCTCAGCACTTTTGGTAGGTGCGCTTGTTATGACTGGTTGTGGAACTAAGGCGCCGAGTACTCCTGCTCCGGGTTCAACAGGGAGTAGTTCAAGTGGAGATGTTATCAAAATCGGTGTATTTGAACCGATGACTGGGGCGAATGCTGCTGGTGGTGCGTTAGAAGTTGAAGGAATTAAACTGGCTAATAAACTTTATCCTGAAGTCCTCGGTAAGAAAGTGGAATTAGTCTTAGTAGACAATAAATCAGATAAAGTTGAGGCTGCAAGTGCTGCTTCACGTCTTGTGGAAAAAGAAAAAGTATCCGCAATCATTGGAAGTTGGGGAAGTTCACTTTCCATGGCAGCTGGGGATATCGTCAAGACTGCGCAAGTTCCTACTGTAGCTGCTTCTGCAACTAACCCACTAGTTACTAAAAATAATGACTTCTATTTCCGGGTTTGCTTTATTGATCCGTTTCAAGGGAAAGTCATGGCGAACTATGCCTTTAATAAGTTGAACGCTAAAAAGGTAGCGATTGTCCAAGAAGTCTCCAGCGATTACTCGATTGGTCTAGCTAAATTCTTTACTGATTCATTCAAACAATTGACGGGGGATGAAAATGCGATTGTTGGAGTGAGCAATTATAATACTGGAGACCAAGATTTCTCGGCTCAACTCACTAACTTAAAAGCTAAAAATCCAGATGTCATCTTTGCACCGGGTAACTTTACAGAATCATCGCTCCTCATTAAACAAGCTCGACAACTTGGAATTAAAGCCCCAATTATTGGCGGTGATACATGGGAGACCCCAGAATTCATTGATATCGGCAAAGACGCGGTTGAAGGTGCAGTTTTCTCGACGTTCTTTACGTCTGAGAAACCGATTACCCCGGAATCAGAGAAGTTTTTGGCTGAATACCGTAAGGAATATAGCGGTAAAGAACCCGCCGCAGTCACGGCCTTGGGTTATGATGCCTATATCGTCATTCTAGATGCCATCAAGAGAGCCAATTCAGCAGATTCGGTTAAAATAAAGGAACAACTAGCTACCACAAAAAACTTCGCTGGAGCTGCAGGTATGATTACCCTTGATGAGAATGGGGATGCGGTCAAAGATGCGGTCATCAAGCAAGTAAAGAACGGAAAATTCGCCTTTATGGATATTGTTAAAGCCAAATAAGGTTTGAAAAATTCACATTTAATCCCGGATACCGATACGCTTTCCTTCACCGCAAGGGGAGCGTATCTCTTATGGAATGACTTGCGGTATCTTTGTGAAATTAAAAGATTAGGACAAAGAGGTGAAAAACTAAGGTGATGAACTTAAACGCAGTTTTTCAATATTTTACTAACGGTATGGATTTAGGGACGTTTTTGCAACATTTGACCAATGGAATTTCCTTGGGGAGTTTATATGCCTTGGTCGCGATTGGCTATACTATGGTTTATGGAACCTTGCGTCTCATTAACTTTGCGCATGGCGATGTGTTTATGATGACGACCTATTTTGCATTTTACGGGGTCTCTACATTTATGTTACCTTGGTATGTTTCCTTTATCTTGGCAGTTATCTTAACGGGGGCTCTCGGAATGTTACTTGAAAAAGGAGCTTATAGACCTCTTCGTAATGCCCCTAAGATTTCTATTATGATCTCGGCTATTGGAGCGTCATTCTTGCTCGAGAACTTAGCAGTGGTGTTGTTCGGTGGACGTCCTAAGGCATTCCCATCTGTTAAGGTATTAACGGATAGTGTTCAGTTTGGCTCAGTTTCAATCCAAAAGCTCACCTTTGTTATTCCAATAGTGACCATCATTTTTCTGTTTGGACTTTTATATTTGCTTAATCATACAAAAACTGGAATGGCTATGCGAGCAGTGGCTAAAGATTACGAAACAGCTGGGATTATGGGCGTAAATGTTAACCTGACGATTTCACAAACCTTTGCAATTGGCTCTATGCTTGCTGCTGTGGGCGGGATCATGTGGGGGCTAAAATTCCCCCAGATTGCACCATTGATGGGGGTTATGCCGGGCCTGAAAGCTTTCATAGCAGCGGTTATTGGCGGGATTGGCAACATTAAAGGAGCTGTGATTGGTGGTTTCATCTTAGGTATTGGGGAGATCATGATTGTAGCATTTCTCCCAAGCTTAAGTGGCTACAGAGATGCATTTGCGTTTGTTTTCCTAATTGTAATTCTGTTATTTAAGCCGACGGGGATCACGGGTGAGAAAATAGCGGAGAAGGTGTAATAATGAAGCAAAAAAAGACACTATTGACGGTTATTACGATTTTCGTTTTATTCGCCTTAGTTTATCTAGCCGATCAAACGCTCGATCCTTATAAGATGAGGATCTTAAATCTTTGCGCTATATATGTTGTTCTCGGTTTAAGTATGAATTTAATCAATGGCTTTACTGGACTGTTTTCTCTGGGGCACGCCGGATTTATGGCAGTGGGTGCTTATACGACAGCTATTCTCACGATGCCGGACGTTGTTAAGGGACAAAACTTTTTCATGGCTCCGATGATGAAGCCTCTAGACACGGCACATGTACCTTTTTTTCTGGCACTCTTGATTTCTGGGATTTTAGCTGGCGTGGTGGGTTATCTTATCGGAGCCCCTGCCTTGAGACTTCGGGGGGATTACCTAGCAATTGCTACTTTGGGATTTGCGGAGATTATTCGAGTCGTTTTTACCAATATGCAAAGTGTTACGAACGGAGCTCTCGGTCTTAAAGGGATTCCAGTTTCGGCGAACATCTGGTGGACCTTTGGGGTGGCTTTGGTGACAGTGCTCGTTATTGGGTCGTTGATTAACAGCAGTTATGGTAGGGCGTTTAAAGCGATCCGGGAAGATGAGATTGCTGCTGAAAGTATGGGAATTAATCTCTTTAAGCATAAGGTCCTTGCGTTTACTATTGGAGCTTTTTTTGCTGGAATCGGTGGTGGATTGTTAGGAAGTTTGTTGGGAACGATTGATCCTCTAATGTTTCGCTTCTTCCTCACGTTTAATGTCCTCCTAATTATTATTCTCGGTGGGATGGGGAGTATTACTGGAACCATTATTTCGGCCTTCATTATCACTATTGGGGGAGAGCTCTTGCGTTTTCTCGATGAATCTATGACGATCGGCAACCTGGTTATTCCAGGTATTTCCGGGATGCGGATGGTGGTTTTTTCAGCCTTGCTCATGATTGTCGTTCTTTTCTTTAATAGGGGGATCATGGGAACTAAGGAACTTAGCTGGGACAGTTTTTTTAACAAGTTTTCTAAAAAACCTCTTGCCAAAGGAGGAAACAAACAGTGAAACTATTGAAGGTTGAAAATGTCTCGATGATCTTTGGCGGGTTGACAGCAGTAAAAGAATTTAACCTTGAGTTAAACCAAGGAGAAATTGTTGCCTTGATTGGTCCTAACGGTGCCGGAAAAACGACTGCCTTCAACGTGATTACGGGAGTCTACACGCCAACCATTGGTCACATTAGTTACAAAGGGAAGGAGATTACGGGACAACGACCGGACCAGATTACCAAGCTGGGGATCGCGCGTACTTTTCAAAATATCCGGCTGTTTAAGGAATTAAGTGTTCTCGATAACGTGTTAATAGCTAACCATTTACACCTAAAGTCCAATTTTCTTGAAGCCACCTTTAAACTTCCACGCTATCGTCGGGAAGAGAAGGAAATTTTGGAGAAGTCACTTAACCTATTGGAAAAAGTGGGGCTACAGGACGCTCAAGGCGAGAAAGCAAGCTCGCTTCCTTATGGTAAGCAGAGACGTCTTGAAATTGCTAGGGCCTTGGCGACGAATCCGGCAATTCTCCTGCTAGATGAACCGGCTGCAGGGATGAATCCAAAGGAAACAGACGATTTGACCGAGTTTATTCGCCAAATTCGAGATGAGTTTCAGTTATCGATCTTCATGATTGAACACCATATGCAAGTGGTCATGGGGATTTCGGATCGGATTTGTGTTTTCGATTATGGAGTGACGATCGCTGAGGGGAACCCCTATGAGATTCAAAATAACCAAAAGGTGATTGAAGCGTACTTGGGGGTGGCTGAAGATTATGCTTAAAATTGAAAACTTGAATGTAGCTTATGGTGGAATTGAGGCTTTAAAGGGGATTAGTATCGAGGTAGAGGAAGGTAAGATCGTCACCTTGGTCGGGGCAAACGGAGCTGGAAAAAGCACTGTGTTGCGCTCAATTATGGGTCTAGTCAAACCTAAAACTGGTAATATCACCTATCATGGAAAAAATTTGCTGGCAGTGAAACGCCATGATATTGTTAAAAATGGGATTACGCTGGTTCCAGAAGGACGGCGGGTTTTCCCTGATATGACGGTTCTAGAAAATCTAAAGCTTGGCGCTTTTACCCGCAAGGATCAAAAGGAGATTAAAAAGGACATCGACTGGGTGTATACCCTCTTTTCTCGACTAAAAGAGCGGGAATGGCAGCTCGCCGGGACACTGTCTGGTGGTGAGCAGCAGATGCTTGCTGTGGGACGCGCCCTAATGTCTCGACCAAAACTTCTTATGATGGATGAACCCTCCTTGGGACTTGCTCCAATGATTGTTAAAGATATCTTTAACATCATCCGGGAAATTCATAGTCAAGGGATGACAATTCTTTTAATCGAGCAAAATGCCAATGCGGCACTTCACATTGCAGATGTTGGTTATGTCATTGAAACCGGACTGATTACTCTTAAAGGAACGGGAAAAGAATTGTTGGCCAATGAAGACGTGAAAAAGGCATATCTGGGTGAGAGTGTCATTAAGCTCAAAGCCTAAGGTGCACTTTAGGCGGAACAAGGGGACAGGTGCGTTGTTTTGCCTTTTATAGGCACGTCTCTGTCCCTGTGCTTTTGAAGTAAATATCTTTATTTGAAGCCAATAGAATGTTGAATAGAAGAATAGAGACAAGATAGCTAAGCTAATGCCTACTATTTAGTCATTGAACAAGAAGGGACAGGTATACTTGTTTTGCCCATTAGCGCAAAACAGTGAACCTGTCCCCGTGTTTCGTTAAAGAATGTCTTGCAAGTATGAAAAGTATGATGTATCATACTTTTAGGGGTGGTAAGAGTAATGCATCATGCTAAATTTTACGGTTCGACGGTTATGGGAGAACGTGGACAGGTTGTTATTCCTGCTGATGCCAGAGATGAGATTGGTATCGCACCGGGTGAGAAACTTATTGTTCTTGGGAATAAGAGAAGAGGGATTGTTATCTTATTCAAATCGGATGTCATGACAAGATTTGCTGACATGATGTTCCGCAAGACCAAATTTTTTGAGGAGTTGTTTAATTCTTCGAAAGAGGATTCGGAACGGGATGGTCGAGGCTAAAGGCTAGGGAGGAAATAATGCCAATTATCACTAGGTTTTTTAAGGATCAACGTTTTCGAACGATTATTTCAATGTTTCTGAAAATTGTAGTTCAACTTTGGTGGGTCAATAAAAAAAGGCGTTTTCTCACAGAAGATAAATTTC
>DAIEHY010000012.1 GCA_027353165.1 Desulfosporosinus sp.
CTACGAACACGCGAAATAACATGATTGCTTGGATGGCAGCTCGTATGGATCGAGAGCATTACGGTGAGTTATTACTGTATAAACTACCTAAGAATATTGAAATTGACGGTCCATTACAAATTGAATCACGAATTGACCAAGATCCTGAAATTTCTAAACAACTTTCCTTATGGGATCAAAAAGGTTCAAGTGTCATTCGAGGAAATCTCTTAGCTCTTCCGATCGGAGGTAACTTTCTCTATGTTGAACCCATCTATCTGCAATCAGATAAAGGTGGAAGTATCCCAGAAATGAAGCGAGTTGTCTTAGCTTACCAAGATCGTTTAGTGATGACCGATAATATTGGTTCAGCATTAATCCAACTCTTTGGAGAAGGAGCACCACAACCGACGACACCTGGCCAAAGTATTCCTGCCCCGATCACGCCAACTCAAACTACCAGCCCCAACTTGAATGCACCAACCATGGCATCTGTCATTGAGCAAATGAATCAAATTCGCGCCTTGCTTGATAATCTGGAAACCCAACTCAAAGGATTACAAAGTGTTCCAAGTGAAACGCCATAGGTTCTTGAAAATCAGAATGGAAATTACACAACATAGTGCACAACAGAAAAAGATGGCTCCACTTATGACATAAGCGAAACCATCTTTTTCTTGTGCAAGTCAGAAAGTGTTACTTCTTTATATAATCTCAAACATCTTTGTTCGGGTCTTGGCTACAGCCATCCATGAAAGGCTTGAATTTGTTATTGTTTAATGGGCTGTAACTCAACATTAGTAGACGTTCCCGATCGAATCAACTGGATAAGCTCGGCACCATCATCTGAGATGTAATTTTCATCTCCTTGTAATTTAACTTCATTTAGTTGACCATTCGTAATAATATAAGCAGTACTTTGATCATTAATAACTACCTGGCCCTTAGAACCAATTAGCGCCATACCACTTTTATAGGGAATAGAGCCTTCCCACTCTGTTTTAAGAGCTGGATTACTTGTCACATCCGTACGATCCGCCGTTGTCTTAATCTTAACCAGCATATTATTGTTTATTTCCCCAATATACACCTTTCCGTCTCGAACGCCTATGACTCTATCCTTACTATTTTTTGAAATTACTACACGTTTGTCCCCACTTAAAGCAACAATTTGTTGGATTCCTCCAAGTTTACTGTTAATATAGAGAGTTCCGTATCGATCCGAAGCAGCCATATCATCTATGGTCTCACCTGATTTGCTCATGGTCCGCACATTTTTCATAACATCAATTTCCATAAGAAGTTCAGTCGTACCGTTCTTGATAGTCAAGTAAATTAAATTGGTCGATGTTGAGAATACCAATTCTTCAATTTTGCCCCCTGCAGGGAAAGTACTAATTGTTTGATTAAATCGATCATCAGGGGCTGTATCCTCATCGCTATTTGGAAGCTCAAGAGAATATAGTTCCGTAATCTGAGGGTTTCCATACCGTGCTTCAACCTTGGGTTTAGCTGGAACCTCTTTTGGGGTTTCTTTTGCTACTTCTTTGTTAGTTTTTTGGTTAGGGTCTTCTGTTTTTGGTTGTACTGGCGACTCTTGTTGAGTCGTCGAAGTCTGGGGGGGTTGCACGGTAACATACGTTACAGGATTCGGATTTTTTTTAGCGTAAAAATAAATTAGTGTATCCCGATCCGGTAACCACTGGTACGTGAGTACACCCATTGTTAGATCCGTTGGGGAGGGAAGTTTTTTTTCAAACACAAGCTTTTCTTTGGTAAGATTAAACACTTTAAGAGTCCCATTTTCAGTATAGGCCAGATAATCCTTAGCATAGGATATTTGAATATTTTTAAGATTGGTACCGGGAATGATTGCTTTAAGTTGTTTAGTAATGGGTACATTTTCAGCTCCTGGAGGAGATAGGACATTAGCAACTTGTTGATTCAAAAAGTAATAAGCTCCAAATTGTAGGAGGAGTGATACTAGTGTCCAGACCAATATAATACGCAATTTCTTTTTCATGCGAGATTTCTCCTTTATAGTCCATTTGTAATTTTAGGGGGTCACTACAAAGGCAGTGGGGATATATCTTTCCCCGAAAATGTTCCAAAGTCGATTCATGATTTTTCCGTTATAAACAAGCTCTGAAGAAGATCCACCATCGAGGTTAATTGCATTCACTGCATGATAGTCAACAAATACATTCATAAGATCACGCAATGTTGCTCCTATACTCCAAGTAGGTTGTCGCCCATCAATAACTACAAAGATGACGGTTCCATCCGCCATTTGCCCTATTCCAGTTCGTGGAGCAATGCCCCAACCACCATCTCCGGAAATTACTGGTTTACCATCCACGATTAAATTAGGTTCAAAGGTAACTGCCTCGCGCATATTTTTCTCTACCAATTGGTTCGCTGTCATTTTACCAAGAACCAATTCTCCTTTGTTATTAAATCCTACAATATTTACAGCTTTATCTCCCACGTTGTTGTGGACCAGCTTTCCGTCATGCATAGTTAATCCATCAGGAAATGAGCCATTTCCTTTTCCGTCAGGATCGTAAAAACCACCAGCATTAATCCCAGCAATAGCATTCAGATCCTTAACTAAGTCGCTAACCCGTTCTCCCGTAACTCCTATTTCTTGAGTCACAGCTAATTTGACACGCTTAGGATCTTTGATCAACATTACTTTTCCTTTGAAGCTACGACCTTGAATATCTTCAATTGTAATTCCAGAATCCTTGTCCGTTATTACTTTCGTGCGTCCTAGGGTTGCTCCATCACTCATTCCCTGAGATGAATTTAAAGCCATAATTCGATCGATTTCAGATTGAGATAGGAACGCCTGCACAACTTGTGGGTGCCTTGACATGTACACTGCTCCTACAGCTACATTTTTAAGCGATTGGAAAGGTCCCCAAAACAACACAAATGGGACGAGGATGGATGCAAAAATAATATTGAAACCTAAAAATAAAAAAATCTTCTTTATTCTAATTCTACTTTTCGTTTTCATGCAAGTTTCATCTCCTTCTTCAAAAATAAAACAAATTAAATTATTAACAAGATTTTATTGTCTAGTTCCTCTTTTCATAAAGAAATAATAGTTGAATTCTTAGTAACATTGATCATTTTTTGAAGAAGATTGCTTTTGATTCAAATGGCACCTTTCTCAGTATAACAAAACATGTATATTCTATCAAGGATTGTCTGCAAAGTATCTGCTAATTATATTCAATATTACAGTCCAATTTATGTCATTGATTTATGGTTTGTTAATTAAGATTAACTCTGAGTGTTCGTGATTTCAAAGAAAAATTAAAACCGTCCTTTATAGAAGAACGGTTATATCTTATAATCCATGACAATTATGTTTATCACTTAGTGGGGTAAATTTCAATCCTGTAGGTTAAATTGGCAGCTTTATCAATCATGTTAGCAACACTACAATATTTACCCATTGAAAGTTGTACCGCGCGCTGAAGTTTATCCTCAGGAAGAGCATCGCCCCAAAACATATAAACTACTTCAATATCTTTAAATACTCTCGGATGGTCGTTAGAACGTTCACCTTCCACAGTTGTTTCAAAACGCTGAACTTTGACCTGCATCTTTTTAAGAATAGCGACAATGTCCATACCACTACATCCGGCGATCGACATAAGAAGAAGTTCCATTGGACTAGTTCCATGCCCTGTTCCTCCAGCATTAATACTAGCGTCCATATTAGTCATGACCTTAGTACTTCCTTCACCCTGAAAATGCATTCCTTTTATATGTCGGACTGTTACTTTCATGATAGACTCCCTTTCGTTAGATTCCTACAATTTCGGTTTTAATTCAAGCTTTCAATCTTTATTCAGAATTAGGAAGCCACAGTCCCTTAAGAACATCTTGAGAGACGGCACGAATAGACTTACGTGTGGACATTGCTTGACTACGCAAAGCTGAATAAGCAGCCTGTTCAGTGAAACCTCGTTGTTCAATGAGAGAAAGTGTAGCTTGAAAAACTATTTTTCGCGTTTTAATTTCTTCCTCCAAACGTTGGATTTGCTGGGTGTATTTGGTTTCAAGGGCATACCGATGTTCTGCAAGTTGAATAGCTGCAGCTATTTCTAGCATATTACAAGGATATAGAATTACGTGATGAGCATCAGCCTCAATGGCTTCTGACAAGACATGATGCTCTTCTCGGGTTAGTACTACAATAACCGGACAGAGATGTTGTACAATTAGATTCTGAAGAACCTCAGACGAGCTTAGTCCATGTAAATTCCACCCAATAATAATTAGATCAGGTTCAAACCGATGGGCAAGGCGTAGCGCCTCCATCCCGTTGTCCGTTGTTGAAAGAACCTGATAATTTGCCAAGGGCAACATCGATTTAATTTCCTGATTTAATGAACCTTTTTGAGAAACCAATATTGCCCTTTTCACCCTAAATCACCCATTCTGTTTAGTTCTTAATGACAGATTTATGTTTAGTTCCCCAAACTTTCGACAGTCTGAAGAGATATCCCTGCAGATTAATGAACTTTAATATTACAAAACGCTCCTTAGGAGCGTCATTTATAGACTATTTATCCACGTCTACGATTTAATGACTATAGATTTACTATTTTGCTACTGCGTCTCTCTGATCCTCTTCCAAGGAAAACTCTAACTCTTGTCTCTTAAATGGCTGATCAGAAATTCCTGACCTTAAGCGTAATGGAAAAATAAGGACTAATAAAGCAAACCCTCCCATAGAAAGCGCAAAATACTGAAGCGATAAAACCGAAAAGATAACAATTGTAAGATTAGAAGAAGTTCCAATAGCATAACTAAAAGGTTTAACTAATTTCAAATTAGCTTTTTGACGTTGCTCTAGCGTAACATCAGAGCCTGTATTATTCGAATGAATCCACACAGGCTTCCCTTCGTAATCAACAGAATTTATTAACTGTTTCCCAGCCTTATAAAAGGGATCTAATGAAGAAATATAGATAAACCCTTTAGTGGTAAAAATCTTATCGAGCTCAACAGGAGCGCCGGTTATTGCAGCTTTAGTATACGTTCTTTCAATTCTCAAGATATCCTCTTCACTAACATTGATGGGGCCATTATCTGTAATTATGGTGTATAGTCCACGGTCAACCAATTCTATGTTCGAAACTTTAACATCCAAGAACAAGATTCCCAGCATGGTCATTAAAATAATAGAAAGACTTATTAATATTGTTGCTCCAGCAACTCGTTCTCGATCTATCATATTCCCTTTAATATACACTCTATGACACGTCCTTCACTTCTACAATTCAAGTCAATTGTTGTTTTTTACTTAGTTTGCCCACAAAACCCATTGTACTATAAATATTAAAGTGAAACAAATGAAGAAATTTAATAGAAAGATCTCTATTGATTAGTTCACTTAGTACCAAAGTGTTTTCCGAACCTTGAAAGCAGTTCTAGCAGATCATTGGGGCTTAGGTTTATGGATTTATTCGATTTATTTAAAGCATCTGGTTTAATTAGGGGCATTGCTCCCGTTGTATCCGGCAATACTACCGCTCGAATAAAGATTGTACCAATGAGGGCCAAAATCAATAAAGGAAGTGCACCTCGTAAGCCGGGAAACGTTAAAATGGGAAATATCATAGTAATGTACGGTGAATAAAGCCTATTTGAAAAATCTCCAGTGACAAATATTGCAAGAATCAGAGGTGCTTCCGGCCTTTCTGGAGTTGGAAAGCCCCGCTCTACTGCCAAGTTTGTATCAGTCGACGACACATTTCTTCCATTAGTAGAAAAGTTTAAGTTCGTAGTGTTGTCGGTTCCCTTTACCATCCATTTTAAGAATTCCTGAAGTTCTGAAAGAGGCATTTGCACGGTTTGTCCAGTCTTGACATCAAGAACAGGTATACTATCAAGGCAAAAAATGTGACTTGCAATAAAAAGGATTATTTCTGTTCCAATGATAATAGCTGAAGATGCGAATACACTCCCATTTAAGAGAGGTTGAGAATAGTATAAAGATGGACTCCCTATATCTGAACTAATGGGTGCAAAAAGATTAATACCCATGACAAACCGTTCTTTAGAAGGTCCCTCTCCTGACTGATTACAAGACATTCGGAACGCCCCCCTCAATACAATATACGGAAGAGAGCAAATCTGTGTACTTATAATAAATTTCCCTACATGAATAAAAATAAGTGCTAGTATTAAGCACTTATTTTTATGATTATTGTTATTGCTTATTTACTGTGGTAGGTACTTTAACCGTGGTATCTACGTTAAAGCGAAAACTTGCTTCGGTGGCTTGTTCTACGCCCCCTTCAGGGTTAGGATTGATTCTCAAAGTTATCAAATGCTGTCCGGCAGTCGAACTTTTTCCTAATGCATCACCTAAAACCTTTATCTGGCGAAAAGCCACGCGGGCGGTTGCTCCTGGTTCCAAAGATGGCAAACTTCCTGGCGAAGTAACTTTCTTTGTGTTATCCCCAACGAGAGTAACTTGTAATTCCACTGGTACGTTTGTCATTTTTTTCGCTGATGTGTTCTGTATTGTAGCGATAAGGTCAAATGATTTTGTCGATATTACTTGGGCCCCTTTTAGAGTCACACTGCCATAAGTAAGATCTTTAACCACTGAAGCTGGTTCTACGGTCACACCGAGCATTTTGATTTCTGGAGTCGCATTGTTCTTAGAAACACTAGTATCCGTTTTTTGCCAGAAAGAAAATCCTGCAAATCCGATGAGACAAATCACAAAAACGCTGGCGACCATGACGATGTATTTGCGGTTAATCGTAATGATTTTAGACAAACTTGAACACCTCCTATAGATACTCATTTTTACTCTTAAAAAAACCTATGCATGTCTCCTTGTAGACATGCATAGGTTTGGAAAAATATTTACTTATTTTTTCTTTCTCGTTCTTGATAAATCTGATGACGAATATCATTGTGGACGGTTAATCGGAAGATTCTTGAAGACTGAATGATGCGTGAGGTTGTTCGTACCCCTAAATAGTCTTCCATTTCATCGAGCGAAAGATTTGAAGTAATCACTGTGGGAAGTTGTTCATTCATGCGATAATTTATAATGGAATAAAGTCTATTTCGCGTCCAATCCGTATAATTATGAGCACCTAAATCATCGAGAATAAGAATGGGTATTGTGCGGGCAGTATCCAATAAATCAAGCTCATTGATATCTGACTTATAGGTTGCCCTTAACTCATCCAAAAGATCAGGAACTATCAGAAAAAGTACTCGCAATTTAGATTCTATTAGTTTATTGGCTATAGCGGCTGCAAGAAATGTTTTCCCTGATCCAACCGGGCCTGTCAGCATGATTCCAAGACCATGGGGATTATGTTGACATTCTTCAACAAATAGTTTGGAAGCGTTGAATGCCCTTATTGCCCCTTCTCGGTGTGCTTGATCCTCAATTTCAGTAATATAATAATCAAATTTAAACTTTTCAAAGCGACAATTCAATAACTCTCGAGAGATCCTCGCATGGCGAAATTGATTTTCTTGTTTTTTAACCTTCATACACCTACATGGATAGGCTATATCTCCCTCAAGATAAATACCTCGATCTTGGCAAATCGAGCACTTCACAGAATCCGAGGGATTTAGAGCCGGAACGTCGTTTATAAGGTTATTGGACTTCAAATTGGGATTGAGTATTTTTGTGGATATATCCCTATTATTTAAGATATCTTTAACACGTTTCATTTTAGATATCCTCCTCAAAATCAAAACAGACCTTAGTAATTAGAGATAAAAGTTATCATATTTATTGTTAGTCGTTGTTTTACGTTGCTGACCCTTGGGTTTAACATATTTTTTATCTTGACGAGACTGAAAATAGGCATCTTCAACTTCTATCTCTGCCCGAGTCTTAAGTCCCTTTTTTTCCCATTCTCGAAGTATGGAGTCTAAATACCGAAAATTTCGAATTCCTGCACTAACACCCCTTCTTAAGGCCTCAATTATCAGCTCTTCAGAAAAATGGGATGACAACCAACGGTCAAAATTTTGACATTCTAATTGAGTTAACGGACGACCCAGTTCTTGTTCAAAGGTACGAACTAAGTTTTCCATTGGCGAATTAGGTTGAGTCGATATTAGTTGGGAAGGAGTTTGATTTTGTTTAAGTGCACGTTCCTCCTCCAACTGTTGAGAACGTTCAATTGCCCAAAATTCAGCTAGCTCATCGATAAGACCTACAAGACTATAACTATTACACCACTTCGTCTCAGTAGAATTCCAGTATCTCTCAATCTTAAGTAATTTTCGCTCCACTAGCCGTCCCACGCTCTCTTCTATATCAGAGGTTGAAGCAGTCATTCGGCCAGTTAAAGTGGCTATTGACGGATAAGGATTTGATTCTGCTTCACAAAGAATTTGAATCAAAACCATCATCTCAAGATCATTTAAACCTATTTCTTTATAATGAGTTAATAAATATTTAGGAATTGAAACGACACCTGAAAAGAAAAGAGCTTGTGTAAAGCTCCCATAAACACTGACATTATTCATCTCTGTCACTCCCCATGTTCTGTAACACACTTCTTTTTGACAAAAGCTATCTATATCTCCCAATATGTATTCCATTTTTTGGCAGGTGAATCAAGCTTCTATGGCGTATATAGTTTCAGGTGAACTCAATAATAAGGAGGTAAATTATGGACTTTCAAGAACAACTGATTCAAATCGTTAATAAATCGGGGGCCCACTCGGCTTGGGGGGTTAAACATTGTTTTAGAGTATATCATTTGGCTAAAGAACTTTCAAGTCACTTAACTCTTGACGATGACGTTCTATATACAGCCGCTTTGTTACATGATATTGGGAAATATCCAGCTTATGCCAAAAAAAATATTGACCACGCATTACGCTCCAAAGGGATTACAGCCAATATCTTGCCACAAATGATGTTTCCACTTCTCAAAATACCAAAGGTTTTAGACGCAGTAGAAAACCACATGTACTATTCGGAACCTGGTCGTAGTGATGAAGCAGTCTATTTACGGGAATCCGATATATTAGACAATTTAGGGAACATAGGCTTAATGCGATTATTCAGTTTGGTCGGACAAGATGAATTAATACAGACTCCTGAAGATGCCATCGAAAGAGCTCGCCTTTTGGCAGATGCTCTTCCTGACAAAGTCTCGACAAAAGCAGGTAAACGTTTAGCCGTGAAGCGACGTGAGGAAACGTTACGCTTCTTGGCTGGTATAAAACGCCAAACGTCAGAATATGCTTGGCTTTAATAGTTATTTCTAATGTCGCGTTTTACGTTCTTCTTCAAGCGATCTGGACATGCCGTCAAGGAGGTTGATCACTCGTTCTAAATCTCCAGTCCGTTGACCTTCATTGATAAGCTGTTTGAGTTGGTTTCTAAGCCGTCCATAAGCCCTATTGATATTTATGCGTGATAGGTTAGTTCTTGTCTTTCTGTCTTTAGTGTGAGTTTGCCTACCAGTAGAAGGAATTGATTTAGAAAACTGTTGGTGAAAAGCAATCGGTTCCATTTCTTGGTTTGTATTTTGAGGTTCAAAGGATAACCAAGGTTTTGGAGCTGAAGACAGAACCATTTGTCCTGACTTGAACTCAATTGTATCTCCTAATTGAGGAATAATTGGATTCTTATTAAACAGCTCCAATATTTTTTGGGAAAAAATTGTTTGGGATTCTAATTCACCGTGTACCAAAATAATTTGTTCGGCTTTTTTCCCTAGATAAGAAAGCCAGTGGAGCAATTCAGCTTGGTCCGCATGCGCCGAAAGCCCGTCCATGTGATTGATACGGGCCTTAACCGCTACTTTCTCACCATGTATGGTAACAATTTCTGCACCATCTGAAAGAAGCCGACCGAGAGTCCCTTGTGCCTGATACCCAACAAATAATATGGTAGCATTATTACGCCAAAGATTGTTTTTAAGATGATATTTTATCCGACCTGCATCAGCCATGCCACTAGCGGCAATAATAATAGACCCACCTTCAATCTGATTTAAAGCCATTGAATCGGCAGCGGTCTGACTAAAATGGACGTTAGGCATTGTTAAAGGACTACCGCCCTGACTAATTAAGTCTTGTGTTTCTTGATCAAAGTGGTTTGTGTTTTCTTGAAATATCTTAGTTGCAGCAATGGCTAAAGGACTATCTATATAAACTGGTAAAGTAGGTATGCGATGTTCGTTCTGCAATTTTCGAAGATAAAAAAGTAAATCTTGAGTACGTTCTATTGCAAAAGCAGGAATAATTAAATTTCCTCCAGCTTGATGTGTTGTTCGAATTGTTTCAGCAAGCTGTTCTAAGCGATCTGTTTTTATTGTATCTGAACCTTCGAAATGAAGACGGTTTCCGTAGGTAGTTTCCATTATAACAATGTCCGCAGCATTAATAATACTAGGATCTTCAATATAGGGTTGGTTTATATTTCCAATATCGCCCGAAAAAACAATAGTTTTTGTGAAATCTTGTTCTTTAGCATAGATTAACACATGAGCGGAACCCAAAATATGACCTGCGTCATAAAATTCAAATGATAACGTTGGAATTAAATCAATAATTTTATGGTAAGGGTTCGCTTGAAAGTACGGAATAGTATTGATTGCATCTTGGACGGTATAGATTGGAGTTAAAGGTTGTAGACCTGCCCTTAAACGCTTTCGGTTTTTACGTTCAACTTCCATCTCTTGTATATGTCCACTATCTGGAAGCATAATTGAACATAACTTAATAGTTTCAGGGGTTGCCCAAATTTTACCCTTAAAACCGGCTTTTACAAGTTTCGGAAGCATACCTGCGTGATCCGTATGTGCATGAGTTAAAATAACTGCATCGAGATCTGCAGGATTATAAGGAAATTCACAATAATTTAACTCTTTCAGCGATTTAGACCCTTGAAACATTCCACAATCTATGAGAATACGTGATTCACCTGATTCCACTAGAAAGGAGGAACCTGTGACAACCTGCGCTGCACCCAAAAAACTAATTTTCATTTAATCAAGCCTCCAAAAATTATGCCTTCACTGACTTAACTTACTCTTACTATTTTACTAGTTTGTCCGAAAATTGGCAATCATAATAAAATTATAACGATTTAGTCAAGCACAAAAAATTTTAATTTAACGGCTTTTAAAGCTGCTTGGGTGCGATCGTCTACAGATAATTTGCGATAAATACTGGATAGATGATTTTTAACAGTTTTTTCGCTAATAAATAATGAGGTGCCAATCTCTCTGTTTGATGACCCCTGTACAACATAATGAAGAATTTCCATTTCTCGGTCACTAAGTCCACAATTATCTGGCAAAGGGGTTGGATTACTTAACTGCTCCATTAACTTACCAGTAACAGCTGGAGATAAGATCGGTTCACCAGAGAATACCTTGCGTATTGATTGAACCAATGTTTTTGAGTCAACATCTTTAAGCAAATAACCTGCTACTCCAATTTGCAGGACCTGTAAAATTTTTTCATCAGAATCATCAACCGTCAGCACTAATATCCCAATATCTGGGTATTCCCGGCGAATAACACGTCCAGCATCTAAGCCATTTACAACAGGCATATTAAGATCCATGAGTAAAATGTCAAATTTCATCTTCCGGGCAATATTTATGGCGCCTTGTCCATCCCCTACTTCAGCAACAACTTCGATCCCCTTCTCAAATTCTAATATTCTACGTAGTCCCTCTCTTAATAGGGGGTGATCATCAGCGATTACGATCTGTATCAAGTTGTCGTTCCTCCCTCCTGACTTGTTGGAATTGACAATTCTATTAAAGTACCCTTGCCAATACTAGATTGGATGGAAAAATGTCCTGAGAACATTTCAACACGTTCACGCATTCCTACTAGTCCAAAATGCTCCCCTGGTGCTTTCATGGCAGATTTAACATCAAACCCTTTTCCATAATCATGGATCCGCGCAATGGTCCATTCTTCTTGATATATTATCATAACTTCTACTTTAGACGAGTAGGCATGTTTAGCAACATTCGTCATTCCCTCTTGAACTAAACGAAAAAGGGCAACTTCCATAGCGGGAAGAAGCCGTTTTTCACGCCCCTCAATCCGCAATATACAGTTTATACCATAGGTATCCTGAAAGTTATCAAGATATTTCGAAATTGCTGGTACGATACCTAAGTCATCTAAAGCCATCGGTCGAAGATCAAAGATTATTCTACGAATATCTTGTAAATTTGCACGAACTAAACTTTTTAAATCAACTAACTCCGCTTTAACTCGGCTAGGATCTAATTCGAGTAACCTTTCAGCAATTTCTAGCCTTAAAACGATATTGGCCAGTGTTTGAGCAGGTCCATCGTGAATTTCTCTTGCCACTCGACGGCGTTCTTCTTCCTGTGCTCTTATGACTCTTAAACCCATTTCAAAGCGTTGTTCATGGCTCTGAGTTTGTATTAGAGCTTCAGCTAAACCGCCTTGTAATAATCCGATTGCCATGCTTACCTGAGTCATTAGATTTTGGGCACGTTCAATAGTTGCATGCATCTGACGCAAGGAACGTTCCAGATCTTCTCTACGCTTACGTAATTGAACTTCCTTCTGCTGTAAAAGTTGCAATTTCACTTGTGCATCTTTTGCTTCGGCATAGGTCTCGATCATTTCTTCTTGGGTGTGAATGTGATGAGCACGATTTACTTCCATAAGTTTATGACGCATGCGTCGATCTATCTTTTCTTGTTTATCCACTTGGGAAATTATTTCTTTAATATCACTTTTAAGTTGAGAGAGTTCAGCAATCAGTCGATGCGTTTCAGTACGCGATGTTTCCGCTATTAAGAAAATTTCTTCTTTTCCTGATTCGATTGCTGATAATGTTTTCTTTAAGATTTCTCCCAACTGATCCAACAAAACGACTCCTCATTTCAATGTAGATTATTAATCCTAAATGCCTATTTTTATTAATTCGACATAGAAATAGTATTTCCTACTTCTTCACAAGAAATATCCAACAATGTTACTAAAGATAGGACCTCTTTCCTATTCGCTGGAACATTTACATTTTGAAAGGCTGTTGCGGTTCCTCCAGATAAAATAGTGTTAGCTATAACGTTAAGTTACCCTTGATTTGTCAGAGTATGTGATAGAAAGAAGCGATATCGGGTCGTAGACGACCTAATATCGCTTCTTTTGGATTGCTTAGGATGTTTAATATTAAATGGCTCCTTGTTTAAAAAAGAAATTAGCGAGCACGGAAAACTTTTAAATAGGAATCTGCATAGACACTCCTATTGAGCAGGATTTGAGCAGTAGCCGCTACATCGACAAGGTCATCGTCATTAGCGTCCATAATCGCAGCATCAAGGCCAGAGGCAATTGCCATAGCCAAATAAGTTCGATTGATCAAATTACGATCTGGTGATTTCTGTGAAACATTGGATAAACCAAGAACTGTGCGAGGTGCCGGGTTTGCAAGCATTTTTACTTGACGTAAGGATTCTAAAACCTCTGGCGCATGCTCTTGAGCGACGTTAACCGGAAGAATCAGAGGGTCAATAAATAGGTCTTCCATCGCTAAACCATATTCATCCGCAGCAGCTACCAATTCCATGGCAAATGCTACACGGTTTTCGGCGTCTTTGGGAATCCCTTTCTTATCCATGGTCAAACCAATAATACCAGCGTTATATTGAATTGCCATCGGGAAAACACGCTCAATTTTCGCTTGTTCTGCTGGACAAGAGTTAATAATCGCTGGGCGTTTACAAACTTTCAAACCAGCTTCAATGGCATTATAGTTTGTTGAGTCTAAAACAAGAGGCAATTCAGATACTTCTTGAATGACATTAACCATCCATTCATAGGCTGCAACTCGCTCTTCTGTAGGAATGGCTGGACCTGAGTTAACATCAAGGTAGTGAGCTCCTCCTTCTTGTTGTTTCACTGCCCAGTATTGTATCGCCTTGGGGTCCTTATTGCGAAGTGCATCTCCAATATCAGTAAACATACCGTTGATCCGTTCGCCAAAAATAAGCATTCGGTCACGTCCTTTCATATTAATTAAGTGCTCCTGAGAGTCATGGACTGCCTAAGCGCTGTTGCCATGACTCGAACATATAAATGATTCTTGTTAAATTAATCCTACATGTTGAACATATCAGCAATGTTCTTTTGAACTACCTTTACGGCAGCAGGGTTACGCATCACAAGAATGCTGGCTCCGACTTGAAGAACACCCGAAGCAGTTACAGCTTCCCAAAGCACTCCGCGGTCTTCGAGATCTCCCCATCCAGGGAACTCTTCATTGGAGGCATAAGCTTCTTTGCAGCGATTGGCTTCATAGCCAACCGTACAAATGATCGGCATAGAAAGCATTTTGTCATTAGCTAAGGCTCCAAGGCGTGCCCGTTCCATGATTGAATAAACGTATTCAATTCCGAAGCCAAGGCCTGCTACTGTAGGGTCAATCACAATTTTGTTGAGGGGTAGTCCCATTTCATGGATTAGAATATTGAGTTGCTTACAAATATTAATATCTAGGGGTGAACGTGCAATCAACGTATGTTTGTGTACCATCGCAGCTGCAGCAATAGACTTGTAGTTATCCTGCTCAGCAATACCGATCAGAAGGTTTTCACCGGCTGCAGCTTCTGCGATAACAGTCATAATCTCGTTATTTTTTTGGGCATCGTCGCACCCTTCAACAATAAGGGGGACTCCAACCGCTGCTAAGACATCTTTTACAATTCGAGCACAATCTTCTGGGGAACGGTTTACTCCTTCAGGATCTGCGCCATTAAGCTTTAGGTAGATAAGATCAGCGCCAAAATCGTCCACGCATTTTTTAGCCCAAGCTGCTGGATCATTAATGACATCCCCAATTTGATTCTTAATCAAATCATTCCAAGTGGGCACAGTGTCCGTGACCTCCATGGCGATCACTGGACGATTTTTCATTTCTCCTTCAAAGTGGAGAAAAGGTAAGGCACTATCCCCTCCAACAGTAATTGTGGAGGTTCTTGTTCCTCCCTGTTCAGCAGTTGCACCGAGTACTACCTCTCCAACCTTACTGGAATATTTTTCTTTCACTAATGTTACGGACATGAACTTCTCTCCTTTCTAGTTAAAGATTCCGGCACGGTTCAAAATGCTTTCTACAGCCTTGACCGAGACGGCATCATCAGGCAAATCAAATAATGGTTTACCTGCCAAGTCATATTCCACAACTAACGGATCTAATGGGATATCACCAATCAATGTGAGACCGGTTCGTTCAATTTCTTCGCTCAAGGAATCTATACTGCCTTCTGTAGTCTTAGTGACAATTAAGTAGATGGTTTGTACGGCTGATTTAAGTCCTCGTATAAGATCGTGGACCCTTCCTGCCGAACGAATGCCTCTTGCTGAAGAATCACTAATCACAAACATCACATCGATATGGGGGATCGTTCTTCGACTGATATGTTCTAAACCAGCCTCAGAATCAACTGCAACAAAATCATAGTTTTCTCCGATGGTCTCAAGATATTTACGCAAGATATCATTAGGATAGCAGTAACACCCTGCACCTTGTGGCCCACCCATAACCAGAAGATCAATTTCCTTTGATTCAACTAATGATTGTTGGAGTTTGTATTCGATAAAGATATTTTTGGGCATACCTTGAGGAATCGCTTTGGGATCTTTACTTTGTTCAAGCAATTCCGAGATTGTCGACGAAACAGTTAAGCCCAAAGCTTCGCCTAAGTTTGCATTGGGGTCTGCATCGACAGCCAAGATTGAAGTTCCTTGTTTACGGTGAACCATTTGCCTTAATAATAAAGCGGTGAATGTGGTTTTTCCTACTCCACCTTTACCTGCAACGGCTATATATTTAGACATATTGACCTCCATTTATAACGTTATTGAAAAGATGGAAATAGAGAAATATCCGTATGGGGTAAAAACAAGGCGGCCATATATTCGTCCATATAGGTAGCTCCAACGGATAGCTCAACATAGGTCATTTTTCGACCTAATTCATCTGCTTCTCGCCAAGCATTCTGTGATAATAAGGCAAGACGGGCACCCTTTACGGACGCATTACCAATAAACACATACCGTTCCGGCTCGATATCCGGCAACAGACCAATTTGAACTGAATCATGAATATTAAGGTAATTCCCAAAACCGCCTGCTATGACAATTTTGCTAATCATGTCAATATCCACAGCAACCATATTCAATAAGGAACGAATTCCAGCATAAATCGCCCCTTTGGCGCGAATAACATTCTTGACATCATTTTCTGTAATAACTACATCTTTTTCCCCACCGGCTTGATAAGCCCAAGCTAGAACAAATTCTTTATCATCGGCCGTTGCTCGTAATCGTCCTGAGCCCGATTTATGTCCTAACTGGAAATTCCCTGCGCGGTCAATAATACCAGCACCGAGTAATTTGGCTATACAATCCACAAGTCCCGAGCCGCATATTCCGACAGGTGTTTGGTTGTTAATCACCTTCAGGGATACATCCAACGATTCAGGATCAATGATAATCCGTTCAATCGCCCCTGGCATGGCCCGCATACCAAATGTAATACCGCCACCTTCAAAGCTTGGACCCGCGGAACAAGCACAAGCAACAAGCCAATCTTGATTTCCGAGGACAATTTCTCCATTCGTGCCAATGTCGATAAAGAGAACAATATCTTCGTTGTTGGCTAAATCCGTGACAAGTGTTCCAGCAACAATATCTCCCCCGACATAACTCGCAACCGAGGGATAACAATGAACCAAAGCCTCAGGCAACATATGAAGTCCGATTTCACGAGCAGGAAAAGAAGGAATCGATGTCATGGTAGGAATGTAAGGTTCTAAGCGAATGTACCGAGGATCGACACCTAAAAACAATTGTGTCATAGTTGTATTTCCGGCGACCATTGCGCTAGAGATATCCTTATTACTCAATGACTGTCGAGCTAGAATCTTGTCTAGAAGTCCATTGATCGTTTCTACCACGGCGTTCCTAATCTCTTGCAAGTTTTGTTCGTTTTCAACCGCATAAACTATACGGGATATTACGTCATCTCCAAACTTCGCTTGCTTGTTGTAAGTACCCTGTTGATCGACAATTTCACCCGTTAAGAGATTAACGAGGTAAACGACCACTGTCGTGGTACCAATATCAATAGCAATTCCATAGGGAGCATCATCATTTCCAGGTTCAATGTGAGTAATAGTATAACCTGCCTCAGTATCGGTAAGAGTAACGGATACATCCCAATTTGCTTTGCGGAGAGCTTCTGGCAGATGTTTGAGAACGGACAAAGGAATTTGAAGGGGTTTATCTCCGGTTTTTAAAACTCGACGAAGTTCTAAGCTTAGGCGAGCCCAATCACTCGAATTTTCCGTCAAAGTCGGTTTGGAAAGTGAAATCCTCTGCTTAATTGCTAAAGGGTGATACCCTAATCGTTCGAGTAAATCATGTTCGCTTTCCTGTAAGAGTCCCTTTTGGACATCCCCCATTAAAACTTGATGTTCTTGTAACCTAGATTCAGGCGGTACTTCTACGATCATATCTCCTTGAATCATAGTTTTACAGGCTAGTCGAACCCCTTGAGAAAGTTGTTCAAGTGTTAAATTTCCGGTTCCATTTATTAAGGGGTCCCCACTTGCCACGACTACCTTACAAGCTCCACAAGTCCCTTTACCACCGCACCCGGATTTGATGAAAATCTCCGCTTTCGCAGCAGCAACGAGCAAAGATGTTCCAAGAGCTACCTCCACAACGCGGTTATCTGGCATGAATTTTACTTGAAATTGTGTCAACGTTTTCACTTCCTTACTTTACCAAGATAGCCCACTGAAATCGGTTAATCAAGAATAGATATTAGCTCTCATCTTAGCATAATTGGTATCTATACCCAAAACACTTAGGTTAAGGATTTAGAGAAAGAAACAATTCCGCTTGACTCACGTGGCCCAACCACTGCTTTCCAGCCGGAAAGTTCTGAGAGTTTTCCTGAAATAACGGCGACATAACCTGGAATGATCACGTTACGGTGTTTAACTTTATCAGCGATACCACAAGCAACCATTGCTTCAACGATTTTCTCAGGCTCAAATTTACCTGCGGCATAGGCTGTGAGAACCGAGGTCCCGTCTGTATCGATCGGTAGGATATAGCTAGGAATTTTGGAGGTTTCTACTTCTCCTTCGACACTATAATACGTTAGGGAGAAGTTTGTCGTAATGTAGAAAGGTGAGTTCTCGTTGACATTTCCTACAGAATGAAGTTTTGGCTCAACTTGAATCGGTTTTTGTGGGTCAGTATAAATATTTTGTCTTAAAGTCATAAGTGGTAATACGTGAGCTTTCTTGCTGGTTTTTAAGACTACAGCGCTGGCGTATTTAGCCACATAGACTGAAGCCTCCATGATTTCTTCCATTGGCTCAGAATTGCTGGTATAAGCAATGACCGGATAACCAAATGGACGGAATTTTTTCTTTATAGCTAAACGACGCAGATGGGTAAGATTAGCTAACGTCTGAACAGGAGTCCTTGCTCCAGGATCTAAGACAAATTCTTTATAACCCAAGGCTTGAGCTTTAACGACGAGTTCTTCGAGGGCGTCAAGTCCATCAGCTTTAAGGATGACAGGAACCGAGTTTTCTTTAGCTAGATTGACCATAGCCTCATAATTTTCTGATGTTGCTGCTCCAATCAGGGTTTTACGGGCTGCCAAAGGTGCAAGGGCCGCTTTTAAAGCTCCAACATCGCTGCTTAACAGAAGTAATGATTTATCAGTAGCCTCTGCTACAGTAGCTGCTACCTTAGCAAAACGGGCAGCATCTCCAGATTCTTGAACAATAGCCACGCCATCTAAGCTGTATTGGAGACCGACACGCTCAAATTCTAAGCCCTTGATCTCCTGAATTTTAGCATTCAATTGATCATCATTAAGGGTATCAGAGACCTGAATTAATAACGTCGTTGGGTGATAAAACGTCTTATCATGACGGAAAAGGACTGTTTCATCTCCGAGAACAGAATCTTTGCCAAATTTTATAGCTTTGATCGGGGGAGCCGCTGCAGAATCCAGGTTTTCACGAGCAGCCTCAGTGACATATGGGCAAGCGTCTAACGCTGCTTTTCCTGACGCCAAAGCCATGGCAAAAGCTAAGCAAGTTGGCACACCACATTCTCCGCAGTTTTTCTTGGGTAGTTGTTTATAGATTTCTAAACCTGTAAGAGCCATTTTAAATCCCCTTTCTAATCGATATAGGATAGTAGCAGACTAGCAAGGTCCCTTGAAATTTATCGTTGGGACCTTGTTGCCTGCGAGCAAATATTACATGAGAGATTCAAGGTTAAAGCATGGATGTCCATTTTCCTCTAGGAAAGGTATGATTTCCTCTACCGTGGAACCAACTGATTCATCGGCAATTTTGTCAATGAAGTCTGCCCCTAAACCTTCATCGATGGAGCGTTGTACAAAGTCCTCACGCAAGAATTCTTTCAGTTCTTTTGGCATCCAGACAATGCGAGCAAGTCCACCATCAGCAGGAATGAATTTTTTACTGAGCAGATAAGTTCTGCCAATTCCCATAAATCCTGGGGTTTGCATCCCTCCACCACATGTTCCAGCTAGTGAGGAGAAAGTCATTCCACAAGGGGTCATTCCTGAATGTTCACGGGTCGTGATCATAAGACCGTTTGCTTCAGGAACGATAGCCATGATGGCCTCAAAGCAACCGCATGAGGTCATCGGTCTATCCATGAGAGTATAAAGATTAACCTCTTCCAAGGTGTTGTTCGAAGCTTTATACAAATACTCATTTGTACTATGCCACATACCTTTTAACTCATCAATGGCCGGCCCTTTAGGAATCGGTTGATTTGGACCATTTGGAGAGATTTCATGGGATGCTTTGGCATCTAACCAACTTACTGCACCACACAAACCAACCCGTTCTGGCGTAACGATGCAAACGTGGTTTGGAGCAAAAGACTGACAGAGCAAGCAGGAGTAGAAGTCTTCAACAGATTCATCTGTCAAGCTCCTCATGCGATCGTCTCGAGCTCTATAACGTTCGCGCGCGAGAACAAGGCCTTCATCAACCGCAGCTTGGTCGAGCATAATAGTTACTTCAACACGGTCAATAATTGCCGGGAATTCTTCTTTTAACTTAGCAATTAAAAGATCCCCAAAGTGTTTCATTAAGAAACCTTTTGCTCTAGCATCTTTAGAAATTCGGACCCAGCACAAATCACGTTGAGCCACATGCCAAACGCCTTCACCATAGTTTGCAAAATAATGAATTCGACGTTCGAAAACTCCTTCAAAATCTGCCTGCATTTTTCGTCCATAGATATCAATTTTAATTCCCAAAGGAAGTTTGGTTCCCTCAGGAACGGTATCAATGTCGGGACCTATAACCGTGACCTGACCGTCGACGATATTTTCCGGTCCAACCATTTGGACAAGTTCAAAAGCAGTCGTTCGTCCACCACCGAATTCGACGTAGGTATCCCCTTTGCGAATTGTTTCGCCCTCAAACGCTGGTCCGAAGTTAACCGGGATCGGTAATTCGACGCTGGTTAATTTGATCCCTCGCACTTCCAAGGCCAGAGGGACTATTTTTTCATAATCAGGCTCGGAAATATACCAATCAGGGATTTGCATATCATCACTGAGTACCTGATCTGTCAAGACTGGGAAGCCCATGAAAATTGCGCCCATTGAAGCAGCTAGTTTTACATCATCCAGTTCGCCAAGATTTAAGACGAAAGCCCGAATCCGACGGCGCTGATAATCACGATGATTTTCTCGTTCTCCAGCTGGAATTCCGCCAAAAGCTAAGCCAGCACGGAACGCATAGTTCACTGCGTGAATGATCTGAGTAAAGTTTCCTAAGGGGAAAGCAATATAATCCTCACCGATTTTTACGTTTTCTTCAAGCAACTGTTCAATAACTTCATCACATAAAAAGATCATGAACCCTTTACCCATGAGATTGTCAACAATTTTCTTCGCAGCTTGAGAGTCTTTAGCTCGCCCTAGAATGACAGCAACACCGGGAATGGTCCAGTCAACCATTTTAATCCCATGTTTCCGAACAATTGGGTCGCCTAAGAATCCAGTCCAAGGCTTGACTTTGGGCTCTTCCCCACGCAGATAATTAAGTGTCTCAATGATTTCAGCTGCATAAAGAACGGATTCACCCCACAGCCTTGCATTATCAAAGTTAAGGTCTGTGCGAATTTGATTACGCATGCGATTCAAAATCGGCACTAATTCACCCAGCTTAGTAACTTTTTCACCAGAAAGACATGTGATAACTGGTAGATGGTAGGCAGTATCTGGATAACCAATAATCTGTTCGCTGCCAAAGTCTTTAAGAGCACGATTCAACAGGATTTCTGCATAAGTCATGGCAATTATGGTACCGTCGTAGACTCTGCGTAAGAGTTTTTTAGGTTGATTACTGGGGTCCTTAATTGCGCCTGCGTAAATATCCTCCATAGACATAAACATTCCTCCTTTCTTACCAACCTTGAGCTATTGCTGTGCTATTTTTTTCCGCTGTCTTTTGATGAATTTTTAATTTCCAAGTCCGATACTCAAGAGCATTCAGGAGTTTTTGAGCTCCAAGAACTGGATCCACTTCGAAAATAAAGTTTCCGCCAAAAACATCGTGAGCAATTTGGGTCGTAACACCATAGACCAAGTCACTTCCCTCAACAGGAGGCATAGAACCTACATGGACCGGTAGTCCCATTGTGACTGCCCAACTTCCGATAGCAACCGCTTTTTCATGCATAGCTTCTGGAGCAGAGGCCACAAAAGGAACTTTCGGTACATCAACACCCAATTCATTGGCCATTGCCATAGCTAAATCTATACCGCGACTGTTATCTACACAGGAGCCGACATGGAAGACCAAAGGTAATCCTGTTGATAATTCCGGGTTTGCGGCTTCTAATGTTTGGATAAATGATTTAAGACCTTCACCAGCATAGGTATCGACTGCTAAAGGCGACATCAGTCCAAATTTCGCAAAGGCACCCGAAGAACAACCTGTAGCAATCACAAAAACATCATTTTTCACGAGTTCTTTTAAGACTGTAATATGGGATTCGTCTTGTAAACGCTTAAGGTTATTGCAACCAGCCATGAGAGCAACCCCTTTGATTTGTCCGCTCTGGATAGCATCGGTCAGAACAGAGATCGGCCGATCAGGGTTTATTTTTGAGAAGATTTCTGTTAGTGCTTCCACACTAAATCCAGCTACAAGCTTATGACGTTCACTAGGAATAGAAACTTTTTTAGGATCCCGATGTTTATAAGCTTCAATGGCTATAGCAATGAGCTTCTTAGCATCTTCCATGGCTGTTTCTGTATTGAAAGCGATGTGTTGAGCTCCAGGAATCTTCATAATAGCTTCAGTTGTCACAACTTTAGTATGGAAACATTCTGCCACAGTCTGAACTGAAGGGTAAATACACTGAATATCTACGACCATCGCATCTAAAGCGCCGGTCATAATTGCCATTTCTTGGGATGCTGAAGAAGTTGCAAGATAGACGCCCTCACGCATCAACAGCTCATTACCAGTACAACAAATCCCTACGATATTGATTCCCTCGGCTCCCACTTTCTCAGCTTCAGCTTTCATTTTCCGAGCAGCGGCAACGACCATTTCACTCAAGACTGGATTATGTCCGTGAACCGCAATATTAACCATTTTGGGGTTAATTACGCCCAGATTTGCTTCTGAAACGATGGGTTCAGGGATTCCGAATAAAACGTCACTAAGGGTTGTTCCAATATACTCTCCCCCCAAGTCGGCTAGAGCAGCTTTAAGTCCTCCAAAAATGATATTGACAGGATCACTGTCAACTCCCATAGCCGTTTGAGCTAATAGTTCAGTAACAGTACCATCAATAGCTCTTGGCATAATATTGGTGTGGTGGAACTTCCTGCGTCGCCCTTCCGTCAAGAAAGCATCTAAGAAAGCTAGCGGTCGATCTTGATAACGGCCGAAATCAGAATATCCAATTTCGACAACATCTTTTAGAACTTCTTTTTCCTCACGATCTAGAGTAGCAACCCCTAAATCTTGAGCTAATTTCATAAGCTTAGCCGGTGATTTAATCTCATAATCGTCAGCATGACCCTCAACTAAAGCATGTGCAGTATGCAGAATATGACGAGCGTGCTCAGAGTGAGACGCTGTACCCCCGGCAATATATCGGACAAGATTGCGCGATACAATCGTGAAAGCGGATGCTCCGCAAATTCCACGACTACCAGGACCGTCCTCTTTTTTGACCCGACAAGGACCAGCTATACAAATTCGGCAACATATTCCCTTATATCCAAACGCACATTGTGGTTGTTGGGCAACTACACGGTCATAAACCGTCTCGATATTTCTTTCCTCAATTAACTTTAACATTTGAAGTGCACCGGGGTCAGTAGTACGAATGGGATTCTTAGGGTCAACGACTCGCGGTGCGTCGGATGGTCGGGCAGTATGGGTTAAATCCCGATATCTAGGCATATTACACCCTCCTCTTTTTTAAGATCTTGTCTCTTCTACTTATACTCACATCTCTACTAACGAAAACCTCTGTCAACTCCCTTCATTAACTATCTTTTGGTAAATTTTATTGAGCATAACTCCCAGAGACCCACCAGGCAACTCGTCACCGCCTGAATTTATGGACATTTCCAGCAGCTCGTCACTATAAGGGATAATACCAATAAGCTGTTCTGAGGGAATGTGGTCTCTAAGAAAATTTTCATCTTTGGAATTACGTACTTTATTACCAATCACAACTACATGTGGAATTCCCAATTCAGAAGCAAGTTTTTGAATGACTTTTACGGTTTGTACACTCACCTTGGAAGGCTCAGTGACAATAACAAGAATATCAACTCCCAAGGCAGTACCTCGAGTAAGCTGTTCTATGCCAGCGCCCATATCTAAAATAACTGTATCTTGTTCTCCAAGGATCAAAGAATTGACTAGAGCTTGCAGAAAGCTATTTTCTTTACAATAACAGGAAGTTCCGCCACCTTTGATATTACCCATTCGGAAAAATTTTATGTCACCGATCGAAATGCTGTAATCATTAAGAATGTCGTCAACCTGGGGATTCAATGGGTAATAAGTTCCGCTTCCACCCATTCTCTCTTCAATTAGTTCTTTCATGTCGACAATCGGTTTGAGATCTGCAAGAACATCCTCGGAGATACCCAAGATTGTCCCGAGGCTTGCATCTGGATCCGCATCCACAGCTAAAACAGTGATTCCTTTTTGAGAGAGCCAATGAGCAAAATTTGCTGCGAAGGTAGTTTTCCCTACACCACCCTTACCAGAGATTGCTATTTTCAACCTGCTTCAACTCCTTCTAGGTGTATATTTATGAGACTTCCTAATGCAACTAATCTCCTTGATTAACATATTCTTTTTTTGTTTGCAAAATCCTGCAAACTTTCTGAATATATTATCTATTAATTTAAAGTTTTTTTTAAAACTTATAAACTTTATATATTATTTAAATCAATTGTGTGAATTAACGTAATATTCTGAGTATTCCTAATTGCATAATCGCTTTTGTCCCATCCCATAAAGGTCTTCTCTTTTCATTTTTTCTTTTTATATCTAGCATAACTTTCAACATCATACAAAAAGTTATAGTTTCTACTTTGACATTAAACCCGTTGCAATAGAATTGAATAGATTGGAAATTACGGAAAAGGCCAGGGGTGAAACACAAGACCAAAGGCCCCAGTTCCGACATGGGTTGCAATTACTGCTCCCGCTTCACATAATTGAATTTCATGTTCAGGAAAACGAACTTGCAATTCATGAAACAAGATTTGTCCTTCTTCTGGTATATTAACGTGCATAACGCAAATACGATAGCGTTTACCAGTTGACAATGCCTTGGTTAATTCTTGGAGGACGCGCTCCCAAGCTCGACGACGTGAACGAACTTTATCAAAAACATCAATTTGTGCATTCTGATTAAAGTATAGGATTGGTTTTATTTGCAGTAACGTTCCTACTAACGCTGCGGCCCCTCCAATCCGTCCCCCTTTGCGTAAATTTTCAAGTGTATCGACAATAAAAAAGAGTTCAGTTTGCTGATTAAGAATTGGAAGCCGCGCCATTATTTCTGAAGTACTCAACCCTTGTTCTGCCCATTCTGCAGCAGCCCAAGCAAGCACTCCGAGGCCCAAGGCCGATGACCTTGAATCAAAGACGTAAATATTGGGACTCGAGGCCAAATCCTTGGCCATCAGTGCTGAATGAATTGTTCCACTGATCCCTGAAGAAATATGAATGCTTATGATATCTTCAATACCGTCCTTAAACAATGATTCATAGGTTTCCAAAAATGTTCCAACCGAAGGTTGAGAGGTTGTCGATAATCCTTGAATATGGCTTAACTTTTCAAAATAAATTTGATTAGTTAACTCCGTCTCCGAAAAAGTTACATCACCGATTGTTACATTTAGGGGCACAACACAAATATGAAATCGATCCAGGATTTCCTTCGGTAGATATCCTGTAGAATCCATAACGATTCCTATTTTTTTCAATATCTCTTCTCTCCCTCTATATACGGACACCCTTGAAAGTTTTACAGCTATTAATAAAGTATATAGTAAAATAAAAAGTGTAGCAATCTCGATAAATGACAAATTTTAGCTAGTTCAATTAATTTTGCTAAGTCATAAAATTTTATTACTCAAAAATTCTGTTTTATCCAATACTTAATATTTTGAAAAGTTAATTATAAGATATTTTACCTTAGTCATCAAAAATTAGCAATGAATTGCCATTCATTTTTTGTATAATTTTTTTTAAGTTTAATCCCCATTCATCATTTATGATAACCCGCTTCATTTAAACAGGGGATATCAGAAATCAAATTCACTTAAACGAGATTTAATCAAGAAAATTATTCCAGTAATATTATTATAATAGAACTCATCAAGCCCTTCAAGCTTTGAGCATTCTTTCTATCTAATTGCCCTAGTTTTAAGTCCACAAATGTGTCCCTCGCTTTTATCAAGCGATAAGGTATTGACAGGGCAAGATCGATTTGTTAGTATATTAATCGTGCTTATAGTACGGGGCGTGGCGCAGTTTGGTAGCGTGCTTGGTTCGGGACCAAGAGGCCGTGGGTTCGAATCCCGTCGCCCCGACCATGATTATTAAAGGGTTCTCCGCTTTTGGAGAACCCTTGTTTTTTTGCTTTTGACCCTATTTTGACCCTCTTATTTCATTTTAGTGTTTTCTATTATTTAAAACACAATTATCCTCAGTTCCTATGAATATTAACATTAAAGGCACGTTATATAAAAGGTTGATTTTACTTATCGTTTTTACCGGAACTAGAGAAGTATCATTTTCATACACCTTGAGAGTGTCTATCGTTACGCCTAAACACTCAGC
>DAIEHY010000130.1 GCA_027353165.1 Desulfosporosinus sp.
CGCCAGTGGCGCCGATTGCACCGTCAGCCCCAGTGGCGCCAGTTGCGCCTGCGGTACCAGTGGCACCCGTCGCGCCGATTGCACCGTCAGCCCCAGTGGCGCCAGTTGCGCCTGCGGTACCAGTAGCCCCGGTAGCGCCGTCAGCTCCAGTAGCCCCAGTGGCACCTGTCGTCCCAGTTGATCCAGTTGGTCCGATTCCCTGCGTAACATACTCTACCTGCAAGAATGGTCTTTGGTTGGGATCACTATAATCTTCACTTCGAAACCCAATTAGGGCATTCGACGTCTCAACGCCAATGATCTCAACTCCTGTGTTCGTAATAGCGCCACTATACCACCCCTGCACTAAATCAAGTATATTAATGCTTATAAAGGTGTTAAGATTGTTATTAGTAATACTAACTGCGTCTGTGGTTGGAATGGAGACCGGGGCATTGTTCCAAGTTACTGTATTCTGGTTAAAACTGGTCAAAGGCCGATATATCGATGCGGTTTGCGCTCCTGCAACATCCTTCCTGTACACGAAAAGGTTAAGTGTGGCCGTGGTAATCGTGCTTAGGGCTGGGATCGCTGAAATATCAAACTTTACAAAACTCCGGTAGTTGTCACCGGGGCCCGTAAATCTTCCGATAAATAGTGAGGTTGCACCACCAGTATTCTGGTTACCATAGGCTTGAGCTACATAAGCATCTTCAGTTGGTGAAAAGGTAAGTGTAGTCATTGAAGATCAAATCCCTCCTTTCAAATGTGAACGATTGGCAAGCATGACACCTAGTAATATGATATGAGGGCTTGACTGATTCGGTTAATAACACACCAATAAATCCAAAAGAGACTCATTCTATATCAAAGTGAAGTCGCCTTGTCTGATGAAAGCCCTTTGACTGTGCCAATTAAACGCCGTACATATATAGAATATGAACGATACATTGTAAAATTTGATAGCATAGTGCCGGCCCGCCTGTTTTAGAAACAGTGCGGGCATTATTTATATCAAACAGAAAGTATGAGCTTTGTAAAGAATCAGCTAGGAAGGATGATTGGTAATCATCAAGCTCTCTTTGAGGTGTTGGTCTATTTGTACGGTCCGGTTTGCCCAATCATTGCCTTGTGCGTAGGCGAGCCGTTCCCTCTTACCTTTATCCCCATGTAGAGCGATTTCACGCAGGCGCAGGGAGAAACGAGCCGAGTCGGCTTCTAAGTGGATCTTTGGAATGGGCAATAGCTCAGGGAGGGGAGTGCCGAAGACGGGAAGTCCGGCTGCATAGTATTCATACAGTTTGATAGGATTGCATCCTTTGGTCATCTCCGTAAGCTGGAAAGGAATCAGACCGATAGCAAACTGTTGGAGATAGCTCGGAAGTTGAGCGTAAGATTTCTGACCTAGATAAGTTGCATTTCTATATTTAAGAGGGAATTTGTGCATTTGAAACAGCGAACCGATGAAAATGAATTGCAAATCGGGGTTTTCTCTAACTACAAATTGAACCAAGTCCCAATCGATCCAAGGTGCAATCGCCCCGCTGTACCCAATGAGGGGGTTTTCTTTAGGGAGATCAATAGGTCTGGGCAGAAGTGGAGCAGAAAAATGAACATAATCAACGGCATTAGGGACGAGGTGAACATTGGGATGTTGAGAGGAAAGGTTGTCGTAAATGCTTTTAGCTGTGGTAAAAACGAGTTGAGCACGGTTAAGAATGGTGGAATAATAGGGAGCCCAACTGGCAAACTCCTCCTTAGGTTCATCGACCGCATCAAATACAATCAAATCGGGAGAGTATTTCTCGACCAAGTTAATGTGAGAGGGTACTGTTAGCCAGAGAATCCTGGGCCGAGAGTGGGGAACGGATAACGCTGAGATTCCTTGACAGAGGTAAAAAGAAGGAAAAAGCTCTTGAACCTCGTGTTTAGAATCATTCCCGAGATCTTCATAAAGAACCGTATAGCCCAGTGTTGCTAATCGACACATAATCTGTTGTGGGCGTTGAAACATCCAATTCCATGGGATTGAGGGGGGATAGATTATGGTAGGCAATCGCATTCCTCCTACAGATCCGAAATCACGATCGGCTGAAAGGTGAAATCGGCCGTGTAAGATATGATATGTAATATTCTTGAAAAGGGAAACAACAATGATCCCCAACGATAAAAAGGCTGAACGAAAAGCCTTTTCGTACATACGCTATTACAGGGTAGCCTTTCTGAGTTAACATTAAAGTAATAAAAGGAGAGGTGCTACGATTGAGACGCTACACTGTCATTTATCCTCCAACAGTAAGTTGGAATGAGCCAATTTATCAACGTCCCCATCAACTTATGGCAGAATTTGCCCGGCAGGGTCACTTGGCGATCTTTGTCAATAAGATTCCAGATGGTAGAGGCATTGATTGGTTTGCAGAAGAGAATTTATGCATTTCTAATGATCTTTTATCCACTCTTTGTGATACACGGATTAAGGATATGATGAAGGGGACACGGGTCGTATTATGGGTGACATACGCAAAAACGATGGCGATGAAATCCCTTGTTAACCCCGATATTTGTGTCTTTGACTATATCGATGAGGGTGTCGAGGAATTCGCTGAGTGGAAAAAGGATATCGAAGAAGGCTTAGAGAGTGGAGATGTTATTTTTACCACATCCCACAATTTGTTGGAACTGACTCAAATCAAATATCCCAGTAGGACATTTCTTCTTCCTAATGGAGCGGACATTTATCAATTTACTAAAGATGTTGTGATTGCCCCTGATTTGGAGAACCTGAGAAGAAGTTATGAGCAGATTATTGGGTTTCATGGCACGCTGGTATCTTGGGTGGATTTTGCTCTCATACGAGATATTGCTCTAAATTGTCCCGAGTGGGGAATCGTACTCATCGGTCCGGATTGTGGTTTGCCGAATAATTATAAAAATGTGCCAAATATTCACTATTTAGGATCGAGGCCGTATAACAAATTAGCCTCCTATGTCAAATATTTTGATGTTGGAATGATTCCTTTCGAGGTTCGCCAGGTCACTCATTCCGCTAACCCAATTAAAATGTATGAATATCTCGCAGCAGGGGTTCCTTTAGTAGCTACCCCGATCCGCGAATGCGTCAATCTTTCTCCGATAGTGCGCATCGGAAAGAACAGTTCCGAGTTTATCAGTCAAATTAAAGCGGTGCTTAAAGTGAAAATACAGGAACAACAACTATATTTAAGAATGGCCTATGAAAATTCTTGGTCTCAGCGTGTACAACATGCGCTAGAGGTTTTGGAGGAATTTTAATGAAGCTGATCGTTGGAATGCTCGTGAAGAATGAGGCCGATCGGTATTTATCCAGGGTGATAGAGAATATTAACCTTTTTGCGGACGAACTGGTGGTTCTTGATGATCAAAGTACCGATCATTCTATGGATTTGATTAATTCCTTAAGTTTAATTCCAACCACTATTCATACCAACTATTATGGTCATTTTAGTAACGAAATTGTCTTACGAAAAAATCTATATGCAAAGATTGTAGAGAGAAAACCCGCTTGGTTTATGGTTGTTGATGCGGATGAAGTGTATTCAGGAGCTCGACGAGAAGTTTTGGATCAACTTATGGTGCAAAGTGAAGTCGATGTCTGGGGGTTTCGACTTTATGATCTTTGGGATGAACAAAACTATCGAGCTGATGCATTTTGGAAGGCCCATGAATATTACACGCCGATGCTAGTGCGAAATATTGAGAACTTTCAGCCAACATGGAGGGAAACTCCTCAGCACTGTGGTCGCTTACCCCAAAATGTAGGGTCATTACGGAATAGCGGTACAGACCTCATGAAAATCAAGCATCTTGGCTGGGTTCGAGTTGAGGATCGATTAAGAAAATATGAAAGGTATATGGCGTATGATCCTGAGGGTAAGTACGGCTGGCTTGAGCAGTACAAATCCATCCTGGACCCTTGCCCAAATCTGGTCAGGTGGATTGACTGACTGTTTTTTGATTGAAAAGGAAGGCGACAGGAGAGGAGGGATCTTGAAATGAAAAGTGAGAGTTCAAATCGATATACTATTATTTATCCTCCGTTAGTTTCCTGGCACGATGATATTTTTCAAAGGCCACATCAGCTTCTCAGGGAGTTTGCTAGACAAGGAGATCAAGCTATTTTTGCTAATATAAATCCTGATGGCAAGGGAATACACTGGTTTGCCGAGCCTAATTTATGTATCTCTAATGATTTGATGTCTACACTGTGTGACCTGAAGATCAAATCAATGATAAGGAATACCAAAGTTGTGTTTTGGATTAACCAGCCTGAGAGAATGCGTTTTCACTCCCTCATTAATCCGGATATTACAGTCTACGATTATATCGACGAATATGTTGAGGAATTTGCACATTGGCAAGTCGGTTTTGACGATTGTTTGGAGCGAGCGGATGTTATCGTTACGACGTCAGATCGTCTAATGGAACAAACACAGATCCGATATCCCAATAAAACAGTCCTCATTCGCAATGGGGCTGACGTTAACCACTTTAGTGCGGAAGGATTGGGAATCCCTGAGGATTTGGCTCACATTAAAGAAAAGCATCAATATATTGTAGGTTTTCACGGAAGCTTATTTTCCTGGATTGATTATGCTCTGATTCGGGACATAGCGCTATTACGTCCTGAGTGGGGGATCGTTTTAGTAGGCCCGGAATATCATTGGGAAGAAATATGCAAAGGTGTAGCCAATATTCATTTCCTTGGGCCCAAACTCTATAATAACTTGCCCTCCTATGTAAAGCATTTTGATGTAGAAATTATACCCTTTGAGGTTCGGAATATGACCCAGTCAGCAAATCCAATTAAGATGTATGAGTCCTTGGCAGCCGGCGTGCCTATAGTAGCGACTCCTATTCGAGAATGTATTAACCTTTCCCCTCTTATCCGCATAGGGAGAAATGCGGAGGAATTTGTTGGCCAAATTGAAGTTGCGCTCGAGGTTAAATCATCTGAACAGGCGACCTACCAAAGGGTAGCCACTGAAAATTCATGGGCTGAGAGGGTTAGGGCTATCCATTCAGTATTAGACAAGATACCGACCCGGACGAAGCACACGTACTAAACACGCAATACTGGCTTAAAAGGAATAGAAAGAGGGAAAACAGCACATGGGAAGAAAGTTATCCCTGGTCACTAAAAGCTTTTATTCGCTTAATGGGAGTTTGGAGATTCTCGGAGGAGTGGAAAGATATACTCGCGATTTGGCCTTTCTCTGCCGGGAGTTAGGATATGATGTAACGATTCATCAATTCGGCTACATTTATTGGGAGAGAAATTACGAAGGGATTAAAGTTAAAGCCTATCCGTGGAATGATCAAGCGGAGAACTGTGTGGAAAATATCATGAGGAGTGACCTCGAAGAATCTGATTTTGTGATTTATATGTGGGTTGGGTTTCAACGTTCTTATCGCCCCAATTCCATAGCTATTAGTCATGGGGTTTGGTTTGATGACCCGGATAGCAATGGAAGTATGGGCACCCATATGGTTAATTCCTACATTACCCCGGCACTTCAGCGACTTGCTGCTTTTGTAACGGTAGACCTCAACTTTCTGAATTATTGCCGTTGTGTTATGAGCCACGGCTATGCTAACAAAATGATCTATATCCCGAATTATGTTGATACTGAGCTTTTCCAACCTGGGGAACGCGTTCCTGATGGAATGATCGAAGTTCTTTACCCGCGGAGGTTTGATCCCTATCGTGGGATCTACCTAATGCAAGAAATAGTTCCTAGAATGCTACAGAACTATCTAAATTTGCGTTTCAACTTTGCGATCGATCAAACGTATGATCATTTTACATCAGCTTGGATTAGATGGCTGGAAAGCCAACCTCACAGGGCACGCATTCGTTATCATCATTACCCTATGGATCAAATGCCCAGTGCCTATTATGAGGCAGACATCGTCGTGATTCCCTCAATATCTTCTGAGGGAACATCACTTTCAGCGCTTGAGGCGATGGCCTGTGGCAAGGCAATAGTTAGTTCGAACATTGGAGGGCTCTCTAACCTTATCTTGCCTAATTTTAATGGCAAGATTGTTAATCCGACAGCTGATGCCTTGCAAGCGGCTATCGAGGAATATATTAACTCCGAGCCAGAGCGTAAGCTGCATGGGGAAAATGCTCGCCACGTTGTTGAAACAGCATTTACAAAGAAACTGTGGGAAAGACAGTGGACGCGGGTTATTCAGGCAGTCTTTGGAGGTTAATGAGAAAATAGGCACATGGAGAGGCCGGCTATTTATGAAAGAAAGGTAGGCGCAAG
>DAIEHY010000131.1 GCA_027353165.1 Desulfosporosinus sp.
ATTCGCTCATGATTTATTTTGAAACTCTTGCGAGTTCCTCTCATTGGCTGTCCTTGTTGTTTAGTTTTCAAAGACCAAAAATCATGTTTTCGGCTGTTTAGGCCGGAATTACATATTAGCATTTTCAACCTGAGTTGTCAATGACTAATTTTCATTTGTCTTGATCAATTCGCTTAAAGCCTTAACTTCTTGCAGTTTCGATCAATATGCGTCTTGTTGGCGCTCAGTTATAATAGCATTTTTAGAGTTTGATGTCAACAATAACTTTTATAATGACTATATATGAGATTTCCTTAAGAGAATAGTATAATGTAATAACCCCAAAATTTCAGATAGGTTATCAAAGCTCTTAATTTGCAATTTTATACAAATTAATTTAAACTAAAGGGCATTAATACTTCTTTGTCCTAGAAATATCCCATTTTTATAGTATTAAGGAAGGGGGATTTATATATGCTTGGTGACATTAACGAATTTTTAAAACAGAATTCTTGGGCTGTGATTGGTGTATCTAGTAACAAGGCTAAATATGGCTACAAGGTTTATAATCAACTAAAAAAAGCGGGTTACTCAGTTTATGCAATCAATCCTGGTCTTGATGATATCGATGGAGATCCTTGTTATCCTTCTTTAGCCTCATTACCGAAACGGCCTGATGCTGTCAGTCTTGTGGTTCCACCTAAAATTACTCAACAAGCCGTCCAAGATTGTATCGACCTTGGAATCAAGCGAGTATGGATGCAGCCCGGTAGTGAAAGTCAAGAGGCTATCAAAAACGGAGAAGAACATGGGATAGCCGTAATTCACGACCAGTGTGTGTTGATCCAAACACGCAACAAATTAATATGAATTCCAAGTTATTTAAACATACAAAAACCGCGCCTAAAGCGCGGTTTATTAACTAATGGAGCGGGTGACGAGAATCGGACTCGCGTAACTAGCTTGGAAGGCTAGCGCTCTACCATTGAGCTACACCCGCAAGTGTGGTAGCAGGGGGGGGATTTGAACCCTCGAATGAGCGGGTATGAACCACTTGCCTTAGACCACTTGGCTACCCTGCCATGGCTCCCCGAGTAGGACTCGAACCTACAACCTACCGGTTAACAGCCGGTTGCTCCACCATTGAGCTATCGAGGAATAATATTTGGCGGAGAAGGAGGGATTTGAACCCTCGCGGCAGTTACCCACCCTAACGGTTTAGCAAACCGTCCTCTTCAGCCACTTGAGTACTTCTCCACAAATTTTTCTTAATTGGTGCGGAAGACGGGACTTGAACCCGTACGGTGTTACCCACACGCCCCTCAAACGTGCGCGTCTGCCAATTACGCCACTCCCGCATTTTTGCTGGAGCCATTGACCGGGATTGAACCGGTGACCTTATCCTTACCAAGGATACGCTCTACCAACTGAGCTACAACGGCATGTCAATTTTTTTACTATGGTGCGCTCGGAGGGATTCGAACCCCCGGCCTTCTGATTCGTAGTCAGACGCTCTATCCAGCTGGGCTACGAGCGCATGTTTGGAGCGGGTGACGAGATTCGGACTCGCGACTTTCACCTTGGCAAGGTGACACTCTACCACTGAGTTACACCCGCAAATGTTTGGTGGGCCATCCGCGACTCGAACGCGGGACACCCTGATTAAAAGTCAGGTGCTCTAGCCGACTGAGCTAATGGCCCATAAATATGGCTGGGGTGGGAGGATTCGAACCTACGAATGCCAGAGTCAAAGTCTGGTGCCTTACCACTTGGCGACACCCCAATCTATATATTAAGCCTGAGCATTTGCTCTAGGACCTAATACCTTGGTTGCGGGGGCCGGATTTGAACCGACGACCTTCGGGTTATGAGCCCGACGAGCTACCGCTGCTCCACCCCGCGACAATTGCTAAGCTTGAGGTAAGCTACTATTAGGAGTCGTGTCCCTCACAGACTTAGTCTTTATTTATCCTAAGATCTTTAGTTCTTATACGCTTATGAATCGTATTTCGAATCTCGATCTTCGAATTCAAAATGGTGGGCAGGGATGGATTCGAACCATCGTACCTCGCGGAACAGATTTACAGTCTGTCGCCTTTAACCACTCGGCCACCTACCCATTTGTTGGACCACTAAGATATTATGGCGACCCCGATCGGACTTGAACCGACGATCTCCTGCGTGACAGGCAGGCATGTTAACCACTACACCACGGGGCCAAGTTCGACCTTTGAATTATGATAATGGTGGGCGATGACAGGGTCGAACTGCCGACATCCTGCTTGTAAGGCAGGCGCTCTACCAACTGAGCTAATCACCCTTATTTATTGGTGACCCGTACGGGATTCGAACCCGTGTAACCGCCGTGAAAGGGCGGTGTCTTAGACCGCTTGACCAACGGGCCACGTTTTTGAGAACTTTTTTAGTATAGCTGAACGATGACTAATTGTCAACTCTTTTTATGAGTAATTTTTTAAAAATTAAATAGCCTTTAACTAAGACTACAATTTTAGTTAAGTTTTATATTAGTATAATTGAACTATACCGTATAAACAACTAACTTCTATATAATGTACGTATCGAGCATTTTATATTCAATAAAGTTTCTTTGCATAACCCACCTGCTATTACGCCAGAGTTATGCAAAGAAAACAAAATCCCTATAACTTAAGTTTTAATTCTTTTACCTTACTAACAAATACATTACCACGGTCTGCTCTTTTTCCGTACCTTCGAGATGGACGCGCATACTCTTCGTTCTTAATTCAGCCAAGCGTTTATTAGCCTCACGAAGAAGTTCCTCTCGCTCTCCATAAACTCTAGAATTAACTGGACAAACAGATACGCATGCAGGCTCTTTACCTACTGCCAAACGATGACTACAAAGGGTACATTTCCCCACTTTACCGTTTGTCATAATCCTCATTGCATTATGTGGACATGAGGTTACACAAACATGACACCCAAGACATTTTGTATCATCTTGGATCACTAGCCCATCTTCCCCACGTTGAATAGCTCCCACTGGGCATACAGCCTGGCAAACAGGGTCGGCGCAGTGTCTACATGACTGAGTATCATAATATCGAACCAAATGATCCTTTAGCTGCTCCTTCCGCCGTACTCTTAACCACCAATCCCCTGTTTTGAGCCCATTTTCTTGTTTACAAGCAACTGTACAACTCTTACACGCAATACATCGTGACTCGTCGACTAACATGGCAGGCTGATTCATGCTTCCTTGACCCCCTCCGCTTTAGCATTACACATGATGTTTTTGCTAACTAGATTACCTCCAACAGGATCGGTAGCTACTGGAAAAAGGGTATTCGCTGGTGCTTGCCTATAAGGAGATTGTAATCCGAAATAGGGTTGGGTGGAGAGGAAACCCCTCGGAACTGACTGTGTAAACTGGGCTGCCAAAACAATTGATCCCGCAATTGTCTCCACCCTAACTTTATCTCCTTCCTTAACTCCTATCTCTAAGGCGGTTAAAGGATGCATCTCCACGTAAGGTTGTTCCATCTCATTAGCCCAATCACTGTATTGGCATTCAGTATGGTAGTGGCTTGCCACCTTATTGGTGCTAAACAGATAGGGATACTCTTCACGACTGAGTCCAGCATTACCAGGGGCATCAAAGGTATCTACGTAATCAAGGGGAGCATCACTAACTCCTGTCAGCTCGACTTTTCCAGAGGACGTTTTGAAAACACCATTAGCAAATAGGCGCTCGTTCTCCTTACCAATTTCCGAGCAGGGAAAATGTACACCACCAGGGGTTTCAAGCATCCGTTCCCGACTAATTCCCGAGACATTCTTATTGTGTTTTCTTTCTAGCTCCCAAGCTGATTCAGGAGAATCTGGGAAATAGGATGAGTTCAAACCCATACGTTCTGCCAATAAACGGTAGAAATCTCCGCCGGATTTTTCCTCTCCACGTATTTCAACCGTTTTATTTTTCCACTGCAAGACTCTATGCACACTTGGCTGGGCTCCAGCTTCTTCTAACCAGTGGGTTGCAGGGAGGACAATATCCGCCAGTACAGCGGAATCATCCATTACCAAGGTATGACTGACCACAAAATCTAAGCCCTCGATTGCTTTACTCATCCGGGCACTATCGGGCCAAGTTGCGCAGGGATTCCCTGAGATCAAAACCATTTTCACGTCTCCCTCTTCCATGTCTTTATAGAGGGCACTTGATGATCTCTTACGATCAGGCTTCATAACATCGTTAGGTTGAATCAAATTGCTTATACCGCCTGTGTTGTTGATATGCGAAATAATTCCCGACCCAGGTTTTCCGATATTCCCAAGTATAGCCATTAGTCCTTCAAACGCCCAAAGTGAAGCTCCTGCATTATTAACACAAACAATGCCCCGACCTTCGAAGAGCATACCTGGCTTTAGCGCAGCTAAATCTTGAGCTAATTTCTCAATAACATTTTGGGGAACTCCTGTGATCTCCTCTGCACGCTTTGTTGTAAAAGCACTTACATCCTGTACCAGTTTTTCAAAGCCATTGGTATGCTTGGACACAAACGTTGAATCATAAAGGCCATTCTTGATAACATAATTCAACAACGCCATACCTAAGGCAGCGTCCGTTCCCGGTCTGATCTGGATAAATAGGTCAGCCGCCTGAGCAGTCTCTGTAAAGCGTGTGTCAATTACTACTACTCGCGTTCCTCTCCGCTTAGCCTCCGTAATCCAATGGAATTGTCCCGCCTTCGTTTGGGCAGTATTATTACCCACTATTAGCAGGATCTTAGAATTGACTACATCTGAGAGAGGGCTGGTCCCAGAACCGTCTCCGAAAAGTTTCTTGCGTACATTCGTTTCTGAATCGGTGCAGATCGGTCCGGTTCCATAATTCACGAGACCCGTTAACTCAGAAAATATGCCATGAGCTAACTTGCTGTAAGACCCACCAATTTTGGATGTAATGCCCACGATTGATCCTGTACCATTTTCCTTGATATACTGATTATATTTTTGGGCGATCAGATCTAAAGCCTCATCCCAGCTGATTCTCTCAAAGGTGCCATTGACCTTTTTCAAAGGATATCTGACCCTATAGGGTCCATAAAGCGTTTGGGCAATTTCCATGGGCTTAGAACAAATTTTCCCTTTATTGTACGGATTTTCCGGGTCGCCAAAAACCGCCTTAATTTTCCCCTCTTGATCTAGGCTAATTTTTATCCCACACCCACCGTTACAAAGACAGCAAATAGACGTACGTAATTCCTCGTCATGTTCTAATGGTTCACTGCTTGAAGTTAGTGCTCTTGTTCTTACGTATGAACCCATTTTACTGACCCCCTCTCTCTACCGGCAAGTACCCAGGATATTCAATTGGATTAACTAACATTTTATTAAGATAATTAGGGTCAACTTTAGCCCTCTTCCGAATTAGGCCGCTCAGAATACCTGCGCCTTCGATGTCGCCCACCATGATCATTCCTACCAAACGCCCATCTTTAATCATGAACTTACGATAGAAGTTCTTATTAGGCTCATATGCCTTAAGCACACTACCCTCTCCTGGTGGCAAATTCACGAGTCCGGCAGAAATAATCCCTACTCCGGAGATTACAGCAGAGTTTACAGCCAGTGAACCAAGATATTTGCGCTTAACACCTGCCATGTTGCAACCAGCGACCGTTCCTTGTTCTGTTGCAGAAGGCCATATAGCATTCACGCTCTTTTCGCCACTTAGGAGATCGGATGCCTCTGCAACATCACCCGCAGCGTAAATATCTTTTACCGACGTTTGCATTTCATCATTAACGATAATACCGTAATTCACTGACACCCCGCTATCACTGACCAGTTTTACATTAGGGCGAACTCCAACTGCTCTTATAATCATCTGACAAGGAATCTGTTCACCGGTATTCAGAAGCACTCCGGATACTGACATCCGTCCATCTGTATCCTCCTCACCAAGCACTTTAGTCACTTTGGTATTTAGAAGGACACGATAGCCGTCTTCTTCTAACCGCCTTGTCAGAATCTCTGCAGATTCTACATCAATAGAGTGCCTCAGGACTTGAGGGGCAGATCCAACAATTGTTACATTGATCCCCAGTTCATGAAGTCCATGGGCTCCTTTAAGCCCTACTAGACCAGCACCCATCACAACGGCAGATTTTACGTTTGGAGCAAACTTAGCCACGGCTTTAGCATCATCTAAGGTCCGAAGTTCAAAGATTCCCTCTAGGTTACTTCCCTCAAGATGAGGGTTAAACGGAGAAGAGCCCGTGGCTATTAGCAACTTGTCATAAGGAACTTTTTCACC
>DAIEHY010000132.1 GCA_027353165.1 Desulfosporosinus sp.
GGTGATCACAAAGCCACGTTCTCTGAATCCTTTATAGGAGCTTAAAGCCAGCCCTAAGTTCCCCAATCCGACGAGGGTTACGCTCCAATTAACACTTAAACCAAGGATTCTCAGAATATGTTGGCGGAGATCCTTGACATTATACCCGACCCCTCTAGTTCCAAACTCTCCAAAATAGGCCAGATCTTTTCTTACTTGGGCAGGGCTAACGCCAACTCCATCAGCAATTTCTCCCGAGGAGGTGGTAATAATTCCTTTTCGATCAACATCAGTCAAGTGACGGGAGTATACTGAAAGTCGAATAATGGTTGCCTCTGGAATTTTTAGCGTCTTCAATTGGTTCCCTCATTTCTTGCTGGAATTGCATAACCAGAATAATATGTTTTTGTTAATTATAGCACTATCTTAAAAAAACGCAATTTTTATCCTAGCGCTAACTTCCAAAAAATTTAAAATTTGGATAGCTACACTCCTATTATTTACCAGAGAGCAGGTTTATAATCCTCTGGGACTCATAAAATAATGATAAACCGACATTTTTTTGCTCTTCCGAAGTCCTTTTTGCCCGTACTAAGTTAAAATATTGATGAAGAACTTCTAAGTCTTGGGGAGGATGATTACTTGCCATAGCATTCCATACTAGATTTTCCTTGTCTAGTGCTTCGGCTATTCCCTCCCCCTTGAAAACATTATTGGCATTTGTCAATAGTTCTATGGTAAGTTGAGCACCGTTCCCAGCGACTCGAAACTTGCGTTCTGGGAGCGCTATTTGTTTCGGAACTGTGGTAATACCTTTTTCCGCTAAAGATACCCGCAACCCTTTTAACTCGCTCGCTGAACGACCCAAGCCAATGCCAACAACCCATGGGTTAGCAGTGATTACTTCGGCATTAAAACCCAGTATTCCGAGTTGCTCTTTTCTTATCTGTGCATTAGATTCGGTTTGAAAGACCCCTATTTGACAAGTCCAGAACGTCACTTCAGGCAAAACTAATACGAGGTTATTGTCTGGATTAGTGTCTTTCAGGCCAGTCTGGGCTCCCTGACTTTGTAGACGGTTGGATTGCCCCACAAGCTCTAAATAAATTTTCCCGATTCCCCAAGTCAGTAAACCTAATGCCATTATCCCTAGAATTAAAACAATGACTACTCGAATTCGAGCCATAATCTTCAAGTTCATTCCCCTTCCGTGCGTTGTTCTGGACAACCTTCTCTACACGGAAGATATGTTAAAAATGGCAGAAAAAGACCTTGAACATATAATGCCAAGGTCTTTTGAAGGAATAACCTTTTAAAGGACTTTTGATAAGCCAAAGTAAAACGTTGCAGCAAGTAAAGAAGTTGTTGGGATTGTCACAAGCCAAGCAACCAGCATTTGTTGAGCGACTCCCCAGCGCACAGCAGAAACCCGCTTCGCGCTCCCAACCCCCATGATGGAACCTGAAACAACATGGGTCGTGGAGACTGGGAGATGTAGGCCCGGAAACACGGTCGCCGACCAGATTACGATGGATGAACTCAAGTCTGCGGCAAAACCATTGATGGGTTCTAGTTTAAAGATCTTCCCGCCCATGGTCCGGATGATCTTCCATCCTCCCGCAGCGGTTCCGGCAGCCATGGCAAAAGCACAAGCAAATTTCACCCATAGTGGTGGGCCTAAAACAGTTTGGGCTTGCAACCCCGCGGCGATAAGGGCCATCGTGATAATCCCCATGGATTTCTGAGCATCATTGGAGCCGTGGTTAAAAGCAAGTAATCCTGCTGAAAGAATTAGCATTTTCTTGAACCCATTATTAACACGGGACGGTGAAAATCTCCCAAAAAAGAAAGTAAGCGATTTCATAATTATAAACCCAAGCACCATACCAATGATAGGAGAAAAAATTAGTGCTGCAAGTATTTTTCCCAAGCCTTGCCAATGTAACACGCTAAATCCAGCCTTAGCAACAGCTGCTCCAGCCATTCCTCCAATAATAGCATGTGAGGAACTGCTTGGAATTCCAATGTACCAGGTAAGGAGGTTCCAGACGATAGCACTAAGCAAAGCCGCTATCACAACTTCTTGAGTTGCATATTTTGGCGAGACAATATCTTTAGCAATCGTTTGGGCCACTCCAGTACTATAGAGGGCGCCAAAAAGATTAAAGAAGGCAGCAACAACTACCGCCCGCTTTGGGCTTAAAGCTCGAGTTGAAACACTAGTGGCAATCGCATTAGCGGTATCATGAAATCCATTAATGTAGTCAAACGCTAAGGCTAAAAACACCACAATGACTAAGAGCACTCCGATGCTAGTCATATTTCAAAACCACGCTCTTGAGAAGATCTGCAATAGATTCACAATGATCTAGAGTCGCCTCAATATTCTCTAGAATTTCTTTCCATTTGATGATTTCAATAGGGTCTTTTTCATGTTCAAAAAGCCGCGCCACTTCTGAACGGTAAAGCTTGTCCCCCGCACTCTCTAAGTGATAAATCTCTTCAGCTGCAGCCAAAATCATCGATTTCTTATAATGTAAATTTCCTAAGTACGAGAAGGCTACCTGAATTTGTTCTGCTGCCAAAAATACCAGATGAACAAGTTCTTGAGCTCCTAAGGATGGCTTGTCAGTTCGATAAAGAAGCATACGTTCTACAGTACCTTCCGCGAAATCAACGATATCATCAAGAACTTGGGCAAGTTCATAGATATCTTCACGGTCTAAAGGGGTAATAAAGGTAGAATTCAGGCGCTCCATAATTTGAGTCGTGACATTATCCGCTTCGTTTTCGAAGCGATGCATTTGAGCAGCGTCTTCATTCGAAACACAGTCCTGTTGCATAATCCCATAGAGTCTTTTTAATGTCTTAGTAATAATTTCGGTGTTTTCGGAAAAAAGTTGATAAAATTTGTCTTCTTTAGGTGATAACTTAAACATACTAAATCCTCCAACCCTAAACTTTCTCTGATACAGGGATCGGAACTTCGCTATGAGTCAGAATTCGGTAAATATCTAGTCCACCGAGTATTATATCATAAATTTCGGACATGTTGTGTTAACGTTGTGTTAACTTTTTAATTGGTCGATTAAGGCTTGACGGGCATCGGCCAGCATGTAAATTGAACCCGTGACACAGAGCATGTCCTTTTCGCCAAGACGCCCGAGCGCAAAAATCACCGCTTCCTTGGGATCCTCAAGGCAAGTCACCGGACGCCCATGTCGTTCAGCCAATTTGCCAAGAGCTCTCCAATCCCCTGCCCGTGGAGAATTTGGACGTGTAATAATCAATTCATCCGCCAAGGGCACGAGCATGTCCACAACTTTTTCCCGCTCTTTATCAGCGAGCATCCCTAAACAAAGTATGAGACGCTCCCGTTCATAAAGTGGCAGTGCTTGAGCCAACGCCCTCGCTCCATCCACATTGTGCGCACCATCCAAAAGTATCTTAGGCTTGAGAGAAAGCAATTCCAAACGCCCAACCCACTCTACTTCACGCAATCCGGCATAAAAGGCTTCACGGGGGATTTTAACATTGTATTCGCTTTGTAACACTTCACAGACTGTTATGGCCGTGGCGGCGTTGCGGAGCTGGTGCAGTCCCATTAATCGCAGGCGCAATTTCAAGTAGGTTGAGTGCAGTCCCACATGGTCAAATTCCTGTTCCAGCTCTCCACTCCATTTGCTTTCCCAGTGGACATCTTCCCCTACTAACCAAAGTGGAACATTGATAGCTTTCGCTTGTTCACGCAATACGGTAATCACGTCAGGGTCTTCAGAGGCCGTCACCACCACAGATTGGGGTTTAATAATCCCTGCCTTCACCTTTGCGATGGAAACTACATCAGACCCTAAATAGTCCATGTGATCCATCCCAACATTCGTGATCACTGAAACTAATGGGGTCACCACATTGGTCGAGTCGATGGCCCCACCTAACCCAACTTCTATGACAGCATAATCGACGCTTTCCTCCTGAAAATAGAGTAATGCAAGTGCAGTGCTTACCTCAAACTCAGTGGGATGCTCAAATCCTTCCGCGACCATATTTTCTAAAAACGGTCGTACGCGTTTAATGACCTGAATAACGTTTTCTTTGGGGATCATTTGCCCGTTGATGACCATGCGCTCACGATAATCGTGCATATGAGGCGAGGTAAAGACTCCGACCTTGTACCCCGCTTCCCGCAAGATACGGGCAATCATAACCGAGGTCGAACCCTTGCCGTTTGTTCCTCCCACATGAACTATGCGCAGAACTTTCTCCGGATTTCCTAACCGTTTAAGAAGTTCCTCGATACGACCCAGCCCAAAGTTAATACCAAACGTTGTCAGATTTGCGAGGTATTGTAGACTTTCAGCATACTCCTGATCAAGATCCTTTTCGGACATTCCCTTTTCCCTCCTGCACTTGCCATTTACGATTTCAAAACCAATCACTTTAAACTGGCTATAACAACTTGTCTAAAAACGCTAATCGCTAATAGCGATTAGCTTACTTTAGCTCTTTTAAGCGTTCTTCTAAAGCCTCTCTGCGGGCTAAAAGTGCTTCTAGTCTTTCTCTTTCTTTAGCCACGACCGCTCCCGGCGCTTTGTTGGTGAATCCAGGATTATTTAATTTTAATTCCAGATTTTGAATATCCTCTGTTGCAGCAGAAATCTCTTTTTCGAGACGAGAAATCTCTTTAGCAAAATCCATCAGTCCTTTTAAGGGCAGATAAATTTCTACACCCTCGAGGACAGCACTAGCTGCTTGAGATGGTTTTTCTGCCAACAATTCGAAGAGTTCTACACTGGCTCCACCAGCCAATTTCAAAATATCTGACTTCCCGTTTTCAAGCACCTTACGTTGAACCTCGTCTGGAGCGAGAATCAAAATTTCCACCTTTTGTCCTGGTGAGACTTTCATTTCGGCACGAATATTGCGAATTGCCTTTACTGTATCCATGAGCAGGGTCATATTTTCTTCAGCCTCAGCGTCTTTATACTGCGGTATTTGAGGCCATGACTGCATCATGAGGCTACCTTCGTCCTCTTTCGGTAGGTTCTGCCAGATCTCCTCCGTGAGAAAGGGCATATAGGGATGCAACAATCGCAGGGTTCCCTCAAGGACTTCAAGCAGTACGGATTGGGCCGAATGCCGAGCTATTGTATCTTCTTTGTTATAAAGGCGTGGCTTAGTAAGCTCAATATACCAATCGCAGAACTCGTTCCAGATAAACTCAAAGAGTAATCGTCCACCTTCACCGAGATCAAAGTTTTCTAGTGCTTCTGTCCCTTTCTCCACGATAGCAGCATAACGAGAAAGAATCCAGCGATCTGCGAGCGTAAGTTCTCCGCGAGGACCCGCTACGTAATCTTCTAAATTCATCATTACATACCGAGAAGCGTTCCAAATCTTATTGGAAAAATTCCGAGTTGCTTCTAAGCGTTCTGGATGAAAACGGAGATCATTGCCTGGGGTATTTCCCGTTATAAGCATAAAGCGCAAGGTATCTGCTCCGTACTGATCAATCACTTCAATCGGGTCCACACCGTTGCCCAATGATTTGCTCATCTTCCGGCCTTGGGCATCCAGCACTAGTCCGTGAATCATAACTTTTGGGAAGGGCACTTCCTTCATAAACTCCATCGCCATGAAAATCATGCGGGCGACCCAGAAGAATATAATATCCCTACCCGTCACTAAAACGGAAGTCGGGTAAAACTGTTCCAACTCGGAGGTTTTCTCCGGCCAACCCATGGTGGAAAATGGCCAAAGACCTGAGGAAAACCAGGTGTCTAAGACGTCCGGATCTTGCTTTAAATCTTTTGCTCCGCAGGATGGACAGCTCACAGGATCGACACCGGCACAGATCTCCTGACCGCACGCTTCACAATACCAGACCGGAATACGATGTCCCCACCATAGTTGCCGTGAAATACACCAATCCCGGATATTTTCCATCCAGCCCAGATAGATTTTATCAAAGCGATCTGGCACAAATTCTAAGCGTCCATCCCGAACCACGTCAATAGCCGGCTCGGCAAGCGGAGCCATCTTTACAAACCATTGTCGACTTACCATCGGCTCGATTACGCTTGAGCAACGATAACATTCCCCAACAGCATGAGCATGGGGATCTATTTTGACTAAGACTCCTGCCGATTTTAAATCGTTCACGACCGCTTTCCGAGCCTCGAAACGATCCAGC
>DAIEHY010000133.1 GCA_027353165.1 Desulfosporosinus sp.
TGAGCATACGTTAGATACTATTGAGAGCTTAGAGTACTGGCAAGGGCATTTGTACAATTGGTATAGCACTCAAAGTCTAGCGCCTTTAGAGCCTCGTTATGTTTCAACGGTTGATAGTGGAAATTTTGTGCTCTATCTTCTGACCTTAAAATCAGGACTTATGGACATCTTAGAAAAACCCTTGATTGATCAATGCTTCGTCAGTGGCCTAAAGGATACGTTTGATTTATTAATTGAAGATTTAAATAGGGAAGTTTATCCTGAGCTTGAGGAATTTGAGAAGGCGCTTAATGATCTAGTCAATTCCAATGAGGGGTGGAGTCTACCAAATTGGAGGAACCTACTATCTTTGTGGCCAGATCTATTGGCAAAAGAGTTACCCAAAGAGAGCGAATATTGGGCAATACGAATGGATTCAATGGTTCGCACATTTCGTCAAGAGACGGAAGCAATCTACCCAAGTAGCCTGGCTGCTGATGATTTTTGGACCTTAACAAATTGGAACGAACTGTCATTAGAGAATTCAAGTAGAACTGAACTAGCTAATTATTATAAAAATAGTCTAAACGAAACTATAGTTTCTCAAGAAGGAAAAGAAACAATCCAACGCGTACTAAAAACGATTCAGAACTATGCTCAAAGGTCTGAGCAACTTCAACGGCGGCTTGAGGCAATTATCGCTGCGACAGACTTTAAGCCTTTGTATGACGAGACACGTCAACTCTTTTCAATCGGGTATCGGATTTCGGAAAGTATGCTTGATAAATCCTATTATGATTTATTGGCCTCAGAGGCCCGTCAAGCCAGCTTCCTTGCCATAGCTAAAGGGGATGTTCCGCATAGTCATTGGTTCAAGTTGGGCCGTTCATTAACTGTGGCCTTAGGGGAACGAAGTTTAGTTTCCTGGAGCGGAACCATGTTTGAATTCTTAATGCCGTTGCTGGTGATGCAGAATTATGAAGGGACATTACTGGATGAAACTTATCATTCTGTTGTGGCTGTACAAAGGAAGTATGGCATGAGGCATAATATTCCTTGGGGTATTTCAGAGTCGGGGTTTCATGCCTTTGATCCTCAACTTAATTACCAATATAAAGCCTTCGGAGTTCCGGGCTTGGGTCTAAAACGAGGATTGATTCAGGATCTTGTCATCGCGCCTTATGCAAGTTTTTTGGCACTGATGGTTGTGCCGCGTGAAGCTTTATTGAATATTACCGATATGGCCCATAAAGGTTTTGGCGGACGCTATGGTCTTTATGAGGCGATTGATTATACGAGTGAACGGGTTCCAGTTGGACGTTCGTTTAAGTTAGTCCAGAGTTTTATGGCCCATCATCAAGGCATGAGTTTATTATCACTCGACAATGTGTTGCATGAAAGTGTCATGCAGCACCGCCTGCATAATCAAGCCTTGATTCAAGCAACAGAGCTTTTACTGCAAGAACGTATTCCGGAATCTAATCTCATAATTCCACAACCAGAAAATGAACATACTCTGAGGAATCGTGAAACTACAGGACCTGATGTGGAGAAAAATCAGTTTATACTCTTAGAAACGGTCAATAGTCCGATTCCTATCACTCACTGTATTTCGAATGGTCAGTATTCTGTGATGATGACGAATTCCGGGGCGGGCTTTAGTCGATACAATAATATTTGTCTTTCTCGTTGGAGAGTGGATGTTACTCGGGATGCTTGGGGAATGTTCTTCTATGTTCAAAACTTAAATTCAGGTGAGGTATGGTCTGCGGCATATCAACCTTGCCTAAATTCTGGCGACGAGTACAAGGTGACCTATGCACCTGATCAGGTAGAGTTCTGCCGTAAAGATGGTAACATTACAACCCATACGGAAATCGTTGTTTCCCCTGAAGATCAAGCAGAAATGCGACGAATCTCACTGACAAATCACAGCAAATATGAAAGAATCGTTGAAGTTACGAGCTATTTTGAGGTGGTTTTGGCAAGGCCTAGCGAAGATTTGGCACATCCTGCGTTTAGTAATCTTTTTATTGAGACTGAATATCTGCACGATTCATTACTGGCGTCAAGAAGACCACGAAGTGAAAATCAAGCTAGTTTATGGCTGATGCATACAGTTGCGACGGAAGGGGAAAAGGTCGGATCCCTTCAATACGAAACTGATCGTGCGCGTTTTATTGGACGAGGAAGAAACCTTAAGAACCCTCAAGCATTAGATGCTAATCACCCTTTGTCCAATACAGTAGGTGCAGTGTTGGATCCGATGATGAGTTTGCGTCAAAGAGTAAGAATAGGCCCAGGACAGACAGCAAGGGTTTCATTTTCGGTCGGTTATGCAGAGAGCCGTCAGGACATAATTCGCATTGCCGAAAAGTACAGAAATCCCCTCTCTGTAAATCGGGCGTTTGAGCTAGCCTGGACCCACAGTAAAATGGAACTACGCCATTTAAATATGACAGCCTCGCAAGCTAACGAAAGTTTAAGTCTGGGAGGGCATTTGCTCTATCTCAGTCCTTGCCGCAGAGATGAGGCAGAATTTATCCAGCAAAATCGCCGAGGGCAATCTTCTCTCTGGCCTTATGCTATTTCCGGAGATCTACCCATTGTTCTTGTTCGAGTTAAAGAACTTGAACATATTGAGTTGGTTCGCCGACTTTTAACGGTTCATGAATACTGGAGACTTAAAGGGTTGTTTGCAGATTTAGTGATTCTTAATGAGGATGAAAGTGGATATGTTCAAGCCTTCCAAGATAGCCTTCGAGATTTAATTTCGATGGGGCATGCTCGTGATCTTTTAAATCAACCAGGCGGCGTTTTTCTGCTACAGAAAGACCATGTTCAAGCTGAGGATGTGGTTCTTCTCTGTGCTGTGGCAAGAATTGTTTTCACAGGAGAGGGAGGATCATGTACTGTTCAAATCCGCAAAAAAGGGAAACTTATTAAGACTAAAGTAGATTCTCAATCCAGTCTAGAAGACCGTGCTCTCAAAGCCACCCAAGAGAGTAGCCAGGATCATCACGTAGATGTCATTGGACAATCTATGGGTCGTTTGCTTTTTGCTAATGGATACGGCGGGTTTAGCGAAAATGGTGAAGAGTATATTATTAGACTACAGGAAGGGATGAACACGCCACTTCCTTGGATTAATGTAATTGCCAATCCTAAGTTCGGTTTTCAAGCGTCCGAAGTAGGTGCCGGGTATACTTGGTCTCAAAATAGTCGGGAATATAAGCTGACTCCTTGGTCCAATGATCCGATTATGGATTATTCGGGAGAAGTCCTATTTTTGCGTGATGAAGAAAGTGGGGAATTTTGGTCTGTTACGGCTAATCCCAAACGTGAAAAGGGATCTTATACAGTACGGCATGGTCAGGGCTATTCAATTTTTGAACACTTTAGTCATGGCTTGGAACAATCAATGCGGCTATTTGTTCCGGTTGTGGAACCTGTAAAAATTATTGAATTAACGCTGAAGAACACGACAGACTATGAAAAACGCTTGAGCGCCATTTATTATGTCGAGTGGGTTCTAGGAGTTGCGCGCGAGTACACTGCTCCGTATCTGGTGACGGAATATGACCACAAATCCAATAGCTTCTTTACGAAAAATACTTATCAGGAGGAGTTTGCGGGTCATATAGGATTTTTGACAGGCTTTGGAGCGCCAGTAAGCAGTTATACCGGAGATCGTACAGAGTTTATTGGACGAAACAGAAGTTTAGCCGATCCTTTGGGCTTGGAACTGGAACTTTTGTCTGAAACAGTGGGTGCCGGGCTAGACCCCTGTTCAGCAATCCAGCTAATCTTCACTGTTTCTCCGGGCCAAAGTAAGACGATTACCTTCTTACTGGGTGAAGCTGACAATCTTCAAGAAGCGGATAGACTTATTTCTTTGTATAGACAATCCGGACGTGTTAGCAAGGCATTTGAGGAAGTGACACACCATTGGAATGAGTTGCTAGGAGCAGTTAAGGTGTCTACCCCAGATAGTTCTATGAATTTGTTGCTTAATCGCTGGTTGCTCTATCAAACTGTCGTCTGCCGATTGTGGGCTCGCTCAGCGTTTTATCAATCAGGAGGAGCCTATGGTTTTAGGGATCAACTTCAAGATGTAATGGCTCTCGTTTACACGACTCCTCAAGCGACCCGAGAACAAATAATTCTGCATTGTGGGCATCAATTTATTGAAGGGGATGTGCAACATTGGTGGCACGCCGGTAAAGGAAAAGGGATTAGAACGAAATTTTCAGATGACTTGCTATGGTTGCCCTTTGTAACGGCTTATTATATCGAACGTACCGGGGACGAAGAAATTCTGGAGGAAGTGACGGGTTTCCTAGAAGATGAACCACTCAAAGAGGATGAGGATGAGCGATATTCTATTCCGTTTAGTTCCCTTGAACAGGGCAGTGTGTATGAACATTGTATTCGTGCCATTGAACGAGGGTTGCGTTTCGGAGAGCATGGATTACCTCTGATCGGATCAGGAGACTGGAATGATGGATTTAGCCGAATAGGACCTAAAGGAAAAGGGGAGAGTGTATGGTTGGGGTGGTTTCTTTACCTAACGTTAATTCGCTTTGCTGGAGTATGTGATCGTCATCAGGATCTTCAGAGAGGAGATAGATACCGTCATATTGCCAAGGAACTTCAACAAAATATGGAGTTACACGGCTGGGATGGTGGCTGGTATCGACGAGCGTATTTTGATGATGGTACCCCCTTAGGTTCTTCTCAAAATCCAGAATGTCAAATCGATGCTATTGCCCAATCTTGGTCAGTTATTTCTGGTGCAGCAAAAACTACCCGCTCAAAAGATGCTATGTTAGCCTTAGAGCATTATTTATGGCGTAAAGAAGAAGGGATTCTTCTCTTACTAACTCCACCTTTCGATAAGTTCATACCTGACCCTGGTTATATTAAAGGTTATGTCCCTGGGGTCAGGGAAAACGGTGGTCAGTATACACATGGTGCTGCTTGGGCAATCTTGGCTTACACAAGTTTGGGAGAAGGGGATAAGGCTGGAGAGTTATTTCAAATGTTAAGTCCCATTCATCATGCTCGCACTGAACACGAAGTCAATCGCTACAAAGTTGAACCCTATGTTATGGCAGCAGATGTTTATGCTAAATATCCACATGTAGGACGGGGAGGTTGGACGTGGTATACTGGAGCAGCAGGATGGATGTATCAGGCAGGGCTAGAAGGAATCTTGGGATTTACACGACAAGGAGATAAACTGTTCTTAAAACCTTGCATTCCAAGTCGTTGGACGGGTTATCGTTTGACATATCAATATCATTCGACTCAATATGAGATTATTGTTGAAAATCCTAGAGCTAGAATGACAGGATGGGAAAGCATTTCTTTAGATGGTGACAACTTACAGGAGCCTGTCATAGCATTAAAGGACGATAGTTTAGTTCACACGGTTCGTTTAATATTGTAATGGTGTCAAAGAGAAGCTAGGAGATTTATGCCTACTATTTAAGGGGAGAGGATGATTAGAAATGGATTTTTATCGTGCTTTATCTGAACATTACGATCAATTATTTCCATTAAAAGGACCACAGAAAACATTTTTGCACGACTATTTAAAGCAGGAAGCCCTGACCTCTGTTTTAGATATTGGCTGTGGAACCGGAACATACGCGCTCGAAATCAGTCAAATAGGTGCTCAAGTGCATGGAGTGGATTTAAGTGATGAAATGATTGAGATTTCCCGAAGAAAAGCACAGGCTAATAAAAGTAACGCTACATTTTCAGTTGCGGATATGCTGAACCTCAGGGGGATAAAAGAACGATTTGATGGGATTGTTTGCTTAGGTAACACGTTGGCTCATGTGTCTGGAGAAGCGGAGCTTAAACAGGTTTTGGAACAATTCAGGGAAAAGGGAACTCACTTATTAATACAAATTGTTAACTACGATCGAATTTTAGCTAAGCACGTTAAGGAACTACCCATCATCCGGACTGACAAGCTTATATTCTACCGATTTTACACGCATCGCCCGGATGGGATTATCGAGTTTTCTATGAAACTAGAATTTCCTGACACAAGTCAGATATTATCGGGTGTTAATCTTTTATACCCCATAAAAAACGATGTA